>JANXTM010000207.1 GCA_025352405.1 Polaromonas sp.
CGCATGAACTCTTATCTGGCCCTGTGCATCGCCATCATTGCCGAAGTCATTGCTACCACCGCCTTGAAGTCCAGCGACAGCTTCACACGCCTGGTGCCGTCCGTCATCACGGTGATCGGCTACGGCACTGCGCTTTACTTTTTGACTGTCACCATGAAAAGCATTCCCACCGGCGTCACCTACGCCATTTGGTCAGGACTGGGCATTGTGCTGATCAGCATCACCAGCTACTTTTTTCACCAGCAAAAAATAGACGCCATGGGCGTGCTCGGCATGGCGCTGATCATTGCTGGCGTCGTGGTGCTGAACCTGTTTTCGAAATCCGGGATGCATTGACTTCCTTGCGTGGCGACAGTTAGGGCTGGACTTGACCGGCGCGCAAGTAAAGGGCTGCCGAAAAAAGATATCCACCGATACTTTTAGCGCTACGGAAACAAATGACAGGAAGCCAACCCTCGAATAACTTTACGAGCGGCGCAAGCAAGCCGTGAGGCCGCCTATTGGAGGTATCAAAATTATGAAAGTCGTGGAGATGACGGGTTTGAGTTAGCCGGCCGCTCACACCGTCATTGATTTGTTTGATGATGGCGGCTGGTTCGCCATTCGCCCGGCTTGCCGACGCCGCAGCAAAGGCGATGGCCGCGTGCTCAGGCAAGAGCAGGAGCGGGAGCAGGCCGGCTCATCAGCCAAGATTACGGCATTGACTTGCAAGTACCGAGCACCGGCAAATACTGAGCCCGCTAAGGTTTTACCCTGCAGAAACTCATCAAGCGCGCGTACGGGAAAAATCCCGAGGCGGTGCAACTTTGGCTTGAGGGTGAGTGCCCCGGCATAGTGCAGCGCGCAGGAAGCTAAGGAGCAGAAATTAACTGGGGTGATAAGCCTGCTTTAGTCAACACCAACGTGCGCGGCAGGAGCTGCGCGCCAACGGACAAAACACTCGTGGCGATTCACCGGCGACCTAAAAAAACTGTTTTCCTGAATACCGCAGCTGCGCTCGTATTATTAACTTAAAGTAAATAATGAGTTTACTTTGAGGCGATTTTTTAAAAAATTAAATACGTAAAGTTACCCGCAAACAACAAGGAATTTGATGAAAACATACAAGATCGCCTGCATTCCTGGTGACGGCATTGGCAAAGAAGTGGTGCCAGCCGGGCAAACTGTGCTGGAAACCCTGGCTGCTGGCCAAAGCGAATTTGGCTTTGAATTTTCAAGCTTCGACTGGGGTGGCGATTACTACCGAAAACACGGCGTCATGATGCCGGCTGATGGCCTGGACGCGCTGCGCGGCATGGACGCCATTCTGTTTGGTTCCGCCGGTGATCCCGATATCCCCGACCACATCACGCTGTGGGGTCTGCGTCTGAAAATCTGCCAGGGCTTTGACCAGTACGCCAATGTCCGGCCCACACGCATCCTGCCGGGCATAGACGGGCCACTCAAACGTTGCGCCCCCAAAGATCTGGATTGGGTCATCGTGCGCGAAAACACCGAAGGCGAATACTCCGGTGTTGGCGGACGTGTCCATCAGGGCCACCCGATTGAAGCTGCGACCGATTTGTCAATGATGACGCGTGCAGGCGTCGAACGTATCATGCGTTTCGCCTTCAAGCTGGCCCAGTCTCGGCCGCGCAAACTCCTGACAGTGGTGACCAAATCCAACGCGCAACGTCACGCCATGGTGATGTGGGACGAAATTGCGCTGCAGATCAGCAAAGAATTTCCGGATGTCACCTGGGATAAGGAACTTGTTGACGCCTGTACTGCGCGCATGGTGGGCCGGCCCGCATCGCTGGACACAGTAGTCGCCACCAATCTTCATGCCGACATCCTGAGCGACCTTGCCGCAGCGCTAGCGGGCAGCCTCGGCATCGCGCCTACCGGCAACATCAATCCTGAACGTCAGTATCCATCCATGTTCGAACCCATCCATGGTTCAGCTTTCGACATCATGGGTAAAGGCCTGGCCAATCCAGTCGGCACCTTCTGGAGTTGCGTGATGTTGCTGGAGCATCTTGGCCAAACAGATGCCGCCCGGCGCCTGATGGATGCGGTGACGGCGGCTACAGCGAACCCGGCCTTGCACACGCGCGACCTGGGCGGCACGGCAACCACAGCCGAGGTTGTCAGCGCCGTCTGCAGTTCGCTGCGTAAGGCGTAGCCAGTAGCGTTTATAGGAAAGAATCCAACAGGGTGAAAATCTGGAGACAACACAATTAGTACAACACTGCACTGGCTGCCAAATTTTTAATCAACTGAGGGATGCTTTCACGGACAAATGCGATGGTCCCGAATTGGTTTTTCGGCAGACCATAGGCAAAGAGCTGCAAAAGATGGCTCGAACGGATTCATATCTTGCGAGGTAAATCAGATTTACCCGTGCGGATATTCATGAAGCTGTATTAATTAATGGAGACAAACATGTTTAGAAAATCACTGCTCGCGGGGCTCTTCACAGCCGTTTTTTCCTTGGCCGGTACGGCCCACGCTCAGGCACCTGCACCCTACGAGGTCACGCCGCAACTTATCGCCGCCGCCGTCAAGGAAGCGAAGGTGGTGTTCTATGCCTCTACCGATGTTCTTGTGTCGGAAAAAGTCGCAAGCGCGTTTGAAGCCAAATACCCGGGCATCAAAGTCCAGGTAGAACGCGCCGGCGCTGAACGCATTTTCCAGCGCATCAACCAGGAATATGGCAGCAAAATTTACGCAGTTGATGTGATCGAAACCTCCGATGCCATCCACTTCATTTACTTCAAACGCAATGGCTGGCTGCAGCCCGCCGTGCCGATGGATGTGGCCAAGCTCTGGCCTGCCGCCGAGAAAGACCCGGATGGGCAATTTGCTGCCTACCGAGCGCATCTCTCGGTGCTGGCCTACAACACCAAGCTGGTAAAAAAGGAAGACGCACCCAAGAGCCTGGTCGACCTGCTGGACCCCAAGTGGAAAGGCAAAATGATCAAGGCGCACCCCGGCTACAGTGGCACGGTAATGACCGGCACCTATGCCATCAGCCAGCAGCTGGGCTGGGGCTACTTCGAGAAACTCGGCAAGCAAAACGTCATGCAAACCCAGTCGTCCACCGAGCCGCCTAAAAAGCTAGCGCAAGGTGAGCGTCAGATCATGGCCGACGGCAATGAATACAACGTGTTTATCCTAAAGGAATCGGGCGTTCCGATCGAACCCATCTATGCGACTGAAGGCACTCCACTGGTGGTCGGCAATTCAGCCTTGCTCAAAAACGCACCGCATCCCAACGCCGGCAAATTGTTCTACAGCTTTTTATTCAGCAAGGAAGCCCAAAAAATCGGCAGTGATGTGGGCGGCCTGCGTTCTTTCCATCCAGAAGTGAAGGAGAAAGCCAGCCGGACACCGCTCACCCAGATCAAGCTACTGCGCACCGATCCGCAGGCGCTTGAAAAGCAGATCGAAACGATCAAGAAAAATTACGAACAGTATTTCGGAACCTGAGCGATGAGTCCCCTTACCCCGGCTTCCGCGACAGGAAAGCTACTGCGGGTTGACCTGTTCCTGCCGGCATTCCTAGTGCTGGCGCTGGTCCTCGCTGTGCTTGTGCTGTTTCCGCTTTTCTGGCTGTTCCGTTCCAGTGTCATGGACAGCTCAGGCGCCCTTACCCTCGGCAACTTTGCCACCTTGGTGACTGACGCCACCATGCGCAAGCCATTTTTGTTGGCCATTGGCATGGCGCTGGGTGTGGGGGCGCTGTCGTGCCTGATCGCCACGCCGCTGGCATGGCTGGTGTCCCGCACCGACCTGCCGGGACGCGGCGTGGTCCGGGCGTTGGTGACGGCTTCATTTGTCACGCCGCCTTTCCTGGGCGCCATCGCCTGGGAGATCCTGGCGGCGCCCAATAGCGGCATGATCAATGTGCTGTACCGCTACCTGACCGACTCACCGACGGACACCTTCCTGGTGAATATCTACACCTTTTCCGGTCTGATCTTTGCAATCGCCTGCTACACCTTTCCGTATGTGTTCACGCTGGTGGCGAACGGGCTTGACCGGGTACCGTCGGATCTGGAGGACGCCTCCGCCATCCTGGGAGGCCGCACAATGCTGACTTTGCGGCGGGTGACGATTCCTCTGGTGATGCCGGCCATGCTGGCGGGCTCACTGATTGCCATTTTGCAGGCGCTCACGATGTTTGGCTCGCCGGCCATTCTTGCGCTGCCTGCAGGCTTTCACGTGATCACTACAAAAATCTGGAGCCTGTTCCAGTTTCCGGCCAAACCGGGTCTGGCCGCGGCTGCGTCCCTGCCATTGCTGCTGATTACCATTTTGCTGCTGCAAGGCAAGAGCTGGATTCTCGGCCGCAAGGGGTACACCGTGCTGGGTGGGAAAAGCGGCGAGGCCAAGCTGTTGCGCCTGCGCAAATGGAAGCCGCTGGCGATTGTGTTTGTGGTGGCGGTGATGTCGCTGACCGTGCTGTTGCCTTATGCCGCGCTGGTGAAAACTGCTTTGACGCGAAACGTCTCCGAATCGCTCACCTGGGCGACCTTGACGCTGCACAACTTTCAGTTTGTGTTTTTCGAGTTGTCAGCAACGCAACTCGCCATGCGCAACACCTTTTTGCTGGGTTTCCTGACGGCCACCATTGGTACCGCCATCTCGGTTTTGACCGCTTACATGGTCGCACGCAATACCGTCGCGGGCGCCCGCCTGCTTGGTTTTCTTGCGACCGCACCGGTGGCGATTCCGGGCATCGTGCTGGGCGTTGGCCTGTTCCTGACGTACTCGCATCCGCAACTGATGTTGTACGGGACCTTGTGGATTTTGCTGATCGCCTTTTTGACCATCGAAATGCCGGCCGGCTACCAGCAGATGTCATCGGCCTTTCACGGCATCCATCCCGAGCTTGAGGAGGCCAGCCGCATTCTGGGTGCCAGCCGGCTGAATACCTTGAGACTGATCACGGCGCCCTTGCTGCGTACCAGCGTGATCGCGACCTGGTGCTTCATCTTCATTGGCACGATACGCGAGCTTTCGGCTGCCATCTTGCTGACCACCTCCAATACCAAACTGGTGTCGGTCATTATTTATGACCTGAACGAAAGCGGTGACCTCGGTGCGATATCCGTGCTGGGCCTGACCTTGCTGGCGGTCACCTTCACTGTCGTCTTTCTGGCCAACCGGCTCCCCGTTCTGGGCGGCCAGAGGGTTCCCGGCTCCTGAATCTTTTCGCTCGGAGCGCAGGCACCCTCCTGCGCACTCCCCCATTGCCTCACACAACAAGAACTTTTGAGGATATTCCATGAGTTTTTTAGAGTTAACCGGTTTGACCAAACAGTATGGCGCGCTGACCGTCGTCAGCGACATCTCCCTGGTCATCGAAAAAGGGCAATTGGTCTGCCTGCTGGGGCCGTCGGGCTGTGGAAAGACCACCACGCTGCGCCTGATAGCTGGTTTCCTTGAGCCATCCGCTGGCAAGATCCATGTCGGGGGACGCTGTATTTCGTCGCCGGACCATACCGAGCCGCCAGAGCGCCGAGAGATGTCGATGATCTTTCAGAGCTATGCGTTGTGGCCGCACATGACGGTCTTTGAAAACATTGCCTACGGCCTGCGCTTGCGCGGCCTGGCAAAAGCCGAAGTACAGCAGCGTACACAAACCATGCTGGCCGCCACCAAACTGGCATCGCTGGCAGACCGCTATCCCGGTAACCTGTCGGGTGGCCAGCAACAGCGGGTGTCGCTTGCACGGGCGCTGGTGATCGAACCCGAAATTTTGTTGCTTGATGAACCGCTGTCTAATCTCGACGCCAATCTGCGTGAAGAAATGCGCTTTGAAATTCGCCGTCTGCATGACAAGTACCGCTACACCACCGTCTATGTGACGCACGACCAGACCGAAGCCATGACGACGGCTGACGTGATCGTCGTCATGAACCAGGGCGTGATTGAACAGGCGGGCTCGCCGGAAGATATTTACCAGCGGCCACTCACGGAATTTGTAGCCCGCTTCATCGGGTCGGCTAATATTTTCAAGGGCAAGTCAACGGGTGATGCTTCGGTGGATTGTGGAGCTGGTCTGGTGCTGCGTTGCGGCTCGGGCGACTTTGCCGTCAACGGCGATACGGCGGTGTCTATCCGCCACCACGATATCCAGATGGGTACCGTGAAGCCCGATGCCAGCGCACTTAACTGGATCGGCGGAACGGTGACCCGCCAAGTTTATCTTGGCTCTCATCGGGACTATCTGGTGACGCTGGCCGGCGGCGAAACCGTCAGGGTCATCACCTCTGTAAACGTCGCGGCGGAAGAAGGCGCCGGCGTCTGGCTGCACTTTCCACCAGAGCATTGCAGGGCGCTTGCGCGCTGATCAAACTTATTCGGAGCACCTACACATCGCCCCAAACGCATCCCTTCAACGAGTTTCGTTATCAGTCACACCACAGGCCAACTGGCCGCATCTACACAAAAGCCCTATGGACATGAAAACAGCAGATTCCAAAACCGCCGACCTTACCCTTTACATGGCGAAGTTCATCACCGACGCCAAGCCATCCGATCTGTCGTCCGACGTGATCGCGCTGGGCAAAAAGTCGATTCTTGACGGTCTGGGCCTGGCCCTTTCGGGCAACGCCACCCACAGTGGGCAACTGGTCCGCCGGCATTTGTCTGACCTCAGCCTGGGTGCGGGCGCTGCCACGGTGATTGGCACCAACCTAAAGATCGCACCGCGCTTTGCCGCGTTTGCCAATGGCGTCGCCATCCATGCAGACGACTATGACGACACCCAACTGGCTGTCGCTGCAGACCGGGTCTACGGCCTGCTGACCCACCCGACCGCGCCAGCCCTGCCGGCTGCGCTGGCTATGGGGCAATTTGCCAACGCCAGCGGAAAAGCCACCATGCTCGCCTACCACCTCGGCGTGGAAGTCGAGTGCAAGATTGCAGAAGCCATCCATCCGCGCCACTACCAGACCGGCTTCCACGCTACCGGTACGTGCGGCACTTTTGCAGCAGCGGCGGCCAGCGCCAAGTTGCTGGGGCTTGGTGTAGAGGCCACCGCGCGCGCGTTGTCCATTGCGGGCAGCCAGTCGGCCGGCCTTCGTGAAAACTTTGGCACCATGACCAAGCCGTTTCATGCCGGCCGCGCGTCTGAAAGTGGCGTCACCGCTGCACAGTTTGCTTCTTACGGCTGGACGGCGACCGACCACATCCTGGAAGCGCCACGCGGATTTTTCAACGCCGCGGGTGGTGGTTATGACGCTGATTACATTTTCGGCAAGCTGGGCGCGCCATGGACGATTGCCAATCCGGGGGTGTCCATCAAGCCACATCCATCCGGCTCACTCACCCATCCGGGTATGACAGAAATGCTGCGTCTGATCAAGGCCCACGACATCCAGGCCAAAGACGTGCTGCGGGTGCGTATCGGTACCAACCACAATATGCCCAACGCGCTGATTCATCACCGTCCGATGAACGAGCTCCAGGCCAAGTTTTCGATGGAATTTTGCATGGCAATTCTTTTGCTTGACCGTCGCGCGGGCCTGGGTGAATTCACCGACGAGGTGGTGATGCGCCCAGACGTTCGAGCCATGATCGAAAAGATAGATTTTGTGGTTGACGATGATGCAGAAGCTGCGGGTTACCACAAGATGACCACGCTGATAGACATCGAACTGTCGGACGGGCGCAAAGTTTCTGGCCGCTCTGACTTCGGCAAGGGCAGCCCGGCCGACCCAATGAGTTATGACGAGGTCGCCGGCAAGTTTATGGAAAACGCCGAGTACGCGAAGTTTCCATTGCAGCAAGCCCGGCAAGTCGTGGCCATGGTCCGAGATTTGGAAAACCTGCCCTCCATCGCCGACCTGATGACGGCGTTGACCGCATCTACAAGCTAAACCAAGGAAATAGCATGAACGAACTTCCTGTCATAGGACTGATGCTGGGTGACATGACCGGTATCGGCCCGGAGATCAGCGCCAGATTGCTGGCGTCAGGTGCCCTCAAAAACGTCGCGCGTATTGCAGTCATCGGCGATGCACGTGTACTTGATCTGGGCTGCCGGGACGCCGGTGTCAGCCTGCCGCGGCGCAGCTACGAGAGCGTCGCCGCGATTGACTGGTCAAACAGCGACACACCGATAGTTGACTTGGGAAATGTTGACCCGTCAGCGATCAAACGTGGCGAGATATCGCCCGAGTCTGGCCGCCTGACCGGCGATACCCTGAAGCACATGATAGACCTCGCCGGTGAGGGCCAACTGGACGCCGTCTGCTTCGCGCCGCTCAACAAGGCGGCCTTGCATCGCGGTGGCTGGAAGTATCACGACGAGCATCAAATGTTCGCGGCACTGACCGGTCACAAGGGATTTTTTGGCGAGATGAATGTCATCAAGGAGTTCGCGACATTCCGGGTGACTTCGCATATCGCCTTGCGTGAGGCCATCGGGCTCATCACCCCGGAGCGCATCACCTCGGCCGTGACGCTGGCCAACGAAACACTGCGGGCCACTGGTGTGGCCACGCCGCGTATCGCTGTTGCAGCGCTGAATCCGCATGGCGGCGAAGGCGGGCTGTTCGGCGACGAAGAAATCACCATCATCCGGCCGACGGTTGAAAGCCTGGCTGCGGGCGGTATCAACTGCACCGGCCCCGTGCCCTCCGATGTGATTTTTCTGAAGGCACTCAAGGGCGAGTACGACGGCGTGGTCATGATGTACCACGACCAGGGACAGATTGCGACCAAGCTGCTGGGTTTCAATAAAGGCGTGACAGTCACCGCTGGCCTGAAGGTGGTCTTCACGACCCCCGCCCACGGCACTGCATTTGACATTGTGGGCCAGGGCAAGGCGGACACAGGCGCGTTAGAGCAAGCCCTGCGCATTGGTGCCCGGATGGCAGCTGCCAAAAAATTGCGGGTGCAGCAAATCGCCAACGTGGCGTCGCAGCCTGCAACACAGCGTTAACAAAAAGGAAATTTCATGCGTCAATTTCTACCCTATTGCGCGTAAACAGTTCAGCCTATTAACCAACCTACAACCCGGCCAGCCACTCGCACGCAAACAGGGCTAATATTCATTTCAACGCCGTCTTGCGTCAATCTCTTTTCATCACCGAATCATGACTAGGAATTTTTATTATGTTCGAAAATTTTAACAAATCGGTTATAAAAACCAGCGGCGCAGACATCGTGACACTGGTCGGCGGCAGCGGCCCACCCTTGTTGCTGATGCACGGCAACCCCTTCACCCACTTGAGCTGGAACGCGGTGGCGCCGCGCCTGGCAGAAAACTTCACCGTGGTTTGCACTGACCTGCGGGGGTATGGCGACAGTTCCAAGCCGCCCGGTGGCGCGAACCACGAAGCCTATTCGTTCCGTGCGATGGCACAGGACCAGGTCGAGGTGATGGCATCGCTGGGGTTCGAGCAGTTTTATGCAGCCGGACATGACCGGGGTGCCCGAGTGTTGCACCGCATGTGCCTGGACCACCCTCAAAAAGTGTTGCGGGCCAGTTTTGTCGACATGCTGCCGCAGCACCATTTGTTGAATAACGTGAACTTCCAGTGGGGGAAATTTTCCTGGCACTGGTTTTTCATGATTCAGCCATCGCCGACACCCGAACACATGATTAGTGCGGACCCGGAGTTTTACATTCGGCGAAAACTGTCGAAAACCGACAGTGGCACCAGCTTTTTTAACCCACAAGCACTGGCTGAATACATCCGCTGCATCAAAAACCCCGAAACTGTTCGCGCCATGTGTGAGGATTACCGTGCCACCGTCGGCATTGACCTGGCCATTGATACCGCTGACTTTGACCAAGGTAAACGGGTCAGCTGCCCGTCGTTCATCCTTTGGGGGGAAAAGGGTGGAGTCGGTCGTAACCATGACGCAGCAGCAGTATGGAGCCAATATGCCAGTAACATCGTGCAGACCGGCACGGTACCGTCCGGGCACTACCTGCAAGAAGAGTGTCCGGATGAGACCTATGACGCACTTCATGGTTTTTTTTCCAAGGCCCTGTAACCGCAAACCTTGTAAATTAGCGCGACAGGGCACGGGTGCACAGCTCGGGCACACCACATTTCGGAACTTGCGTGTTGATGTGATGGCGTTTGGTAGAGGTTTTAAAAACCTCTAAAGTTTGTCATTCTTAACTTCTGGTTAAAAACAACTAATTTGAACGCATCCAGCCCACCCCTTTCCGAGATGGCATTCTTCAGTCTACTGGTACGCAGCGGCAGCTTTTCAGCCACGGCCCGCGAGCTTGG
>JANXTM010000225.1 GCA_025352405.1 Polaromonas sp.
GCGCACATGGTGGCCATTGATGCACGCGCACCGCTGTATGACGGCGGCATCTGCACGCGCATTGACTGCGTCTCGCTCGGCGTGGTGGTCAACCGCGAGGGCCAGCGCTTCTACGACGAAGGCGAAGATTTTTGGCCCAAGCGCTACGCCATCTGGGGCCGGCTGGTGGCGCAGCAGCCGGGGCAAGTGGCTTATTCGATCATTGACGCCAAGGCCGCAGGCCGCTTCATGCCGCCGGTGTTTCCCGGCACCCGGGCAGACTCGCTACCCGAGCTTGCACAAAAGCTCGGCCTTGACGTGCCCGCCTTCATGCAAACCCTGAACAACTACAACGCCGCCTGCCGCGTCGGCAGCTTTGACCACACCGTGCTGGACGACTGCCACACCGACCAATTGGTGCCTGCCAAGACGCATTGGGCGCGGCCGGTGGACAAGGGGCCGTTTTACGGCCACGCCCTCAAACCCGGCGTGACCTTCACGTATCTGAGCTTGAAAACCGATGCAACAACAGCCGTATTTTTTGGCGGCGTGCCGAGTGACAACCTGTTTGTAGCCGGCGAAATGATGGCCGGCAATGTCTTGGGCAAGGGCTACACGGCCGGTGTCGGGATGTCGATTGGCACGGCTTTTGGCCGTATCGCCGGGGTGCAATCGGCCCAGGCAGCTATTAAAACAGGAGCATCTTATGCGGCAGCTTGAAGCTTTGACCCGCGATGCGGTGGCATTGGCCAACGGGAATGTGGTGGCGGGTCTGCCCTTCACGCCGTTAAGTGCGCCTGAGACCGAAGTGGCGCGCCAGATGCAAATCTGCAATGCCTGCCGTTATTGCGAAGGTTTTTGTGCGGTGTTTCCGGCCATGACGCGGCGGCTTGAATTTGGCAAGGCAGACATTCATTACCTGGCCAATCTTTGCCACAACTGCGGTGCCTGCCTGCATGCCTGCCAGTACGCGCAGCCGCACGAGTTCGCCGTCAATGTGCCGCAAGCCATGGCGCTGGTGCGCGGGCAGACCTATGTGGACTATGCCTGGCCTGCCGTTTTGGGCAAGCTCTACCAGCGAAACGGCCTGACCTTGTCCCTGGCGCTGGCTGCCGGGCTGGCGATATTTTTGTTGCTGGCGCTGGCGCTCAATGGCACGCTCTGGGGCGGTGATTTGCGCGGCAACTTTTACAACCTTTTCCCCCATAACCTGCTGGTCGCCATGTTTGCGCCGGTGTTTCTCTGGGCGGTGTTGGCCTTGAGTCTGGGCGTTCGGCGGTTCTGGCGCGATGTCACGCCGGCCACGTCAAACCAGCCTGTGAGCCCGTCCGCCGCCGCCGAGGCAACGCATGACGTGCTGCGGCTCAAATACTTGGGCGGCGGGCACGGCGAAGGCTGCAACAACGAAAGCGACGCCTACAGCTTGTCACGCCAGCGCGCGCACCACCTCACCTTTTACGGCTTCATGCTGTGCTTTGCCGCGACTTCTCTTGCAACCGTTTACCACTACGCATTGGGCTGGACAGCGCCTTATGATTTGCCGAGCTTGCCCAAGCTGCTGGGCGCAGTCGGTGGTGTGAGCCTATTGTTGGGCACTGCGGCACTGTTCAGCTTGAACCTGCGGCGCGACCCACTGCAAGGCGACAGCGCCCAAAAACCCATGGACCTGGGCTTTATTGCACTGCTGTTTTTTACCAGCCTGAGTGGCTTGGCGCTTTGGCTGGCGCGCGCCACACCGGCCTTGCCGGCGCTGCTGGCCATTCATTTAGGTGTGGTGATGGCACTGTTTGCTACGCTGCCCTACGGCAAGTTTGCGCATGGCATTTTTCGCACCGCAGCGCTGCTGCGCCAAGCCGTGGAAAAACGCCAGCCCAGCCCGGTCGGATTAGGTTCGGACTGATATAAAAACAATGGAAACACCATGAAAAATAAACTGTTCATCCAACGCTGCGTAGCCACAACTCTGATCGGGCTCGCGGGCCTGCTCGCGCTACCGGCCCACGCGCAGGACTTTCCGCCCAAAAAACCAGTCAACCTGGTGGTCGGCTTTGCCGCCGGTGGCGCGGCTGACACCGCGGCCCGTCTGATCGCCAGAAAGCTCGGTGAGAACATCGGTCAGACGGTGCTGATTGACAACCGACCCGGTGCCGGTGGCAATATTGCCCACCAGTTTGTAGCCAGCGCGCCGGCTGACGGCGCGACGCTGCTGTTTGGCTCGGTCGGCCCTCTGACGATTGCGCCGCACCTGATGAAGCTGGGTTACGACCCGGTCAAGGACTTGTCGCCCATCACCATGGGCGTCAACTTTCCCAATGTGCTGGTGGTGCACAGCGGCGTCGGTGTCAAAACCCTGGCCGAATATGTGGCGCTGGCCAAAAAGAAGCCTGGCAGCCTCGACTTTGCCTCTACCGGAGCGGCGTCTGCATCGCATCTGGCTGGCGAGTTGTTCAATGTGCAGGCCGGCATTGAAACCGTGCACATCCCCTACAAGGGCGGCGCGCCTGCAATGCAGGACTTGCTGGGCGGGCGCGTAGCGTCGTACTACTCGACACCGTCTACCTCCGCCCAGTACATTGAGTCGGGCAAGCTGATTGCGCTGGCCACGACCGGCCTCACCCGCCCCGCATTCATGCCTAATGTGCCGACCATTGCCGAGTCTGGATACCCCGGTTTCAATGCCACCAATTGGTATGCCTTCGTGGCTTCCAGCAAAACGTCGCCACTGTTGCTTGACCGCTGGAACCTGGAGCTCGTCAAGGTGTTGAACTCGCCAGATGTGCGTGAGCAGCTGCTCAAGCATGGGTTGACCCCCATGCCCGGAACACGCACCGACTTGGCCCGCTACATCGCCAGCGAGACCGTGACCTGGGGCCGCATCATCAAAGCTCGCAAGATTTCGGTTGAGTAATTCGAAGGTGTTTGTGGCGTGCGCGAAATAGTGCGACGTTTGGGGTCAATGGTGCATGTATCGCCGGGCTCAGACAGCGCCTTCAGTTCGCAGCGCAGCAATTTGTTCAGCGCTGTAACCACAGCCGTGCAGAATCGCATCGGTGTGCTGGCCCAGCGCAGGCACGGCGTCCATGCGCGGCGCGCTGTGTTGCCACGAACCCGGCGGCAACAAAGCTGGAACCGGCCCGGCGGGCGTCGCCACCTCGCGCCAGCGTTCACGCGCCTTCAGTTGCGGGTGCGCCCACACCTCAGCCATGGTGCGCACCTGCGCGTTGGCGATACCAGCGCGTTCCAGCAGCTCGACAACTTCAGCCGCTGTACGTTTTGAAAACACTTCAATGATCAGCGCCGACAGCTCAGCCCGGGCCACGCTGCGTTTGGCATTGTTTGAAAAGCGCTCGTCACAGAAAACTGCCGGATTGAACAATACCTGGTCGCAAAACACTTTCCATTCGCGTTCGTTTTGCAAGCCAAGCATGACGGTTTTGCCGTCACCTGCAGGAAAAGGGCCGTACGGATAAATCGTGGCGTGGCTGGCACCGGCCCGGGGCGGGGGACTGGCACCTTCAAAGGCGTAATACAACGGAAAACCCATCCACTCGGTAAGTGACTCCAGCATGGACACATCAATGCGCTGGCCTTTCCCGGTTTGCTGCCTGTGCATCAGCGCCGCCAAAATGTTGGTGTAGGCATACATGCCTGCGGCAATGTCGGCAATCGAGTTGCCCGACTTGGCCGGCTCGTCGGGGGTGCCCGTCACTGACACAAAACCGGCTTCGCTTTGAATCAGGAGGTCGTAGGCTTTTTTATCGCGGTAGGGGCCGGGGTTTTTCGGGTCGTCGCCGTAACCCGAGATGTCACAGACGATGATTCCGGGCTTGAGTTGCGACAGGGCTTCATACGACAAACCGAGTCTTGCTGCAGCACCCGGTGCCAGGTTTTGCACCACCACATCGGCTTCTTCAAGGATCAGCCGCATCAGGATTTTTTGTGCTTCTGGGTGCTTGACGTCCAGCGTGAGGCTTTCTTTGGATCGATTGGTCCAGACAAAATGGGACGCCAGCCCGCGCACTCGCTCGTCATAGCCACGCGCAAAGTCGCCAACGCCGGGGCGCTCGATCTTGATGACACGCGCGCCCATATCCGCCAGCTGGCGCGTGGCAAACGGCGCGGCTATCGCATGTTCAAGTGTGACGACGGTGATGCCTTTTAAGGGTTGCATAAAATCTTTAAGTCAAAGTTGCGCTTGCGTCCATCGTCAGATAGCCGTCATGATCGCGGCTCCACAAGCGTATTGTTTTTCCGTTGGGGGATGGCTGACCGTGGACAGAAAATGGATGGATGTCAAAGCTTGGGCGCACTGCCTTGAATTCAAAGCGGGCAACCTGGGCTTCGGGCCTTTGGCAGCGCAGCAGATCCATCAGCAAGGTGGCAATCAGCGGGCCATGCACGACCAGGCCAGGGTAGCCTTCGACTTCGGTGGCGTACTTGCGGTCATAGTGAATGCGGTGGCCGTTAAAGGTCAGCGCCGAGTACCGAAACAGCAACACGTCACTGGGGACAATACCGCGCTCCCAAGCTGACTCAAGGGGCGCGGTTTGTGGTGGTGGTGTTATGTCGTCTGGCGCAGGGGCTGCCCGGTAAACGATGTTGTGGTGCTCTGTCAAAGCCACACGGGCTGATCCGTTACGGCGGATTTCGTGGCGTACTTTTACAAATATCAGATCACCCGTGCGACCAGTTTTTTCCTTCAACTCAATGATGGTGGAGGTGCGGTGCAGTGCATCACCTACGCGCAGCTGCTCATGGAATGCAAAGTCACTGCCAGCCCACATGCGCCGCGGCAACGCCACGGGCGGCATGAATCCGCCGCGTTTTGCATGGCCGTCCGGCCCTATGTCTGATTGCGAGACCACTGGTAAAAAATACAGCCAATGCCACAGGCGCGGCAAAGGAGCGCCAGATGCCGGCCGGTCGGCAGGCATCTTGTCCAGCGTGGCTGACAACGCCGCGCAGGGCGCGGCAGTGGCGATGTCTTCCACGGTTTCGCTACGGCCAATCCAGTCTTGGAGGTTCATGGTGATGCTCTTGCCGGTCAATGGGGTCTGAAAAACGACATTTTAAGCATCAAATAACCTCTCGACCAGTGATATACGAGCACAAGTAGCTATGAATTAAATAGCAAATACAGATGCGTCCGTAGTCACCATACCCAGCGGATACCGCCGTCCTGCCAGATAGTCTTCCATGCACCTCAGCAGCAAGGGGCTGCGGTGCAGCTTGACGCAGGCCCTGATTTCGTCAGCACTGAGCCACAGCGTGCGCACTATGCCTTCGTCGAGCGGCTGCCCTTCAACATGCGCGCCCAACTCACCGCAATAGGCAAAGCGCAAGTAGGTAATGTCGAGCAAACCTTCGGCCTGGACGCGTTCAAAGCGCGACATATAAACACCCACTATGGCCGTGGGCGTGAAGTGGAAAGCAGTTTCTTCGAGGGTCTCCCGCGCGCAGCCTTGCTCCGGACTTTCACCGGGGTCAAGGTGGCCCGCCGGGTTATTTAGCCGCAAGCCATCGCGGGTGATTTCCTCGACCAGCAGGAATTTTTCGATGCCGTCAAAGTCTTTTGCAATCACTGCAGCCACGGTGACGTTGGGTTTCCATCTGGTGTTCATGGCGAGATTATGCTTGCCGTTTTTGGCAGCCCAGCTACCCCGGGTACGGCCAGTGCAACACCGTTAAAACCCTGCGCAAAGCTTTCCCGCAAATGCTCGACAAAGCACACAACCGCCTTCGGCACTTGCGCTGACCACGGTCGAAGCGCATAAATACGGTCACCAAAAAAGCCCTGCACCTGCCAGTCGGGCAATACCTGAACCAGGGATGGGGGCAGGGTCTTGAGGCCACCAGGCGAAATACTGAAGTCAGGTAACAGGCCTATGCCCAAACCAGCTACCAGCGCATCCCTCAGCACCTCGCTGTTGTTCGCCTTGAGTGAGCCCCTGATGCTCACGCCAACGCGTTCTGCGGTCGTTTTTTTGTTGCTGCCCACAAATGTCCAGCTGCCGGAGTGGTTGCCCAGATACAAAAGGCAGTCATGCGCCGCCAGCTCGGACGGATGCCGGGGCACACCACGCCGATGCAAATATTCAGGGCTGGCCAGCAAGACAGAGCGGGTTTCACACAACACCCAGGCGACGTGCGTCTCAGGCGGGGTGCTGGTGTGGCGTATGGCCAGATCAAACCCTTCGTTGGCGAGGTTGACAAAGCGGTCAGTCAGCTCAAGTTCGATATTGATGTCTGGAAAGCGCTTGAGGAAGGCGGCGACACAGGGCGCCAAATGCTGCCGGCCCAGCGCGACGGGCGCGGTCACGCGAATCAGCCCGCGCGCCGCGCCCACAAGGTCCATGACTGCCGTGTAGCTTTCACTGATGCGATTGAACGCAGGCTGCATGTCGTTGACCAGCTGTTGCCCCGCGTCGGTCAGCCCAACAGATCGGGTGGTGCGGCGCACCAGCAACACGCCAGCGACGCGCTCCAGCTCGCTGATGCGCATGCTGGCCGAGGCCTTGGACACGCCCAGGCGCCGCGCCGCCTCGGTAAAGCTTTTAGTCACTGCCAGTACGGTCAATAGATGCAGGTCGGCTACTAGCGGAGAAATCTGGTCAACTGACATAAGCTTACCTATTGTTCAAATATATGAACAATGTAATCAACAATGCGGGGATTATCAAATCAGGTCGGGCGACCTAGACTAGGCGTTAGGAATTAGTCACAACTCAAAGGATGCTCCATGTCTTTATCTCCAGCAGCAACGATTGGTCACTACGTAAACGGGCAACTGCATGCCGGCACCTCCAGCCGCAGCCAGGATGTGTTCAACCCCGCTACCGGCGCAGTGTCGGCCAGGGTTCTGCTGGCCAGCACGCTTGACGTGGACGCGGCAGTTGCTGCCGGCGTGGCAGCTTTCCCGGCATGGAGCGACTTGCCGCCGCTGCGCCGGGCACGCGTCATGTTCAAGTTTTTGGAGCTGCTCAACGCCAACAAAGACAAGCTTGCCCACCTGATCACGGCCGAGCACGGCAAGGTGTTCACCGATGCCCAGGGAGAGGTTTCACGCGGCATTGACATTGTTGAATTTGCCTGCGGTATGCCGCAGTTGCTCAAGGGCGACTTCACCGACCAGGTGAGCACTGGCATTGACAACTGGACGCTGCGCCAGCCTTTGGGTGTGGTGGCAGGCATCACGCCTTTCAACTTCCCGGTGATGGTGCCGATGTGGATGTTTCCGGTGGCGATTGCGGCAGGCAACTGCTTTGTGCTGAAACCCAGCCCGATTGATCCGAGCGCGAGCTTGTTCATGGCCGAACTTCTCAAGCAGGCTGGCCTGCCCGATGGGGTGTTCAACGTCGTACAGGGCGACAAGGAAGCCGTTGATGCGTTGCTGGTGCACCCGGATGTCAAGGCCGTGTCGTTTGTCGGTTCCACGCCGATTGCCAACTACATCTACGAAACCGGCGCGCACCACGGCAAGCGCGTGCAGGCTTTGGGTGGCGCGAAGAACCACATGGTTGTCATGCCCGATGCCGACCTGGAGCAGGCGGTCGATGCCTTGATTGGCGCGGGCTACGGCTCGGCAGGCGAGCGTTGCATGGCGATCTCGGTAGCAGTTCTGGTCGGTGACGTGGCCGAGCGCCTGCTGCCGATGTTGACAGCCAGAGCCAAAACACTGGTCATTAAAAACGGCGTGAATCTGGACGCAGAAATGGGCCCTATTGTCACCAGCATTGCGCACAAACGCATCACCGGCTACATCGATCTGGGCGTGGCAGAAGGCGCAACGCTGCTGGTCGATGGCCGCACCTTCACTGGCAAGGACGTCGGCAGCGGCTGTGAAAATGGCTTCTGGATGGGCGGCACGCTGTTTGACCATGTCACGCCCGAGATGCGGATTTACAAAGAAGAAATTTTTGGCCCGGTGCTGGGCTGCGTGCGCGTCAAGGATTTGAAGGAAGCGGTCGACTTGATCAACGCCCACGAGTTTGGCAATGGCGTGAGCTGCTTCACCCGCGACGGCAACGTGGCACGCGAATTTTCCCGCCGCATTCAGGTCGGCATGGTGGGTATCAACGTGCCAATTCCGGTGCCCATGGCCTGGCACGGCTTTGGCGGCTGGAAGAAAAGCCTGTTTGGTGACATGCATGCTTACGGCGAAGAAGGCGTGCGTTTCTATACCAAGCAAAAATCCATCATGCAGCGCTGGCCCGAGAGCATTGGCAAAGGTGCTGAATTCGTCATGCCAACGGCGAAATAATGCCCCCACGCTCGCTCACTGCGTGTAGCTCCCTGGACGTGCCAGCGCGAGACGCGCGGGCCCTTCGCGCTGTCCAAACCCGCGCAGGCGGGTTTGGAGCCGCAGCGCTCAGCCCCGAGGGGGCCGCTGCGCCTGCGGACTGGCGAAGCCAGGCCCGCGGCCCCTGTTTGAAGGGCCGGGGACTAAATTATTGATTCGGCTCGATGAAGTTTTAACTTCCGTTCGGGCTGAGCTTGTCGAAGCCGGTGTCAGCCCTTCGGCAAGCTCAGGGCGAACGGTTCATACTTCTCAGGGCCGGATCAATAGTAAGAGGTCCTCGCGGCGCAGCCGCTTGTAGACGCTATGGATTACCCAGCCGGGGTTTTCAAAAAACTCATGTAAGCTAACCAGCAGGTAAAAATACCGGTGGGTTGAGGGTCTTTTATCCCGAAACCCGAAAAACTAACAAACTTGAGGAGAAACCCATGCTGATTGGGGTACCTGCCGAAATCATGGACGGCGAAACGCGCGTCGCCATCACGCCTGAAACCGCTAAAAAGCTCAAAGCCCAAGGCCACACCCTTCGCATTCAGTCCGGTGCGGGCACCGCAGCCAGCATGCCTGACGCGGCCTATGCAGCTGTTGGCGTTGAGATCACCGATGCCGCAGGCGCTTATGCCGCAGACATTGTGCTCAAGGTGCGCTGCCCCCTTGACAGTGAAATTGCGCTGGCCAGAGCCGGCAGCGTCATGGTCGGCATGTTGAACCCGTTTGATGCCGCCGGCCTGCAGCGTCTGGCCACTGCCCAGCTGACCTCGTTCGCGCTTGAAGCGGCACCCCGCACCAGCCGTGCGCAGAGCATGGACGTGCTGTCATCGCAGGCCAATATCGCCGGCTACAAGGCTGTGATGATGGCCGCCGGTGC
>JANXTM010000243.1 GCA_025352405.1 Polaromonas sp.
TGTCGGCAAGATCGAAGTGCTGCAAAAGGCCGAATCAGAATGGCACAAGCTCACCGACCTGACGCCAGCCAGCAACGAGCCGCTGCTACCGCCTATGGTCACGCTACAAATAGTCGGTGGCCGCAAGGAAAAAATCCGCGCCGGTGATGTGCTGGGCGCATTAACGGGTGATGCTGGCAACGTGCCCGCGTTCACACGCGAGCAGGTCGGCAAGATCAACGTCAACGAATTTTCAACCTACGTGGCAGTTGACCGCGCGCTTGCCAGCCAGGCGCAGCAAAAGCTGGCCAATGGTGGCGTTAAGGGCAAAAGCGTCAAGGTGCGCTTTATGGATGATGTTTGATGGCCTTCGCCGGAACTACCGATAAAAAAGGTACTTTCGGCAGTAAAAGCGGGCGCTATGCGCTATTAAATACGTAGCATAAAAGGTTTAATGCATTGATGAATCATTCCGCCGGTACCCTTGTGTCAGATGCTGCGGTGAGCCCTGGCCTGGCGCTGGTCATAGGCGCCGGCGGCGGACTGGGCGCTGCGCTATTGACACAGCTTGAGCAGGATGCTCACTACGCCCAAGGCTTGGGGCTCAGTCGCCGCAGCGAAGTGAGCGTGGACTATCTTGATGAATCGAGTCTGGTTGCTGCGGCGCAGCATGTGGCGGCGGTCTGCAGCACGTCGAAATTGGAGTTGCGGCTGCTGGTGGTGGCTACCGGTTTTTTGCACGGCGAGCCCGGCCAGCCAGAACGCAGCTGGGCCAATCTGGATGTGGGTTACCTGGACCATGTTTTTAAAATCAACACCCTTGGCCCGGCGCTGGTGATGAAGCACTTTTTCCCGCTGCTGCCCAAGCACGGGCGCTGCGTCGCGGGTTTTATCTCGGCCAAAGTGGGCAGCATTGGCGACAACGCTCTGGGTGGCTGGTATGGCTACCGGGCTTCAAAAGCAGCGCTGAACCAGTTGGTCAAAACGGCGTCGATTGAGCTTACGCGGCGTAATCGGCAAAGCATTTGCGTTGCGTTGCATCCGGGTACCGTCAGCACCATTCTGAGCCAGCCTTTCGCCAAAACCGGCTTGAAGGTCCGGCCTGCGCAAGAGGCGGCGGTTGATTTGGTGAAGGTGCTTCAGGGTCTGGTGCCTGAAGATACTGGTTGTCTGGTCGATTACCTTGGTCAGAAGCTGCCTTTTTGATTGAATCGACAGAGCTTTGAGGCCCCGGGGCAGCAAATATAAGTGCGAGATGCTATTGAATAAGTAGCAATTGATATCCTCGCCGCCGCGCAGGGCACTTTCGGAAGTAGTCTCAATTGCATCATCGGGCTCAGCTCTGGCTCTGGCTCGGGTTGCGCTGGCGATGAGGTGAATCGCATAGGCCGTCGTCGTCACAACTGGTTGCCGGTAAACCCAGGCTTGCGGCAAGACCGACTGACCCGTATCCGCCCGCCCAGAGACGACGCACCGGGTGTTATTCAGAAATATTTTTAGAAAAGTGCATCCAAACGGGCTTCCGATGTGTATTGCCTATAGCCAAGAGAAAAAATCGCGGCCTTGCCTTCTAATTTGCTTAACTTTTTTTTGGAGAACCCACATGTCGATCAAACACCTTTCCGTCCTTTCTGCCGTCGCTGCAGCCGCGCTGCTTAGCGCCTGCGGTTCCATGACGGTCATGACACCGATGTACTCGCAAGACAGCCTACCCGATGCCGTTAAAGTACCCGCAGGCAACAAGGTGGCCATGGAGACTGTGGGCGTGGGCGAGATCACCTACGAATGTCGTGATAAGGCCAACGCGCCCGGCATGACCGAATGGGTATTTGTCGGCCCTAATGCTGTGCTCAATGACCGTAGTGGCAGGCAGGTCGGCAAGTACTATGGCCCGCCTGCCACATGGGAATCCATGGACGGCTCCAAACTGACGGCGACTCAGCTTGCCGTTGCGCCTTCAGGCGCTGGCAACCTGCCGTACCAGCTGGTCAAAGCCAACCCGGCCATGGGTGCTGGCGCGATGACTGGCGTGACACATATCCAGCGCGTAGCGCTCAAAGGCGGCGTGGCACCGGCCAGCATGTGCAGCCCTGCAAATAAGGGCAGCAAGGAAATCGTGAAGTACCAGGCAGACTACATTTTCTGGAAAGCCATGTAATCGGTATTTGTCGTCACGCATGGGACTTTTGGGGTTTGGAGCCGATCAGCTGATGTTTGACGGCTTGACGGCTTGACGCTATGGACTAAATAGCAAAAGCGTGGATGGTTTGCCGGGTCCGTACGACCAGCCTGAAACTGTAGGCGCAAGTCTTTTTGCAGCGTCAGACTGGGCCTGACAATCCGTTCGGTTGAAGTCGCCAACCGCAGCACAGCCTCGCCCACAGCTGTTTTTGCTGGCCCAATCATGGTCTTGGCGTAAGTTCGGGGCGTCAATCGGTGCTACATCCACAACACCCGGAACGTCCAAAGGCGTGAAGACAGAACATGGTCAGACTTGAACTTTCAACAGAACTCAACTACGCTGTCTATGCACCGGGCAGCGACTTCATCTTCAGTGTCCAGGCTGCGCACACCCCCCGTCAAAAGGTCGTGTCAGAGTCGCTGCAGCTAAGCCAGGACGTAGTCTCAAGCGTGTACACCGACCCGTCCACGCAGAGTCGATTTTTGCGTCTGCGCGCCAAACCCGGGTCGTTCACCCTGCGTTACCGCGCGGTGGTGGACCTCACTCATTTTGAGGCGCAGCCGGATCATTTGGCCGAGCAAAGCCCCCAAACGATGCCGGGCGAGGTGCTGCCTTACCTTTACCCGAGCCGTTATTGCCAGTCAGACCGGCTGTTGATGGTCGCCAGTCAGGAATTTGGGCACCTTCCCCTGGGCTACAGTCGAGCCAAGGCCATTTGCAGCTGGGTTCAGCAGCACGTGACCTTCCAGGGCAACACCACCAACAGCACGACCTCGGCACTTGACACCCTGATCGAGCGGGTCGGCGTGTGCCGCGACTTTGCGCATTTGATGATCGCCCTGTGCCGCGCGGCTAACCTGCCAGCCCGCATGGCCAGTGGTATGGACTACGGCGCTGATCCTGCCCTCGGGCCGCCGGATTTTCACGCCTATGTCGAGGTTTTTCTGGGCGACCGGTGGTATCTGTTTGACCCGTCAGGCACCGCGATTCCCATGGGTTTTGTGCGCTTTGCCACGGGGCGTGATGCGGCAGACATTGCTTTCGCGATGATTTTCGGCAATGTCAGTGCCGCCCAGCCCATCATCACTATTCGTGCGGTGCCCAACGTCCAGGGCCAGCTGGTGGTGCCGCAGCATGTGGACCATGCGTTGTCAACGGATGGTCCCTGACCCCAGTCATTTACTTTTGCGCGAGTGTGGCGTTGCGACGCCGCTCCCGGAAAGCCTGCAACTCACCAACCACACCTTTACGGAAGGCCAGCACGCACAGCACAAAGATCACGCCAATGATCACCGTGACCCAAGAGCCGACCTTGTCTGCCAGCAAGTTTTGCAGCGAGATCACGATGCCCGAACCCAGGACCGGGCCAAAGAAGGTGCCGACACCGCCGAGCAGCGTCATCAAGATCACCTCGCCC
>JANXTM010000249.1 GCA_025352405.1 Polaromonas sp.
GTCCGGGTCAATCGCCAGGCGGAACTGGTCTTCCCAACGGAACTCAAAGCGCGCTTTCGATACGGCGTTGTCCCACATCTGCGCGCCGGGGTAGCCCTTGGCCAGGTCGCCTGCATGCGCAGCAATCTTGTAGGCAATCAGGCCCTGCTTGACGTCGTCGCGGTTCGGCAAACCGAGATGCTCCTTCGGTGTCACATAGCACAGCATGGCCGTGCCATACCAGCCGATATTGGCCGCGCCCATCGCTGAAGAGATGTGGTCGTAGCCCGGTGAGATGTCGGTAATTAAAGGGCCCAGGGTGTAGAACGGCGCTTCAAAGCAGGCTTCGAGTTGCTTCTCGACGTTTTCTTTCACAAGCTGCAGCGGCACATGGCCCGGGCCTTCAATCATCACCTGCACATCATGCTTCCAGGCGATCTGCGTCAGCTCGCCTAGCGTGTGCAGCTCGGCAAACTGCGCTTCATCATTGGCATCAGCAATCGAGCCGGGTCGCAAACCATCGCCGAGTGAAAAGCAGATGTCGTACTGCTTCATGATCTCGCAGATGTCTTCAAAGTGCTCGTACAAAAAGCTCTCTTTATGGTGCGACAAACACCACTTGGCCATGATGGAGCCTCCGCGCGAGACGATGCCCGTCAGGCGGTTTGCCGTCAGCGGCACATAGGCCAAGCGCACACCGGCGTGAATGGTGAAGTAGTCCACGCCCTGCTCGGCCTGCTCGATAAGCGTGTCGCGGAAGATTTCCCAGGTCAGATCCTCAGCCTTGCCATTGACTTTCTCAAGTGCCTGGTAAATCGGTACCGTGCCAATCGGCACGGGCGAGTTGCGCAAGATCCATTCACGCGTTTCATGAATGTTGTCACCGGTAGACAAATCCATCACGGTGTCTGCGCCCCAGCGAATCGACCAGACCAGCTTGTCGACTTCCTCTTCAATGCTCGACGTGACGGCGGAGTTGCCAATGTTGGCATTGACCTTGATCAGGAAGTTGCGGCCAATGATCATTGGCTCGCTCTCAGGGTGATTGATGTTGTTCGGGATCACGGCCCGGCCACGCGCGACTTCCTCACGTACAAATTCGGCCGTGATGTCCTGGGGGATGGACGCGCCAAACGAATGGCCACGTTTGGGTACACGCTCGGTGGCCAGGCGTTCGGCCAGCTGCGCACGTACCAGGTTTTCCCGAATGGCAATGTATTCCATCTCGGGGGTGATGATGCCTTTGCGGGCATAGTGCATTTGCGACACGTTGGCACCCGCTTTGGCGCGGCGCGGCACTGGCGCATGCGTCATGCGCAACGCGGCCAACGCGGGGTCATTGAGGCGTTCACGGCCGTAGGCGCTGCTGATGCCGGGCAGCGCTTCGGTGTCCTGGCGTTCATTGATCCAGGCACCGCGCAAGGGCGGCAAACCACGCGACACGTCGATGCTTGCCGCCGGGTCGGTGTAGACGCCAGACGAGTCAAACAGGCGCAAGGGCGGGTTGGCCTCGCGGCGGGTAACAGCGCCTTCTGCGACCAGCGTGTCGGTCAGTGTGACTTCCCGGAACGGCACGCGAATGTCAGGCCGTGAGCCCTCAATGTAAATTTTTGCAGAGCCGGGAAAAGGCGTGCGCGTGATGCGGCCTGTGAGGTCTGCGGTGTCAACGGTCAGTGAAGTCTTTGCCATGGCGGGTCTCCGTGAGTTCAGGTGGGGTGCCTGCCTGGAGAGCCCATTCCCTGCAAAAAGGGAATCCGGGTGCCAAATGCGTTGTTCCCTACGCGGGTATGACCCCGATCAGGTTCAGCGGGTCTCGCTTTATAACCAAAGCGATCTCAGCCCAAACATTCATGGGCACCCCGACAAGCTATCGTGATTGTAAGCACGGTGACCAGACAGCGCAAGGTCGGGCCCATCCGCAGCAGCCCGCCGCTTTTGCGCCGCAACAAACTCTCTTCAGCCTGGCAAACTAGAGAACGGTCTCATCACCCACATCCTCATTTTTCGGGACAAACACCATGCCGGTATTGGCATTGAAATCCATCAGTCCGGCATAGCGGCCCCAGGCAATCATGGTCTGAAAAATCTTGTCGGGGCTGTCATAGGGCAACGCGCTGGCGATATCCTTGATCACGCGGTCGGCTTCGACTTCTTCGTATTCGTGCAGTAGCGCGATGATGATGTGGAACAGCCGCAACTTGAACACCTGCTCAGCAAAAATCGCCTTGCGACCTTCGCGATCGGCCGCTACAAACCGTTGCCCCAGTTCCGTAAACCGTACCTCGTCCTTGGGTGTGTCGATCAGCTCCAGAATCTCGGCCGCCTTGACCAGTGCAATCGTCTCGCCAAACTCCTTGCCAATCTCGTCTGAAATATCGTAAATATTGGACAGCTCTGGCGAGT
>JANXTM010000250.1 GCA_025352405.1 Polaromonas sp.
GTGCCGCCTTCGCCGTGGTCTTTGGCCTCTTTGCGGTTGTAGGCAAAGGGCAGGTTACGGCCCCCTCGGGCCAGCTCTACGGACACCGCCGCCGCCAATGGAATGCCCTTGTAGGCCGGTCCAAAAATCATGTCGAATTGCAGGCCAGTAGACTCCTCTTCCAGCAGGAGCTGGCGCGCATAAAATTGCGCGAGCCGGCCCAGCTTTGCACCATCGTCGAACAGGCCAGCGTTGAAAAAGTAGGGGCTAAGACGCCCCGCCTTGGTTTTGAATTCACCAAAGCGCAGCACCCCTGACTCAAGCGCAAACTGCACGAATTCCTGCGCCAGTTGGCATTGGTTTGGGGTGTGATCGTGGTGCTTGTCGGCCTGCTCCGGCGTTGCATTTTTGTTACTCATTGGAAGCCCCATGTTTAAATTGACCAGCCTGAACCTCAACGGCATCCGTTCTGCCACCAGCAAAGGCCTAGAAGACTGGCTTGTACAGTCCAAGCCGGATTGTATTTGCGTGCAGGAACTCAAGGCGCAGGCTGCAGACATTAGCGGCCGCTTTGAGGAACTGGCCGGCCTGAAGGGCCACTTCCATTTTGCCGAGAAAAAAGGTTACTCTGGTGTGGGCGTTTACAGCAGGCACGAGCCCAGTGACGTCATCATCGGCTATGGCTCGCATGAGTTTGATCTGGAGGGCCGTTACGTAGAGCTGCGCTTTGACCAGCCCAGCCGCAAGCACCTGCCCAAGCTGTCCATCATCAGCGCGTATTTCCCCAGCGGCTCATCTGGCCCCGAAAGGCAGGAAGCCAAGTTCCGCTTTCTGGCCGAGTTTTACCCGCACCTCCTGAGCCTGAAACAGGACCGGGACTACGTGCTGTGCGGCGACATCAACATCGCGCACCAGGAGATTGATTTGAAGAACTTCAAGGGCAACAAAAAGAACAGCGGCTTTCTGCCGGAAGAACGCGCCTGGATGACGCGGCTCTTGTCTGAAGCGGGCAAGGTTGATGTCTACCGCCAACTGCAACCCAGCACCACCGGCGAAGCCTACACCTGGTGGAGCAACCGTGGCCAGGCCTATGCCAAAAACGTCGGCTGGCGGCTGGACTATCATTTGGCGACGCCGGCGTTTGCCGCGCTGGCGCGCTCCGAGCACATCTATAAAGAACAGCGCTTTTCAGACCATGCGCCCATGACGGTGGACTACAACTTCACGCTGTAGGGGATTGTCAAGATAGAAAGATGCGATTTGTTCGGACAGCATCCCTCGCAAAATGTCACGTTTTTACCGATACGCCGCCTGCCAAACTTGGGCAGGACGTCGCGACCAAATGCGCAAGTGCAAGATCTGGAGTCGAGACCTTTGCGCAGCAGGACAGCTGCCAGGCGCTGATTACAGGGAGCAAAAATTTCTAATGCGCCAGCAAAACGATGGCTCGGATGTAGTGGTCTAATAAAAACAGTCAGCCCGATAGGTTGTTAAAACCGAAATGGCGAAACCTGTGAGCAATCCAAAATCCAGAAGAGTGTTTGATACAGACTTCAAACTGCAAATCGTTCAGATGGTCAAAACGCAAGGCTTAAGCATCAACCAAGTATGCAAAGACATGCAGCTCGGAGAAAGCGCCGCTAGGGCCCGGTTAGGGCAGTTTGAGGCAGAGCAATCAGGGCAAAGCGGTATCGGCAAACCATTGACCGCAGAGAATCAGCGCATCAGGCAGCTGGAATCTGAGAACAAGCAACTCAGAGGCGATGTAGAAATATAAAAAAAAGCGTCCGCCTTCTTTGCCCGGGAACTTCGATGAGCTACAAGCTTGTTGAAGACTTGCAAAAGAAGGCTATCACCGTCAGCCAGGCTTGCGGCGCTCTACAAGTCAGCCGTTCGGGCTACTACGCCCACCAGGCCCCGAAAAACACTCGGCTGGAGGACGCCAGCCGAAGCCCTAAATGAATATCTAAAATCCAGTCGATAACCCGGTGTTGCGACAGCGTCGGGCTGCACTCAAAACTGGGCAACTTGTCACCCAACGCTTTCGCGCGTGAATCGACATCAAAAAAAACCTATCGAACTGTCCGAAATTAACCAACCACCACACATTTTCATAGTGCCCACTTGTTTGTTTCGTGGACACTATGTTTACCGCTTACACGCCGGATTCAAGATGACTTTACCGGCTGCTTACGACTAGTTATCGCCTCTAATGAATTTGCTCTTAAGACTCAAACGACAATGAAATCCCAATATTCAGAAGAATTTATCGCGCAAGCGCTGGTCAATTTGTTGAATACAAGTCTCAGTCATCGTCCACCGGCCATCAGTCGCCAGGGGAGCGGCTACTCGTGAGGGCCAGCATTTCATCTGTGCCGTTGTTGTCGCGAATAGGCCGCAGTCGGTAGTCTTCAACACTTCCCGTGTGGGTGTTTTTAATAGCGCTGTCATAGGACGCCGGCACCGCCGGACCAACCACACGAACTGCCCACCATCCATACCCATGGGGTGACGGAGAGGGAAGGATGTCCACCAGCCTTCCCACATTAGTTCCCTTGATGATGTAAGCCAGATCACCAATTTTGCAGCGAAGCATGGTCCGTCTCCTTGTTACAGGTTTTATTGAAAGGCGCCTGTTCCATAAGGCGCTGCACTTTGTCCGTCCACTCACTGCCCCGGACAAGTTTTAAGACTCGTTGCCGGCCGAGCACTGGACCACTATGTCAACATTCCAACATCATTATTTTTACTAAGAAAGCCCAGAGGCCCATCGCTGAATACCCTAGTACCGGGATTTTTTCAACTATCGCGACTGCTTTCTCCAAACCGGGCACGAGAAATTGGGATTTGGTCGTCCTTCCAGCTAATTGCCTCGACTTTACGAGCACATCCACCAGGAGCATCAGCAAATGACGGGGCACATCGCGCACCATTCGGCAGAGTCCCTGACTTTCCGTCTACCCGTATGCGGTAGCCAGGATAAGCGTACCTCCCTGCCTTGGGATCGAGCAATGCATGGCAAGGGTTTGGTCTTTCGCGCGGGTGAGGCTAAGGTGGGCGTCGCGAAATGCCAAATTCAGAATTTTTCGGTGGTGCGTAGTTGAGCGCGATAGCCCAACGCCGTTAATCGCTGAAACGGGCGGCGCTGTGGGCGGCGCAGCCACTCGTCGGCTTGACAGGCTTTTGGGTCCAGCAACTTAGAGCTGCCCCTCGTGCGTGAGCACATCAAGCGGCGCTTTGACGGACCAATTTATCTTGTGTTTGCAAGTCAAAGTCCGTGGCGTCATGGCGTTCATGTAGCTGGTCTGAAGGCTCGCCCCATGTGCGGTTCACTTTTCGACCACGCTGGACCGCGGGGCGCTCAAGAATCTCTTCAGCCCAGCGGCGCAGGTTCTTGTAGCCTTTAACCTGAAGAAACTCTCCTGCACCGTAGATTTCTCCTTGCACCAGGTTGCCATACCAAGGCCAAGTTGCTATATCAGCGATGGTGTACTCGTCGCCGCCAAGATAACGGTGTCCAGACAGTTCGCGGTCTAGCACATCCATCTGCCGTTTCACCTCCATGGTGAAACGGTCGATTGGGTATTCGAACTTCTCAGGCGCGTAGGCATAAAAATGTCCGAACCCGCCGCCCAGATAGGGAGCCGATCCCTGGAGCCAGAAGAGCCAATTCATGACTTCGGTTCGCGCCGCGGCGTCTTTGGGCAAGAATTGGCCAAACCTCTCGGCCAGATAAAACAAGATCGCACCGCTTTCAAAGACGCGGCTACCGGTTTCGGTATCCTGGAGCGCGGGGATTTTCGAGTTGGGATTGACTTCGACAAAACCCGACGAAAACTGGTTGCCATCACCAATTCGGATCAGGTGGGCGTCATACTCCGCTCCCTTCGCGCCCAGTGCCAGTAACTCTTCGAGCAGTATCGTGACCTTCTGACCATTGGGCGTGCCCAGCGAATAAAGCTGTAAGGGATGTTTTCCACGAGGCAGTACGGCTTCGTGAGTAGGTCCGGCGACGGGGCGGTTGGTTTTGGCCCATTCCCCGCCGTTCTCGGCATCCCAGGTCCATATTTTGGGAGGTAAATACTTGTTCGCATCAGACATGTTCCTGATCTCTTTCATTTGTGTTCGGTTTAACTGTTTCAAAATTCGCGCAAAGTTCTCCGCCGCTTGCGCGCTGCTCGCCAGATGGCGTTGGTCAAAGACCACCGTAGGCACGCCAGCTTTCCGGTTATTTTCATGCCAAAGAAATATGGAAAAAGATAGCAAAAATTCACACTTTATTGGGCCTGATCTATAGGTGAGGTGGTCGGGTCGCTTGATCAAGAGCGGCAGACAATTGCCGAAGCCCTGGACAAGCTACTCACCGGGTCATGGGGCTGATTGGCTACAGTTTGTATCGTCACGGGCGTCAGGGCTGCGCTTTCCTGACCATTCGCCCATGACAGGGGATGACACGCCCGAGCTTTAACTGCGAAAACTGCATGGACTACCGTCTCTATGAGCCCCACGGGCATTTTTACATGCGCCTGTTTTTGCAAACGGCTCTTTTTCTTACAAAAGAGAGCGCCACACGCTTGTGTCCAACCTGTGTTGAGAGGGTTAACATAAAGTGCCGCTGACCAACATGAGTACACTTTTTTCAAACGCTTTCGCAACGCTCAGCACGCCCCAGGCCGGCGGGCAACACAGGGACACAACATGAATATCCTGATGGTTCTCACATCGCACGACCAGCTCGGAGACACGGGCAAAAAAACCGGCTTCTGGCTGGAAGAATTCGCCGCACCATATTACGTTTTCAAGGATGCCGGTGCTGACGTGACGGTAGTATCACCCAAAGGCGGTCAGCCGCCCCTTGACCCAAAAAGCGACGCTCCTGATGCACAAACGGACGCTACCCGCCGCTTCAAGGCAGACAGCGCCGCGCAGGCTGTGCTGGCGCATACCGGCAAACTCTCTGGTGTATCGGGCAAGGTGTTTGATGCCCTTTTTTACCCGGGTGGCCACGGGCCTTTGTGGGACCTGGCTGAAGATGCGGACTCCATCGAGCTGATAGAGACCATGGCGGCAGCGGGCAAAACTATTTCTGCGGTGTGCCACGCACCGGGCGTGCTTCGCCACACCAAGGCGACAGATGGCGCACCGCTGGTGAAAGGCAAAAAAGTTACCGGCTTCACTAACACCGAGGAGGAGGCGGCAGGACTCACACACACTGTGCCTTTTTTGGTAGAGGACATGTTGCTAAAAAACGGCGGCATTTACAGCAAAGCGGCCGACTGGGCGCCATATGTTGTGACAGACGGGCACCTGATCACCGGCCAAAACCCGGCGTCGTCTGCTGCAGCGGCAGAAGCGGTATTGCAGCAGCTAGAGCGCCGATTGCCGCATCCGGTCTGATCGTCGCCCCATCTTTTTCACCCCTTTCACACCCTTCCCACGCTTCCTTTTTTTTGAAAGACAACGAATGGCCTACCAAAGCACCAACCCGTACACCGGCGAAGTCGAAAAAACCTTTGTGGACATCAGCCCAGCCCAGCTCGACGACAAACTTCAGCGCGCAGACGCGTGCTTTAAAACTGACTGGCGGGAACGCAGCTTTGCAGCCCGCACAATCATCTTAAAAAAAGCCGCCACCCTCATGCGCGAGCGAGCGCAGCCAATGGCCGAATTGATCACACGCGAGATGGGCAAACTGATTGCCCAAAGCCTGGGCGAAGTCGCACTGAGCGCGGCCATTCTTGACTACTACGCAGACCACGCCGAGCAGTTCCTGGCCCCTGAAAAGCTGACCACAGCCAAGGGTGAGGCGCTGGTTGAAAGCAGTCCGATCGGCGTTTTGTTTGGCGTCGAACCCTGGAACTACCCTTACTACCAGATTGCCCGGTTCGCAGCGCCCAACCTAATGGCGGGCAATGTGGTGATGGTCAAGCACGCCTCCAGTGTGCCGCAGTGCGCGTTGGCTTTTGAGCAATTGCTGCACGACGCAGGCGCGCCTGCAGGGGCTTACACCAATCTGTTTATTTCAAAAGAACAGGTTGCCCAGGTCATTGAAGACCCGCGCATACGCGCTGTGGCGCTCACCGGCAGCGAAGCCGCAGGCGCCATCGTGGCCGCGCAGGCTGGCCAGCACTTGAAGAAAACCACACTCGAGTTGGGCGGTAGTGACGCCTTCATCGTGCTCGAAGATGCTGATCTTGACAAAGCCGTCAAGTTTGCCGTCAGGGGACGCATGGGCAATTCAGGCCAAGCCTGCACTGCCTCAAAACGCATCATTGTGGTGGATGCCCTGGCTGACAGTTTTCTGGAAAAATTCCAATCTGCGCTGGGGCACTTTGAACCGGGTGACCCCATGGACAAAGTCACTACGCTGGCCCCGCTATCGTCTGCAGGCGCGCTTGAAATACTGCTAAAACAAGTCGATGGCGCCGTGCGTCATGGTGCACGCGTGGTGATGGGCGGCAAACGTGTTGACGGCCGGCACGGCTACTTCATGCAGCCCACTATCCTCACAGATATCAGTCCGAAAAACCCGGCGTACAAAGAAGAGTTTTTTGGCCCGGTTGCTATGTTCTTTCGAGTCAAAGACGAAGCTGCCGCCGTGGCGCTGGCCAACGATTCGCCTTTTGGATTAGGCGGTTCGGTCTTCACGCAAGACATTGAACGCGGCAAACGCGTCGCCCGCAAAATCGAGACCGGCATGGTGTACATCAACTCCGACCTGGTGTCTTCACCTGAGTTGCCTTTTGGCGGCGTCAAAAACTCAGGTTATGGCCGCGAGCTGTCGGGCGCAGGCATTCAGGAGTTTGTCAACAAGAAGCTGATTCGGGTGAATTGAGCGGGTGACTGGCTGAAGGCGCGCAGCCCTGGGGATTGCCAGCCAAGTGCTCGCACGAGTTTTTGGCGGTTGTTACCAACTCAAAAATCTTCAACCCTGCCAGCAGCTACAAGTAAGCGCTGAAGCAGGTCGATGCCTCGATTGCCCTACCCCATGCGCATGGGCCGCATCGCCGGTGCAAACACTGGCGCGTTTTATCGGCGCTCACCCGCAAAGCCAGGCGCCAGGGCGGGCAATTTCACGATGCACGCATAGCGGCCATTTGTATTGAAAACGGCGTGGCAATGCTGTGAAGCGCAAACCGGGACTTTGGGCGATTGAAGACTTTGAAGACGCTTATCCACTGGTGTAACTAGACTTCGGGGCGTTTTATTTTTTTGTCACTTTAATGCGGTTTACAAGCTTTTTTGCTATTGAATACATAGCTGCTTGCGCCCGTGAATAATGGGCAGGGAGTACTTGTCGTATGCTGGACTTATGATACATATCTAAAGACCCCTAACACTGAAGTCTCAACTATTTGAGCCAAACCCCAAACCATGCGCCTGACAGACACCCAAATTGCAGCCATTCGCCTCAGCACAGCCCAGCTTGCGGGCCATGCTGCACGGGTATGGCTGTTTGGGTCGCGCGTGCGTGAAGATATGCGGGGCAGCGATGTGGACTTGCTTCTGGAGTTAGATGAGGCAGTAGCTGAACCGGCACAACTGGCCGCGCGATTGGCTGCGTTGGCCTCACGTGCCATGTATGGCCGCAAGGTTGACGTGCTGATAAAAGCGCCCAATTTGGAGTTGCTGCCTATTCATTCCATCGCACTTGCGGAGGGAATTCGCTTATAAAAATCACGCCCGCCCAGATAGCCAGACTTGAATTTTTGGCCCGGGTAGCTGATAAAGAGTGCCAGCATTTGCTGGATACGGATGGCCGTTTATTTGACAATCTGTTCACTATTGAAGAGGCCCAAAAAATTGAGGCTGACCCGATTCTGGCGGAGCGGCTGGATGCATTTGTGGCGCGTTTTGGGCGCTTGCAAGACACGGTGGGCGACAAATTTCTGCCTGCCTTGCTGACAGCTTTGGCAGAAAAAACTGGCCCGGCCAATGACAACCTCGACAAAGCAGAAAAGTTTGGCTTCATCGAGTCTGCCGATGGCTGGATGGAGATGCGCGCCTTCGCAATCAGATGGTGCATGAATACACCGAGGATTTGACGATACTGGCAAGTGCGCTTCGCAGTGGGCATACATTTGTGCCTTGGTGGCCGCAGCCAGACGGTGCGTGACAGAAGCCCGGCGATTGTTGGCAATGCGATAAAAATAGATGGTGGGGGTGGTCAGGAAAAGGTCACCCGAACTGTGTTCGCGACTTTGACTATTTCTCCGGCCCGATGAAGTCTTAACTTCCGTTCGGGCTGAGCTTGTCGAAGCCGGTGTCAGCCCTTCGACAAGCTCAGGGCGAACGGTTCATACTTCACAGGGCCGGATCAATAACTCCAAAAAAATATCGCCGATTGAATTCCCGAAGGCTGCTTTGGGTACCCTTGAGGTGCTTTTGGGGGCTTTTAGGTATCGTTTGATATTTCCCGAATCTGGTGAGATAGTCAGGCACAGCTTTCGGTTCCAACAACAGGAGACAAGCCATGATTTCAAACCTGCATCTTTCAAACCTGTCTTTGTCAAAACTTGCCGCATCTACCGCTCTGGCCTGCGCGGCGGCCTTTACAGCCCTGCCCGCAGCCGCCCAACCGACACCTGCATCACCAGAAATTTCCCTGGCACGGCTTGACTGCGGCACGCCCATACTCAATATCGTTGCCCGCTTTAACGACACCTGGGCCTTTACTGACAACAAGGTGCTGTTTACCTTCAGCTGTTACCTCATCAGGCGTGGCGACGACTACATGCTGTGGGACACCGGCCATGCATTGACCGCAGGCGCACCTGCGCCCAAGGTGAGCATCGTCGACCAGCTGGCTCAAATCAACGTCAAGCCCGAGCAGATCAAGTACGTGGGCATCAGCCACTACCATGCCGACCACACCGGCCAGGTGGCATCGTTCCCCGGCGCCACCGTCCTCATCGGCAAGGGCGACTGGGAAGGCATCACGGCGCCCACGCCCAACGTGGGCGCCAACGTGGCTCCGTTTGCGCACTGGATCAGCGGCGGTGGCAAACTGGAAGCCCTGCCGGGCGACAAAGACGTGTTTGGCGATGGCTCGGTGGTCATCCTCAACACGCCTGGCCACACCCCAGGGCACCACAGCCTGCTGGTCAAACTCAATAGCACGGGTAATGTACTGATCACCGGCGACCTCTCGCACTTTCAGGAGAACTACGCCAGCAACGGCGTGCCCAGCTTCAACTACCACCGGGGTGACACGCTGGCGTCGCTGGACCGCTTCAAGACAGCTGCCGCCAATTTGAAGGCCACGGTGATCATTCAACACGATGCGCGTGATGTCGGCAAGCTGCCGGCGTGGCCGGGTTTTGTGAAGTGATTTGAGTGTAGCTGCGTGCAGGCGACTGTGTTGCTGCGCCTGGCACACCCCGACCGGCAACGCGATTTGCGTGAAGATCTGCTCAAGCGCATGGTATTGAACATCCTCATGGACAACACCGACGACCACGAACGCAACCACTGCCTACGCCTGGGTTTTGATGGTTACTACGATCTGGCGCCCGCTTTTGACGTGGTGCCCACCCTGCAGAACATGGGCCAGCAGTCTTTGGTTGTAGGCAGATGCGGCGCGGGGTCCACCATCGACAACGCCCTGACCGAGCTGAGCGAATTCGGCATCACGCCAGCCCGTGCCATCGAACTGATTCGGACAGTTGCCACGGCGGTTGACAAGTGGTCCATGCACTTTTCACAGCATGGAGTGTGCGCGGCAGACATGGAACAATTGTCGGCCAGCGTGGACCGGGATGCGCTTAGGCAGCGGCGCCGGATGTTCTGCTGAGCCCCTTGCGCCGCTGTGCCTATTGGCCAAGATCCTGAATAACCGCTTGCAAATAGCAGGGGCTATAAGTTAGATAGCGCTTAGCCCGCGTATTCGTTGCCTAAAAGCCCGATTTAATACTCAAAATCGTTGATTGTCAGATGCGGGCGCGCTGGTAAAGTCCTTGCACCTTGGGCACATTGGCCTGCAGCTGCTGGATGCGGTCGGGGCCGGAGGGGTGGGTCGACAAAAAGCTGGGGCCACCTGCCCCGCCGCTCGCCTGCCCCATTTTTTGCCACAGGCTAACTGCAGCCTGCGGGTTGTAGCCGCCGCGCGCGGCCAGCTCCAGCCCCACCAGGTCGGCGTCGGTTTCGTCTTCGCGGCTAAAACGCAGAGTGAGCAACTGCGTGCCGATATTGGCCGCCACGTCACCCAGCTGGCCCAGACCGAGCAGCTGTGCACCGAGTGACAAGATGGTACCTGTACCCTGACTTTTGGCGATGCGGGAGCGTGAATGCTCACGTAGAGCGTGGGCCATTTCGTGGCCCATAATCATGGCGGCTTCGTCGTCGGTGAGCTGAAGCTGGTCAAGAATGCCGGTGTAAAAGGCGATTTTTCCGCCTGGCATGCAAAACGCATTGATCTGCCTGCTGTTGAGTAGGTTGACCTCCCAGCGCCATTGGCGTGAGCGGTCGTTCCACTGCGCCGTTTGCGGCACCAAGCGGCCTGCGATATTGCGCAGGCGCTGCAGCTGCGGATTACCTTGGGGCGCCAGTGCGCTTTTCGCGCGGGCGTCGGCTACCAGCTTGGTGTACTCCTGCGCGGCGGCGGTCTCGATCTCTTGCGCGGGCACCAGGTTACGCAGGCTGGACGGTGCCCCCACGTCTACCTGCGCCAAAGCCGGCACGGTAACCGTAGCCACGCCGGCACCAGCAGCCAGTAAAAAAGCCCGGCGGCCAGCCCAGGCGGAATGTTTGGCCTCACATAAAGAGCACATGCTGAATAATAGTCAGAAATAGAAACGCTTAATGAAGTGGCCTTCACAAAATGATGTCAGCAAAAATCCCGTCTTCCCCCGCGCCCATTAGCACCGCAGCGTCCAGCTTGCGCGATGAAGCCTCGCCTGAAGTCGACAACAAGGGCTGGCGCAGTATCTGGACGGTGTATGCCGAGGCAGCCACGCTGCGCATGCTGCTGCTGGGGTTCTCAGCCGGGCTGCCGCTGCTGCTGGTGTTTGGCACATTGAGCTTCTGGCTGCGCGAAGCGGGCATTGATCGCACCACCATTGGTTACCTGAGCTGGGTCGGCCTGGCTTATGCATTTAAATGGGTCTGGGCGCCGCTGGTAGACCGCTTGCCAATACCGCTGCTCACCCGCTGGCTGGGTCGCCGCCGCAGTTGGCTGCTGCTGTCGCAGTTGACCATCATTTGCGCGCTGCTGGGCCTGGCCCTGACTGACCCCCGCGTGGCGCTTACGCCCGTGGTGTGGTGCGCGCTGGCGGTGGCCTTTGGCTCGGCCACGCAAGACATTGCACTTGATGCCTACCGCATTGAATCGGCCGACACCCAGCGCCAGGCCGCGCTGGCAGCCGCCTACCAGACCGGTTACCGCATCGCCATGATCTGGGCCGGTGCCGGGGCGCTGTGGATTGCCGCGCGTGCCGAGGTTGCGGGCATGGTGGGCTACCAGCAAGGCGCATGGCAAACAGCGTATTTCGCGATGGCAGTGTCGATGTTGCTGGGCGTGGCCACCGTACTGTTGTCGCCAGAGCCTGCAGCGCGCGTCTTTCAGCCCTCGCGCAACGCCGCCGAGTGGCTTAAAAGCGCTCTGGTCGAGCCGTTTGCCGACTTTTTGCGACGCTACGGCAAGCACGCGGCGCTGATACTCGCGCTGATTGCGATTTACCGCATAAGCGATGTGGTGATGGGCATCATGGCCAACCCGTTTTATGTCGACATGGGCTACACCAAGGACGAAGTCGCCGCCGTGACCAAGATTTATGGCGTCATCATGACGCTGGTGGGCGCATTTGTAGGCGGGGCGCTCGCCATGCGCTTTGGTGTGATGAAGGTGCTGATGCTGGGCGCCGTACTGAGCGCTGGCAGCAACCTGCTGTTTGCTTGGCTGGGCACACGGGGCCACGACGTGAACGCGCTGATTTTTGTGATCTCTGCTGACAACCTGTCCAGCGGTATTGCCTCGGCGGCCTTTATTGCTTACCTGTCAAGCCTGACTAATGTCAACTATTCGGCCACGCAGTACGCGCTGTTCAGCTCCATGATGCTGCTGCTGCCGAAATTTTTGGCCGGCTATTCGGGCAAATACGTGGACACCTTTGGCTACAGTCAATTTTTTACTGCCACCGCGGTGCTCGGCTTGCCGGTACTCGTACTGGTATGGTTTGCATCTCGCATGAAAACGCCTGTAGCGCAATAAATACAGGAGCTATTAGCTATTAAAAATATAGCAATTAAATAATAGAGACGACCTGCTTTCTGCGGGTGTCTGCTGGTAGCAGGCGGTTTCTGTTTACCTTAACTTTACGATGGCTTCAAGCGCAGTTGTCGCATCTGGCGCACCATGCTTTCAAGGAACCGGTCATGACACAACAGCAACTTTTGATGATTGAAGACGACACTCGCCTGGCCAACATGGTCGGCGAGTACCTGCGTCAGTCAGGCTATGGCTTTACCCATGCCGCCGATGGCATGAGCGGTATTGCTGCCCTGCAGTCCAGCCCTGCTGACCTGGTCATTCTGGACCTGATGCTACCCGACATGGACGGTCTGGAAGTATGCCGCCGCATCAAAGCCCAAAGCAGCACCAGCGGCGAGCAACCCAACACAGCGGTGCTCATGCTGACCGCCAAAGGCGACCCGATGGACCGCATCGTCGGGCTGGAAATCGGTGCTGACGATTACCTGCCCAAGCCGTTTGAGCCGCGTGAGCTGCTGGCCCGCATACGCGCCGTGCTGCGCCGGGGTGGCGACGCCAGCGGGGTGTCTAGCGGTGCGCACAAGGTCATGCGTTTTGGCTCGCTTGAGATTGACCGCGATGCGCGAACCGTCATGGTATCTGGCAGCGTTTGCGAGCTGACGTCCTACCAGTTTGACCTGCTGGTGGCACTGGCTGAACGCGCTGGCCGCGTTCTTTCCAGGGACCAGATCATGGAAGCAGTACGCGGGCGCGAACTGGAAGCGTTTGACCGTTCGATTGACGTGCACATGGGCCGCATCCGCAACGCCATTGAACTGGACGCCAAAGACCCCAAACGCATTCTCACGGTGCGCGGCGTGGGCTATGTTTTTGCCAAACAGCAAGATTGATGCTTTTAGCTTGGTCGCGTTTTACGTCGCATCTCTATGTGCGGATCTGGCTAGCTGTGGTGGCCACGGTGGCGGTGCTGATTTTTCTGGTCGGCGCCTCATGGAAAATCACCAGAGAACCGCCGCAACTGCCTATACGCGAGGTGCTGGTGCACAACACAGCGGGCGAGGTGATTGGCACGGCGCAGACCAGAGCAGACCGCAAACTGGGCGATGGACTGGAGTTTGACGTCACCACCAAAGACGGACAAACCCTGAACCTGCTGCTGCCGCGGCCCAAGATGCCGACGCCCAACCCCTGGTCACGCCCGCCCTTCGGCTTCACAGGGATACTGGTGATGGTGGGGCTGGCTGTAGCGCTGGGTGCTTACCCAATCATTCGGCGCCTGACCCTGCGACTGGAGGCGCTGCAGAGTGGCGTCGAGCGTTGGGGTGCAGGGGATTTGTCGGCCCGCGTCAACACCGACGGGCACGATGAAGTGGCTTTTCTGGCCAAACGCTTTAACCACGCGGCCGAGCGCATTGAGACGCTCATGAACTCACACAAGGCCTTGCTGGCCAACGCCTCGCACGAGCTGCGCTCTCCGCTGGCACGCATCCGCATGAGCCTCGAATTGATGGGGGCTGATGCAGCTTCGCCCCAACGCATCGAAATTGCACGCAGTATCAACGAGCTGGACCAGCTGATCGACGAGATATTGATGGCCAGCAGGCTGGACGCCAGGCAGTCTGATGCCGAGCCTTTTGAGGCGCTGGACCTGACCGGCCTGGCAGCCGAGGAGTGCGCACGTACCAATGCAGAGCTGAGTGCAGAACTCAATACCGGGCTGGGTATTGACGCCACGGGTCACAGCCTGACGGTGCAGGGCTCACCACGCCTGCTGCGCCGCCTGATTCGTAACCTGCTTGAAAACGCCAGGCGCTACAGCACGGGCGACATCAGCCTGGAACTCTCGCAAGTCCGCACAGCCAGCTACCCGATGGCGGTGATCAAGGTACATGACCGCGGCCCGGGCGTGCCGCCAGCCCAGCGCGAACGTATTTTCGAGCCGTTTTATCGCCTCCCTGGTGCCAGCGAGCGCGAAGGCGGCGTCGGGCTGGGGCTGGCACTGGTCAAGTCCATCGCACAGCGACATGGCGGTAGTGTCCGCTGCGAAGCACGGCCGGGCGGTGGTGCCTCGTTTGTGGTGGAACTGCCCACAGCAACGCGTACCTGAGCCGGTTTACTGCCAGGCGTGCCAACTCATTGAGCCCCAGACGGCGACAGGGGATACGCACTGCATATCGTCGGGAGCCTGCCAGCTCGGCCGGCAAACTGTAGCCGCCTGCACCGCGTAGGCGAATTCCACTATCGAAGTCGTCACAGCTGCGACGCTGAAAGCCGCCAACCACGACCATCCGCGTGGACCTGCGACAGGCCGCGCCAGCCTTTACCAGCGCAGCAGGCGCGGGCCAAGCAGGGCACCCACTGCCAGCGGCATAGCCATTCCGAGCACGTACCACAGGCCGAGAAAGGAAGCGCTTGTTTCAGGGCAGTGGAGCGCGTAGGCCAAAGCGCCTACTGCGCCGGCCAGCAGCCCGGCACAGGCACCGGCAACCGCAAGGCGGATGGGTGCCAGTTGCCGCATAACCCAAAATAACGCCACCAGCACCGGCAAGGAAAGCAGCGCTACACTGCCCACGCACGCCGTCCAGCTAACGCCCATAACCAGGGCCGAACGGTCGCCCGGCATAGCACCATAAAGCTCTACGCCAGCCACGGCCCACACCGCAAGAACTGGTGCGACAAGCCAGCGCCACAAACCGGAGAGCGGCGCACCCGGGCGCGCGATGCTGTTCAACGCCACCAAGCAGCCCAGCACCAACAGCGCCGGAAACGCCAGCTTCATCCAGAAAGGGCCGGTAAAAACTGCGCTAGCGACATCCGGCCGAAGCCCCTGAAAAACCAACATCAGGCCCAGCGCCAGCAGCCCACCTCCGCCCCCAGTCAGGGTAATGCGCGGCCACATTCTGCGGCTTTGAGCGGGTTCAACATGAGTTGCCAAAAATTGCACCAGATCATCTGTATTCATCAACGCTCCTTCAGTTTGACAGCCAGGGCGATTAGTCCCCGGTGGACGCCTATCTTCACTGCGGGCTCCGACAAGCCCGTCAATTTCGCAGTCTCTGCGACACTTAAACCCTCCAGTTTCACATGCAAGATGGGCAAGCGCTGGCGGTCCGGCAACAGCGCCAGTAACCGGACCAAGTCATGCCGGGTTTCTGTCGCACTATCTTCAGGCGACGCAAAAATCTCCAGTGCATCGTCAAACGGCTCATTCAATGCATCGCTCCGCGACCGCCTGCGGAACATGTCGACCAGTTTGTAATGCGCGATGGCATGAATCCACGACGTCGCCGGCATATCCTGCCGATATGTTTCACGTTTGTTGTGAACCGCCAGCAAAGTTTCCTGCACAAGATCTTCCACCTCGTCCGGCAAACCCGCAAGGCGACGCCGGAAAAAGCCCCGCAAATGCACGCTCAGATCCTTTAAAAATGCGTGATACGCCAGTGCGTCTCCGGCCAAGCCGGACACCAGCAGGTCTTTGAGTCGCACCTCAGTGTCTTCGCTTGTCATACGGGTAGTTATTCGTTCCATGAGACGTCTAAGTTACACCATGACAGAGAATATATTTTTTCACCTTGGTGTAACTTATCCGCGTCAGCCCGCGAACTAATGTGCGGGCCGTTCTTTCCGCCCTTTATGCCTCTTGGCAAAAAAGGTGCCTGGCGTTCCGATCTGCAATGACTGTTTAATATTCAACTGGAGCTCGACATGAAGACAAAATCACTGGTCATCACTTCCTTGGCGTTTGCCGCCATCGCCTCTGGCACCGCTTTGGCACAGAACAAGCCAATGGGCGACAAAGCCATGGAAAAATGCTATGGCGTTTCTCTCGCTGGCAAGAACGACTGCGCCGCCGGCCCCGGAACCACCTGCGCTGGAACTTCCAAAGTCGACTATCAGGGAAACGCTTGGAAAAATGTCCTTGGTGGTACCTGCACAACGCTCAAGACGCCCAAAGGCACGGGCTCGCTGGCGCCAGTTAATAGCTGAGCGCGCAATGCCCGGTACACCTGACCCGAATACGCCACTGAAGGCGGGCCTCAGCTTGAAGCCGAAGTACTTTAGTGATGCGCTCGGCTGCACAGAAGAGGGGATTTGGTTCGAGGTGCACCCAGAAAATTACATGGTGGCTGGCGGGCCCCGCCTTGCCTGGCTGGAAGCAGTGCGCGCCTGTCAGCCGATCTCGCTGCACGGCGTTTCGCTGTCACTGGCCGGCATAGTTGCACCGGATTCAGACCATCTGGACCGCCTGGCCCAATTGGTCCACCGCATCCAGCCTGCGCTGGTTTCGGAACACCTGGCCTGGTCAAGCTGGAACGGTGTGTATTACCCCGACCTGCTGCCGTTCCCACGGACGGCCGAGTCCCTGCAGCGTATTGCGGGCAACATCGGGCGTGTGCAAGACGCACTGCATCAACGTATCGCGCTGGAAAACCCCGCGCACTATCTAACCCTTCCTCAGCACGAACTCGGGGAAATTGATTTCCTGGCCGAACTGGCGCGGCGAACCGGATGCGGGCTGCTGCTGGACGTCAACAACGTCTTTGTCAGTGCCCGTAACCTGGGCTATTCAGCCGAAGCCTATATTGATGCCTTTCCAGGCAATACGGTGCTGGAGATTCACCTGGCAGGGCATACGCCCGACCCGGAGCTGGGCGACGCACTACTGATCGATTCCCACGATGCACCGGTGCCTACTGGCGTGTGGGATTTGTACGATCGGCTGATCGCGCGCATCGGTCCTAAACCGACGCTGATCGAGCGTGACGACCATCTTCCAGACTTTTCTGAATTGCTGGCTGAGTGCCGACGTGCACGGGGCCTGCTAACACCGCCCGGTTCAACAGCATGATCAACGCATTGTGCCGATTTCAGGACGATTTTTCCGCGGCGCTATTGACCACTTCCGCGGAGACGGTGTCCAGCCACCCGCTCAGTCGCCAGCCCGGCTTTTCGGTGTACCGCAATACTGTGCTCAAAGGCTGTATTGATGCGCTGCAGGCAAATTTTCCGGCAGTTTCGCGGCTCGTGGGTGACGAGTGGTTTCGCGCCGCAGCCGCTGTCTACGCCCGGGTTGCGCCCCCCGACGACGCCCGCCTGCTTGACTACGGCGCTGGTTTTTCGGACTTCCTCGCCCAGTTCCTTCCGGCGGCAGCACTGCCTTACCTGCCCGCCGTCGCCCAACTGGACCGATTCTGGACCGAGGCGCATGCGGCGGCCGACGGCATCCCCCTGGATCCCCAGGTGTTGGCCCGCCTGCCGGCAGAAGCGCTCAGCAGCACCGCGCTTTGCCCGCACCCGGCCGCGCGCTGGTGTTGGTTCCCGGCGCAACCCATTCGCAGCCTGTGGCAAAACAACCGCCGCAGCGACGCGTCGCCTGGCAATGCGCCTGAATTGCGCTGGGAAGGTGAGGGTATCCTGATGTCACGCCCCGCAGCTGAAGTGGTCTGGACAGCGCTTGACCCGGGTGGCGTGGCCTTTCTGGATGCCTGCGCTCGTGGCGATGCGCTGGAAGACGCCGTGTCGCAGGCGCTAGAGGTACAGACCAATCTGGACCTTGCGCGACTCATGACCAAGCTGCTTGATGCGGGCTGCCTGGTCAACACGCTGACCTGTATCGACACCCGCGATGAAGGCACATCCCATGAATGAGTCCGTCAAAAAACCCGTCGACACGTCATCGAGACCGCTCCGAAGCGGGCACAAGCTCTTGGCCAGCTGGTTATCACGCCGAATTCCTGACGGCATACTTGGCTTGGCCAGCCGGCTCGGCATTGCAGCTGTGTTTTTCCTTTCCGGGCGTACCAAGGTGGAGGGCTGGCTGACAGTCAGTGACGGCGCGCTGGAGCTGTTTCGCACCGAATACCGGCTTCCGCTGTTGTCCCCAGAGATTGCCGCCCACCTGGCAGCCTACGCAGAGCACCTTTTTCCGGCACTCCTCGTTCTGGGGCTTTTTACCCGCCTATCGGCCCTGGCTCTTTTGGGGATGACGCTGGTTATCCAGCTCTTTGTGTACCCAGACGCGTGGCCGACCCACCTGTCATGGGCAGCCATCCTTTTGTACCTGGTCGCGCACGGCGCAGGGCCCGTGTCGCTCGATCGCGCCTTCAAACTTGACTGAGAACCTGTAGGACGCGCTCTGCGCTGATGTCGTTCAGGCAGCGGGTGTGGCCCAGCGGGCACTCACGTTGAAAGCACGGTGCGCAGTCCAGTGGGGGTTGGTAGCTGGCATCGGTTTTTAGCCATAGCACGACAGCTTTGTCGTTTAAAGGCGGGGTGTGCAGTGGACTGGACGAGCCAAAAAGGGCGACCTGCGGCACGCCGAAAGCAGCCGCGACATGCATCAGGCCAGAATCATTGCTCACTATGCTTTTAGTAGCAGCTAACGCGCACAATGCTTGCCCCAACGAGGTTTTTCCCGCCATATTGATGGACTGACCAGGGCGCGCGGCATTGACCGGTGCGGCAATAGCGTCACACAACGCAGCGTCTTTGGCAGAGCCCAAAAGCACCACCGGCAACGCCAGTCGGGCGGCCAGTTCCGAGAAGTGTGCAGCGGGCCAGCGCTTGGCCGGGCCATATTCAGCGCCGGGTGCAAACACGTGATATGCCCCGCGCTGCAGGCCCAGCGCGGCTAAGGCTTGAGAAATCTCGGGATCTGCAATATGCAACCGGGGGCGATCGGCCTCCAGGCAATCTTCCCCGCTCAGCGCTGAATAAAACGCCACCATGGGCGGTTTGTTCTTGGGGTTTGAAAGCCGGTGGGTGAGCAAGCCCAGACGCATTTCACCGAGGTAGCCAATGCGCTGGGCGATACCGGCCAGCGCCGGCAACAACGCACTTTTCAGCGAGTTGGGCAACACGTAGGCTTTGTCAAACCGGCCTTTGATCTGCCGGGCCATGGCGCGCCGCGCCTGGAGCTGCAAGGCGCCGCGGGCAAACGGCAATACGATCACCTCGGCGACTTGCGGCATCGCGCTGTACACCGGTGCAACCCAGGGCAGTGCACCTACCGTGATGCGCTCACCGCGCGCCTGCAAACGGCGCAGCAGCGGCTCCGTCATGACAGCGTCGCCTATCCACTGTGGAGCGATGATGAGAGAACGGCTCAAAGAAAACTCTTATTTGCGGTCAGATATAAAAATTGGCGGCACATCTTCATGGTCAAAGTCTCGTGGTTTTGTCGGATTGCATAGTAACTGGTTGTTTTTTCTGATTACTGTAAGAATTTGCTCACGTATTCGACTGAGAGTGGACGTTAGCCGCTACCAGCGGTTCGTTCAAATAAAACATGGCGTCGCCCCAATGAAAACCTTGATTCTGTCTGCCGTAGCAGTGATCACCTCAACCTTAAGCTTCAGCACAGTGGCGCAAACAGCCTCCGGAGCGCCAGCCGCATGGGCCAGTGACCCCTCAGCAATGGTCAATCAATTTGAAGCCACAGCCGGCAAGTTTGACGGATACCGCCGATCGGGTGCGAAAGGCATATGCGCTGCGGGGGAGTTTGTCGGCACTGCTGACGCAAGATCATTGTCAACAGCATCTGTATTCAGTGGAAAACCGGTGCCAGTAGTGGTGCGTTTTTCAGTCGGAGGAGCCAACCCGAAGGCACCAGACAACCCGAAGGCACCAGACAACGCGAAATCACAGCGCAATCTGGCACTTCAATTTAATTTACCCAACGGTGAACAGTGGATCATGGGGAATATTTCTGCCCCTGTTTTTGGTGCTTCCTCGCCCCAACAGTTGCTGGATTT
>JANXTM010000256.1 GCA_025352405.1 Polaromonas sp.
GCCACAAACGGATTGGCAAAGCGCTCTTTGTATTCGGCCTCACGCGCCGCCAGTTTCACCGGGTCGCCCTTGTCTTCACGGAAGATGATTTCAACCGCGCCTTTGGCCCCCATCACCGCAATCTCGGCATTCGGCCAGGCAAAGTTGACGTCACCGCGCAGATGTTTGGAGCTCATCACGTCGTAAGCGCCGCCGTAGGCCTTGCGCGTGATGACAGTGATTTTTGGCACCGTGCATTCGGCGTAGGCATAGAGCAGCTTGGCACCGTGCTTGATGATGCCGCCGTACTCTTGCGACGTACCTGGCATGAAGCCGGGCACATCAACAAACGTGACCACGGGAATGTTGAAGCAGTCACAAAAGCGCACAAAGCGCGCCGCCTTGATCGACGATTTGATGTCCAGGCAACCAGCTAGCACCAGCGGCTGGTTGGCAACGATGCCAACCGTCTGGCCTTCCATGCGGGCAAAGCCGATGATGATATTTTTGGCGTACTCGGGCTGGATTTCGAAAAAGTCGCCGTCGTCTACTGTTTTGACGATCAGCTCTTTCATGTCATAGGGCTTGTTCGGGTTTTCGGGCACCAACGTGTCCAGGCTCAGGTCCATGCGCGTGGCCGGGTCGGCGCTGGGGCGCACCGGGGCTTTTTCACGGTTGTTCAGTGGCAGGTAGTTATACAGGCGGCGCAGCATCAGCAGCGCTTCAACATCGTTTTCAAACGCCAAATCAGCCACGCCGCTTTTGGTAGTGTGGGTAATCGCGCCGCCCAGTTCCTCGGCTGTGACGGTTTCATGCGTCACGGTTTTAACCACCTCGGGGCCGGTTACAAACATATAAGACGAGTCTTTCACCATGAAGATGAAGTCCGTCATGGCCGGGCTGTACACCGCGCCGCCAGCGCTCGGGCCCATGATCATGCTGATTTGCGGTATCACGCCGCTGGCCATCACGTTGCGCTGAAACACATCGGCATAACCACCCAGCGATGCCACGCCTTCTTGAATGCGCGCACCACCGGAATCGTTCAGACCAATCACCGGCGCGCCGACCTTCATGGCCTGGTCCATAACCTTGCATATTTTTTCGGCATGCGCCTCAGACAGCGCACCACCAAACACCGTGAAGTCCTGGCTAAAAACAAACACCAGCCGCCCGTTGATCATGCCGTAACCCGTGACCACACCATCCCCTGGCGGGCGGTTGTCGGCCATACCAAAGTCGGTACAGCGGTGTTCTACAAACATGTCCCACTCTTCAAAGGTACCTTCGTCAAGCAGCACTTCGAGCCGTTCGCGGGCGGTGAGTTTGCCCTTGCCGTGCTGCGCATCTATGCGCTTTTGACCCCCGCCAAGCCGGGCTGCTGCGCGTTTTTGTTCGAGTTTTTCAAGAATGTCTTGCATGGGTTGTTTTCCGTTCTGTTTGCATGCGCTATTTATTTAATAGCTACTGGCGCCCGGTTTGATTGGGCAAAGAGTAAATTTCGTGCCGCTGTTGAGGCGGGAAGCTGCCCGCTGACCACCTGAGCCGTCAGGATGGGCAGCAAGGTACTGACATCCGGGTTTTGCCTGAAGGCCTGCTTTAACCCTGCATCAATACGCTCCCACATCCAGGACAGCGACTGCTGCTGGCGGCGGCTGGCAAACTTGCCGTTGGCGGTTTGCCGCGCTTTGAAGTCAAGCACTTGTGCCCAAAAGGGCTCGACGCCCTCACCTTTCAACGCGCTCAGCTGTATGGCTTTGGGGTGCCAGTTGGTTTCTACATAACCGCTGAACATGCCCAGCAACTGCATGGCGGACGTGATTTGCAGTTGTGCACGCTGCGCCGCAATCGCGTCGATGTCAGCCTTGTTGATGACCACCAAGTCGGCCAGCTCCATCACGCCCTTTTTAATGGCCTGCAAATCATCGCCTGCATTGGGCAATTGCATGAGTACAAACATGTCGGTCATGTTGGCTACTGCGGTCTCGCTCTGGCCAACGCCTACGGTTTCAACCATCACCACATCGTAGCCAGCCGCTTCACAGACCAGCATGGCTTCACGCGTTTTTTCAGCGACACCGCCCAGCGTGCCGCTGGACGGGCTGGGGCGAATATAGGCTTTTTCATGGACGGAAAGCATTTCCATGCGCGTCTTGTCGCCTAATATGGAGCCGCCTGAAACCGTTGATGAAGGGTCAATTGTCAGTACTGCAACCCGGTGCCCCTGTTTGATAAGGTACAGGCCCAGCACTTCGATAAAGGTGGATTTACCCACGCCGGGGACACCGCTGATACCTAATCGGAATGCCTTCCCGGTGTGAGGCAATAGCGCAGTCAGCAACTCGTCGCCCTGCGCGCGGTGATCGGCTCTGGTGGATTCAAGCAGGGTGATGGCTTTGGCGATGGCGCGGCGTTGCACGATCGCTTCAGCGTGCAGGATTCTGCCTATAAGGTCAGATCTTTCGGATACCCCCACCCGCTCGGGCTGAGCTTGTCGAAGCCGCCCGTCCTGAGCAGAGTCGAAGGAATCCTGTCGAAGGGTCGAAGGATGCCCGCCTATGTCGGCATTTGTAGGAGCACCCAACGCCCCCGTTCGTCCTGAGCTTGTCGAAGGACCGGACCGGATTTGTTGAGACCCTTTGACAAAGCCTGTCCTGAGCTTGTCGAAGGGCTCAGGGCGAACGGGCTTATTTTTTGATTTGGCCAGTTCCTGAATACGACTCCAATCCCCCACAATCAAAGCTTCCTTCTTAGCCCGCGACCAACCCTTGATTTGCTGCTCAAAAGTAATTGCGCCTTCTCGCGTTTCAAACTCACCTTGCCAAACGAGTTCAACCGGCTTGCGAGTTGACGTGTAACCGCTTTCACTGGTGTCGTGTTGCTGCAGACGCGCTTCAATATTGTCTGTGTGACCACAGTAATAAGAGTCATCAGAACACTTCAGCAAATAGACAAAAAATGGACGCATGGGATAACTTAATTCTTATTCCAAAGCGCTGGATCGCTATCAATTTTTCTATTTTCTAGTGCGTTAAACAATTGTTTAAGTTCCGAAAATTGTGTTGGAGTTTTTTGCTGCACTTTTTTCCACGCTTGTTGGAAAGCGGGTAGTGCGAAGTTGAATGTGATTCCGGAACACCAGCTTATCCAAACTTCAACACTGATACGTTTGTGCTTTCGCAGCATTACCTGCTCATTACTTAAATCGATATACCTGAACAGTTCATCAAACGCTGCAACAAATTCTTTCGGCGGTAGGTATTCACCAAGCATTGCTTTTGTAGGAATACGGCTTATCAGTTCACGGTATTCCTTGGCCAGTCCATCTTGAAACTGAAGTTGGGCAATCTTCTTTGTTTCTTGCAACTGCTGCCATATAAAAATAACGCCCAAAGCGGAAACAACAGCAGCAGTAGCCGATATCCACTCAGGTCTTTTTTCAGGACAAGCATAGATTGCGTAACCCAGAGAAAGCAGTACAACAAATCCGAAAAGCGACAAGCCAATTTTTTTAACCATACAACTCACTATCATTTGTCAACAGAAGGCTTCGACAAGCTCAGCCCGAACGGAGTTGAGACTCATAGACACTTCAATGACCTCACAAAATCTCAAACGCCCGGCCATCGGGCAAGCGGTAACGCGAGAAGTCGCGTTTATCCAAGGTCATGATTCGGGTGACGCCTGTATCTGTTGCCAACGCGTAGAGCGACGCGTCGGCTAAATCCATTTCTGTTCGCGGAGATTCGGTGTATCTCTGCATGACAGGAACCAACTCCATCAAAGCCTCTTGCCCAAAAGGAAAGACTGAAATTGCCCCACGTCCAATCCATTTGAGCAGTTCAAATCGTTCAGGAGGCCCCACGAGGTAACTAGCCTCCGTAACACATGGCCACGTCGTTGATAGTGACCAATGCTCCAGCGAAGCAAGTTGAAACAACTCTAGATAGTGTTGATTTTTAGGTTCACTTGGTACGAATGCCGCCACCAAGGCACTTGCATCAATCAGCGCTGAGGCCATGCTTCGCTCTCAATTTTGCAATCATCGCCAGCCGTGATCGTTCTGTGTCATACAACTCTGTGCCTTCGCTGCCGTAGGTCTCTTGCCACTGATTGGCTTGGGGTTGTAAAGGCGTTTCACCTTTGACTTGCAACAGAAGTTTGTAAGGATCTTTGCGCCCTAACGCGCGCTCCAAAGCGGCAACAATAAATTGCGTTTTGGTAATTCCCTGGCGCTTGGCAAAAAGTTCAAGTTCCTTTTCCATAAGAGGATCTAAACGGACGGATACAGCCATGACAAACTCCTTTTCAAAATTAGATGAAATACAGTATTACTGTATCACAAACTTGGATTTTGACTTGGATGTAACGCCCTGCGAATCTGCTCCAGCACATCTTTGGCACTGGCCGGAATTGGCGTTCCCGGGCCGTAAATGCCTTTGACACCCGCCTCATACAGCATT
>JANXTM010000278.1 GCA_025352405.1 Polaromonas sp.
TAGCATGTGCGATTGCCTGCAAATCTCTAAAAGCGGCTTTTACGATTGGCATGGTCGTGTGCCAAGCAAACGTGCTGCCGCCAATGTCACGTTGCTTGCGCAAATTGAAGCGGCTCACCTCAAGAGTGACGCCACCTACGGCATGCCGCGCATCCGCGCGGAGTTGGCCGATCAGGGCGTTGTGGCCAGCCGCAAACGCATTGCAACCGTCATGCGGCGCGCGCACATCCGCGGCGTCAGCCGCAGGCGCGCCTACGTGGTCACCACCACCCGCGACAAGCGTCAAAGGCCAGCACCGGATTTGGTCAAACGCCAGTTTGTCGCCACGGATATCAACCAGCTTTGGGTGGCAGATATGACCTACGTGCCTACTTGGGCGGGTTTCCTGTATCTGGCCGTAGTCACAGACGTGTACAGCCGTAAGGTCGTGGGTTGGGCGTTTGGAGTGAGCATGACGGCTGATCTGGTAATTGCCGCTTTGAACATGGCTTTACTCACGCGCAAGCCTGAATCTGTGATTCACCATTCAGACCAGGGCAGCCAATACACCAGTGTGGCGTTTGGCAAACGCTGCAAGGAAATGGGTGTCAGGCCTAGCATGGGCACCGTCGGCGATGCTTATGACAATGCGATGGCGGAGAGTTTCTTTGCCACGCTGGAATGCGAACTCATTGACAGGCGGATATGGAAAACACACACCCAGGCACGCTTGGCGATCTTTACCTGGATTGAAGCCTGGTACAACCCGCACAGGAGACATTCAAGCTTGGGGCAAATATCACCGATTAACTTTGAAAGGCTGAATGTACAAAACAAAGAAGATGCTAAAACACAAAAATCAGCAGTGCCTGTGAATAACGCAGTGCCTGCGCAAACCATGCTTTCAATTGACTGCGACCGTCAAGTCGATTTGATTGAGAATACCCAAGAGGTCAAGAACCCCTAAACCGTCCGCGGAAACGGGGCAAGTCCAACTCCAGTCGATCAATTCGTTCGTGACGGTCATTTATTTGCATTTCCATGGGAGTGCAGCAGTTTCCTGCCAATTGACCGTTTACACAAAAGTTCTTACACACCCTTTCGTTGACCCGCGTGAACCGGTTCAGAGTCTGGCGTCAAAACAGTCCTACAAAATTTCGCCGACCTTTTTACTGCTGACATACTCCTGGACTTTCCTCCCTCTTTTGAAATGTTGTTTTTGTATCAATGGAGATCAATTATTGGTTTCTTCCTACAAGCGGCAGATCGGCCTCACATCACACTCACGTGGTAACTCTTCACTGGCCGACATCGTGATTTGCGAATGGGGACACCGCCAGAGGCGAATTGCATTATTTAAATTACTTTCTCAACTTGTATTAATTTTTAGGAGTGGACGATGGCAACATTAAAATTTCTGTCAACCAAACGCCGGCTCAGCCTTCTGGCTCTTGCTGGTTTCGGAGCTGTATGCAGTCCTGCGGTCATGGCACAGGACGCTCCGGGCTGGTACCTTGGCGGCAACGTGGGTGGCACTCGTGCTGACTTCAAAAATGACTCTATTAACCGCTCGCTGACTGGTCAGGGCTTCATTGTGAACTCCACAACGACAGACAACAGCAGCACCGGCTACAAGCTGTTTGGCGGCTACCAAATGACGCCTAACTTTGCAGTGGAGGGCGGCTATTTTGATTTGGGTCGATTCAACTACGGCTCCAGCACCACACCCCCCGGTACTTTTAGCGGCAACACCCGCATCAATGGCCTGAACCTTGATCTGGTAGGCACGCTGCCTTTGTCGGATCGATTCTCAGTCCTTGGTAGAGTTGGTGCTGCGTACGCGCAGAACAGAGGCAGCTTCGCCAGCACTGGCTTCGTGCCTCTCAACACTTCCAACCCACGGCGCAACGAGACCAACTTGAAAATTGGTCTGGGTCTGCAGTACGCCATTTCGGAGGCTCTGTCCGTCAGGGCCGAGCTCGAACGTTACCGCATCAGTGACCCCATCAGGAACCGTGGCAATGTCGACATGGCGTCCATTGGACTTATCTACCGTTTCGGTGGAAAAGTTCAGACCCCGGTTGCGCAAGCCTACGTCCCGGTCGTTTCTGCACCAGCGCCGCCCGCTCCAGTTTATGTAGCGCCACCGCCAGTTGTCGCGGCTCCCGCCCCAGTGGTTGTGGCACCCGCTCCAGCACCACCGCCTGCATATGAGCC
>JANXTM010000286.1 GCA_025352405.1 Polaromonas sp.
TTGGTCATACCGAGCGCATCAGCGACCAGGCAGGCATGCTGGCCACCGGCACCGCCAAAGCACTGCAGCGTGTAGCGCGTCACGTCATAGCCGCGCGCCACCGAGATTTTCTTGATGGCGTTGGCCATCTGCTGCACCGCGATATTGATAAAGCCCTCTGCAACGACTTCTGCACTGCGGCCCGTCTGGCCCGCCAGATCGTTGAACAAAATTTCTGCCGCCTCGTAGCTCAAGGACTCGTCGGCGTTCGGTCCAAATACTTTGGGGAAGTAACGCGGCTGTACCTTGCCGACCATCACATTCGCATCGGTCACCGCCAACGGTCCGCCGCGCCGGTAACTGGCCGGGCCGGGATTGGCGCCAGCGCTTTGCGGGCCAACCCGAAAGCGCTCACCGTCAAACCTCAAAATCGAACCGCCACCCGCGGCCACGGTATGAATGCTCATCATCGGCGCGCGCATTCGCACGCCCGCAACCTGGGTTTCAAACTCGCGCTCAAATTCTCCGGCGTAGTGCGACACATCGGTCGAGGTGCCGCCCATGTCGAAGCCAATAACCTTGGTGTGGCCGCCAATCGCAGCGGTGCGGGCCATGCCCACAATGCCGCCGGCCGGTCCGCTCAAAATCGCATCCTTGCCCTGAAACACATGGGCATCGGTCAAGCCGCCCGACGATTGCATGAAAAAGAGCTTTACTCCCGGTAATTCACTGGCCACCTGCTCCACGTAGCGGCGCAGTATGGGTGACAAATACGCATCTACCACGGTGGTGTCACCGCGGCTGACAAACTTCATCATCGGGCTGGTTTCATGCGAGGTGCTGACCTGCGTGAAGCCCAGCGCAAGCGCGATACGTTTAGCCGCGCGCTCATGCGCCGTGTACCGGTACCCATGCATGAAGACAATCGCAAGGCTTCGCAGCCCCTTTGCGTACTGCGCTTCTAGCTCTTTTTTTAATAGCGACTCGTCAAGCGTTTGCAGCACCTCACCCTGCGCGCTGACCCGCTCCTGGGCCTCCACCACGGCGCTGTAGAGCAACTCGGGCAGAACGATATTGCGGTCAAACAGCCGGGGACGGTTTTGATAAGCGATGCGCAGCGCGTCCCTGAACCCCTGGGTGGTGACCAGCAATGTCGGCTCGCCCTTGCGCTCGAGCAAGGCGTTGGTGGCCACGGTGGTGCCCATCTTCACGCAGTCCACGAGACCGGCCGGAATTACCTCGCCGGGCTTGAGGCCCAACAGGTAACGAATGCCGGCCACAGCCGCATCACGGTACTGCTCCGGGTTGTCACTGAGCAGCTTATGGGTGACGAGCGCACCATCCGGTTTTTTTCCAACCACGTCGGTGAAGGTACCGCCACGGTCGACCCAGAACTGCCAGCGTTTAGGCAGGACCGGATGCACCGCAGGTTTGACCGAGCCGAATGTGTTTTCTTGCGTCATTTATAAAAACTTTTCCTGGGAATGCTGTGAAAAACAAGGTGCTTCACCGTTCCAGCTGTCACCCGCGTCTGTCGGTGACAAACATCTTGCCAGGTGCGTGGGTGATACAAAACGACAACCGGCTGGATTGCGCTATCGACTGCGGCGTTACACCGCACGCCCAGAACACCGGCACTTCATCCGGCATGACGGGAACGAAGTCGCCGTAGTCAGGTTTGGACAGGTCGTGGATGCCAAGTTCTTGCGGGTTACCAACATGCAAGGGGGCGCCGTGCGCCAACGCGAAACGGCTCGATACTTCAACCACCTTGGCCACATCACGGCTTTTAACAGGCCGCATACTGACCACCATGTTGCCCTGGAAAGGGCCCGACGGCACGCACGCCAGATTGGTACGGTACATGGCCACATTGCAGCCCAGCGCCACGTGCCGTAAAGGCACGCCTTCCTCGATAACAGCCGATTCAAACGAAAAGCTGCAGCCAATCAAAAAAGTAACGAAGTCTGTTTGCCACAGCGCTGAAATATCACTGCGCTCTTCAACCAGAACACCATCGCGGTAAACGCGGTAACCCGGCAAGTCCGTCGCCAGGTTGGCACCTGGTGCGCAAGCCGGCTCCAGCTGGCCTGGCGCCAGCACTTCAACCAGCGGGCAGGGCTTGGGGTTGCGCTGGCAGAACAGCAAAAAATCAAAGGCTTGATCCTTCGGCACGATCATCAAGTTGGCTTGAATAAAGCCCGCCGCGTGGCCGGCGGTGGGCAAGGTGAATTGACCGCTGCGGCTGGCCAGCCGCAGATCTGCAGGATGTTTGAATACTTGCTGCAGGACATTTTTCATGGCTTCATTCATGGCTAAAAATAGTTTTTCTGTGAAGGAATATCAAAGCCCGAGGTAGGCTTTCCTGACGCGGTCGTCATTCAGTAAATCTTGCCCCTTGCCCTGCATTACGATGCGGCCGGTCTGAATCACGTAGCCGTAATGTGCAATGCTCAATGCCTTTTGCAGGTTTTGTTCCACCAGCAAAATAGACACCCCGGTCTGGTTGACCTGCTGAATTACTTCGAGCACCTTGGTCACAAATTTTGGCGCGATGCCCCATGACGGTTCATCCAGCATCAGCAGCTTGGGTCGCGCCATCAAGCCACGCGCAATCGCCAGCATTTGCTGCTCACCGCCGCTCATGGTGCCGGCCAGCTGTGTCGCCCGCTCCTTTAATATCGGAAACAGCGCCAGCATTTCCTCAATGCCCTGTGCGACCTCATGCCGGTCCAGCCGAGTGAAGGCACCGAGCTGCAGATTGCGCAGCACCGACAGGCGCGGAAACAGCCGCCGACCCTCGGGCACCAGGCAAAGACCCAGCGGAACCCGTTGGTGCGCCGGCATGCGCTCAATCGACTGCCCCTTGTACGTAATGCTGCCGGCAGCAGCACGGTTGAGACCGGCTACAGCGCGCAGGGTAGTCGACTTGCCGTTGCCGTTGCCGCCGACCAGTGCCACGATTTTTCCGGGTTCAACCGTCAGGCTGACATCTGAGATTGCCAGCACGTCGTCATAACAAACCTTAAGATTCTTGATTTCTAACATCGTTAATCTCCAAGGTAAGCGGTAATCACAAGCGGGTCATTCGAGACCTGTTGTGGCGTACCTTCGGCGATCTTCATGCCCCGCTCCAGCACCACAATCTTGTCGGCAATCGGCATGATGCCCTCCAGAACATGCTCCACAATCAGGCAGGCAATACCTTTGTCGCGAATTTTCAGGACGACTTCTACCGCTTCGCGAACTTCCGAGGGGTTCAGGCCTGCCATGACCTCATCCATCAACAAAATGCGTGGCTCGATGGCCAATGCACGTGCGACGGCCAGCCGTCGCTGCTCGCTGATGGTCATGCTCGCAGCCAGTTTGTCCGCAAAGCGGTCGAGGTTGACAAAGCCCAGCCAGTGCATGGCGGCAACGCGGGATTTGACAATGTTGTGCTCCAGCAGCATGGCAGCAGTCATCACGTTCTCGCAAGCCGTCATGCTCGCAAAAGTGCGCGCTACTTGAAACGTGCGCGCGACACCGGCTTTGGCACAAGCCTCGGGCGACAGGCCGGCAATATTGAGGCCGTCCAGCAGGATACGGCCGGACGTCGGTGCAAAAAACCCGGCAATACAGTTGAACAAAGTGGTTTTACCCGCACCATTCGGGCCAATCAGGCCGACCACCTGTCCCGCATCGACAGTAAATGAAACGTCCTGATTGGCTGTCAAACCGCCAAAGCGCTTGCTGACCTGGTTGACTTCAAGCAGCGTCATGCGCCCTCCTTGTGGCTAGCCTGCAGACCGGCATCGTGGGCAGCGATCTGCCGTGAGGCATCGGCACGCGACGCCCGGCGGGCCTTGAAGCTGCGCAGTCCGCCAATCAAACCCGTCGGGTAAAACACCGCCACCACAATGATCAGACTGGCGTAAATAATCACGTCGGTGCCGCGACCTGTGCCGCCAAAAAGGGTCCGTGTGAACTCCTCGATACTGGTCAACACCACAGCGCCTATAACGGGTCCGAGCAGCGTGCCCACACCGCCCAAAATAGCCACCAGCGCGACCTTGATGGACAAGGCCGTCGACAACACCGAGTTTGGGTCAATGTACAGCTCTTTTTGTGCATACAGGCTGCCACCAAGTGCGGTGAAAAAGGCGCTGACCGACAACGCAATCTGTTTGTAACGTGCGATGTTCACACCGATGCTGCGAGCAGCATCCGGCTCGTCCTTGATGGCGCGAAAGTAGTAACCCAGGTAGCTGCGTTCTATCCACCAGTTGGCGGCCAGCGTGAGCAGCAGTAAACCTAACGCCAACCAGTAATACGGCAGCTTGGTGGCAAAGTTCATCCACAACCAGCCCTGCTTGTCCATCGGCACATACAAGCCAACTGCTGCCCCGCCAAATGGCCACTCGGTAAAAAATATCTGTACCAGCTCGGCCACCGCAATCGTTGCCATGGCGAAGTAATGTCCTTTGAGCCTGAAACAAGACCAGCCGAACGCCAGGCTGAGCAGCGCTGCCACCCCGCCGCTGGCCAGCACGCCAAACCACGGGTTAATGCCAAACCGGATTAAAAGCAGGGTTGAGGTGTAAGCACCCAAACCATAAAAAGCGGCATGCCCCAGCGATACCTGACCCGCGTAGCCGCCCACCATGTTCCAGGCCACACCGGCCTGTGCCGCCATCAACACCAAAATGACGGTATTGAGATGCGAAGCGTCAACCGCCATCGGCAACGCCAGCACCAAAGCCAGCAACACCACGCAAGAAAACGTATTTTTCATCGCGCTCATGCCTTGCCCATCAGTCCCTGTGGGCGAAACATCAATACCCCCAGAAACAAAACCAAAACAATGGCGGTTTTGTACTGCGGCCCAAGCAGCAAGCCGCCCATGACCTCAATTACACCCACCAAAATACCCGCCCAGAACGCACCCGTCACGCTGCCAAAACCGCCCAGATTCACCACCACAAAAGCCAGCAAAATAAAGTTAGCGCCAACGTCCGGAAAAATTGGAAAAAAGGTTGCAAGCAGCACCCCCGCCGCACCAGCACAGGCCGCCCCAATACCCCAGGCCAGCGAAAACATTTTGTGCGAATCGATGCCCATCAACTGGGCAGCCTCCCGGTCGGACGCCGTGGCTTCAAGTGCAGCGCCCAGCCGGGTTTTATTGAGAAAAAAGTAAATCAGGCCTGTCACGACGATCGCCCCCACACCAGCAACCAGTTGCGGCTTGCCGAGTTGAATGCCGAGCAACTTCACAGTGCCGCTGACAGCCGAGTTTTCAATCGACCGAAAGTCTGGTTTCCAGAGAAACTGAGCTACACCGCGCAACAAAATCATGATTCCAAAGGTTGTGAATATTTGCGACAGCATCGGCGCATTGATGATGCGCACAATCACCAGCTTGTAAATCAATACACCAAATGCAAACAGCATCATGACCGTGAACGGCAACGTGAGCAGGGGGTCCAGCGCATACAGCGAGAACAACCAGAATGTCGAGTACATGCCCAGCATGAGGAATTCCCCATGCGCAAAATTGACAATGTCCATCACGCCAAAAATCATGGTCAGGCCAATCGCCACCAGCGCGTAAATCAGCCCGATCAGAACGCCCGAGGCCAGCGTCTGCAGAAGTATTTCCGTGGTCATGCTTTTCTTTTAAAGTGGGTTGCTCAGTCAGGGACCCATGCCAGTTTCGGCACGCTGCTAGGCCAGCTGCACCGCGATAGCCGGTGCATCCGCAGGACTAGGCGGTGCAACAAGGCGTCGCCTGAGTGAGGATGCAATTACTTGCGCTGATCCCATTTGGGCATCGGCCAGATCACCTCTTTGGAAGCCATCTCGAACGGCCAGACGGTGTTGTACTTGCCGCCAATGATTTGCACCAAAATGCCCTGCCCCAGCGTGTTCTGGCCGGTCGCATCGAACTTCACGCCTTTCCACGGCATGATCAGTTTGTTGCCGGGTATGTCGGTCGCGACCAGTGCCTTGCGAATCGCTTCGGGCTCGGTCGATCCCGCCCGATTGATCGCGTCGGCCATCACCATCAGGCCGGTGAACGTGCGCGACGAGTTACCGGTGAAATTGATTTTGTAGCGGCTGTTGAACAAGTCGTTGACCTGCTTGATCAGCGGATTGCGCGAGGCCAGGTCCAGCGCCCAGACTTCACGCGTGATGACGTATTCGGCATCCTTGCCCAGCGTCTTGATGAAGTCGGTGTCTGTAAAACCGGCGTTGTTGGCCAAAATCATGTCCGGCGAAAAGCCCAGTTCTTTATAGGTCTTCATCGACAAAATCGCATCGGCGGTGTAGGAAGACTGCAGCACCAGGTTTGGCTTGGCGGCTTTCAGGGTCTGCACTTCTGACGTCAGCTGCGTCGTCTTCGCCGGGTAGACAACCTGCTTGACCAGGTTCTGCTTGAACTCGGCCGCAAGTTTTGACTGCAACTTGGTGGTCTCGGTACCCCACAAACCGTTTTCGTTCAGGCTGGCAATGGCACCGGCCTTGATGCCCTTTTTAGCCTCCAGCTCTTTCAGAAAATCAAATGCGTTGTGCACAAACAAATCGTCGTGTGGCGTGGTTCGAAAGAACCACTTGAAATTGCGGGCGGTGAGTGAGGCAGACGATGATTCAGGGTTCAAAAACGGAATGCCCGCGCGCTCGGCGATCTGGCTAGCGGTAGCCGTCACGGCGCTGTTGTAGGCGCCCACCAGTGCCACCACTTTTTCCTGCGTGATCAGACGCTCGGCTTCAGTCGCACCGGTTTGCGGGCTGGCCTGATGGTCAGCAAACACCAGCTTGATCTTGGCACCCTTCAAATTGGGCAAACCCTTGCCCGCCGAAAACGGCAAGTCGGCCATGCCGGGTGCCCCGTTGTTAATAATGTCCACTGCCATTTCAAGTGCACTGCGCAGCTCTGCGCCGACCGCAGCGCCCGGGCCTGTCAGGGGGTACAGCACGCCGATTTTGATCTCTTGCTGTGCATGCACACCGGCCGCAAAACCAGCGCCCGCGACGACAACAGCCAAGCGGGCAAACCAGGACTTTTCCATGAAGCGCTCCTCGTAAAACAAAACAGTTTAGATGACATGCGCTGGAGTGTGCAATCAACAAACAACTAAATAAAACAAGTAATTTATTGATTACAGCATCGATTTTTTCAATGCTAAAGGTTTACCCGTAGACGCCTTTTTTGGCTCTATTGATGGGCTTTTGGCGACCCGTTTTGGTGCCAAGGCTGGTTTCCTCAAAGTAATTTTGTCCGCGCCTTTAGGGTCAAGCAGGACGGAATTCCTGGACCTGTTTGCTGCGCCACTTGCAAACTCCAGTGCCGACTTGACGAGGGTCTCAACAGAAGTTGAACTTGGGTCCGTCCGGTAGCTGGCATGTATCGGCAGAGCCTCTGGCTTCTGGTCACAGGTCAGCAACTTGAGACTGGCAAAACCAGTCAGCCGATGCACTGCAGCTCGCGGTAACAGCGCAACACCAAAGCCGCCCTGCACGAGTTGCACCATGGCTGAAATGGACGAGATCGCATGCACCTTTTTGGGCTCCAAACGGTGGTGTTTAAACAGGTCCAGCAACGTGACATGCGGCTGGGAGCCCTTTTGAAAGGTGAGCAACTCCATTTCAGCCAGTTCGGCCAGTTGGTAATTTCTTTTTTTATGCAGCAAGGGGTTGCCAACAAAGCCCATTTCCATCGGATTCAAGGTGTGGCTTCTCACGCCATCACTGGATGCCGGCAGCGCGGCAAACACCAGGTCAAGCGTTCCACGCTGGATTTGATCCATCAAGATGGGCGTGGTCTCTACCGTCAGCTCCAGCGCCAGACCCGCATGGTCAGCGCGCAGCTTTTCAAGCCATGGAATCAGCCACGAGTGCAGTACAGACTCAATCGCGCCGATACGCATAGACACCGCCATGGACGCGCCTGCGCCCATTTCGGCCTTGACTTCACGCTGCAGCGCAAGCAGCTTTTCAGCGTAGACCAGAAAGCGCGCGCCGGCCGTCGTGAGCCTGAACTGCTTGTCCCGCCGGTCCAGCAGCAAAATGCCCAGCTCCTCCTCCAGCGTGGCAATCCGACTGGACATGGCAGATTGCGTGAGAAAAAGCTTTTCAGCTGCACGAGAAATGCTCTTGAGCGAGGCGACCCAGTAAAAAGCCTCTACAAAGCGGAGGTTCATGGCGGAGTTTTCAGGAAATCGATGCGATCGGGGTGTCGGATCCAGCCTGACATACCAGCGTTGAACGCCGCACCAGAGTGTTCTCAATCACCAGAGCAGCCGACGGAAGCTCAGACAATTTTCAGGCACTTACTTCGGTGCCTGGGTGGTGCGTAGATAAGGCAGTTTGATGTCGATGCTGCCGTACTTTTCCCGGGCCTGGTCATCGTTCAATGCCAGCGCGACGATGACGTCCTGCCCGACTGTCCAGTTAGCAGGCGTGGCTAACGGCACATTGAAGGTGAGCTGCAATGCATCCAGAGCGCGTAGAACTTCTGCAAAGTTGCGACCCACCGACATCGGGTAAGTCATGGATAACTTGAGTTTTTTGTCCGGGCCAATGATGAATACCGAGCGCACCGTGGCGGTATCGGCAGCCGTACGGCCGTCGGGCAGGTAGGCCTCGGCAGGCAGCATGTCAAATGCCTTGGATACGGCCAAATCTTCATCAGCAATGATGGGGAAGCCTGCCTTAGCACCTGAAAAGCTTTCGATATCGCCTTTCCATTTTTTGTGCGCAGTCACGCCGTCTACAGACACGCCAATCACCTGGGTGCCGCGCTTGGCCCATTCATCGGCCAACTGCGCTACTGCACCGAATTCAGTGGTGCACACTGGCGTGAAATCTTTTGGGTGTGAAAAAAGGATAGCCCAGCCAGAACCAATCCAGTCATGAAAAATAATGGAACCCTGGTCGGTATCGGCCGTGAAGTTGGGAACCAGGTCGTTGATGCGCAGTGCCATATGTAGTACCTCAAGAGTTGTGATGAGTCCGAAGTCTGCCAGAGTTTTATGGTGATTTTTTGCCAAGCTTGTTTGCCGCACAGTTGGGAAGCGCATCTGGGCGCACTGACCAGCTCGCGGCTATCGACTGCCCGCCACGCTGCAGCGGTTAAAGTAGATTGGCTGACGGGTTGTGCACAGCCCGGCATTGTGCGGGTTTCGCACTGGCAACTCAACTTATTTCCACCATGCTGCCTGTCATTGCCATTTGTATTGGAGCCGCCATCGGGGCCTTGTCGCGCTGGGGTTTGGGCTTGTGGTTGAGCCCGGGTGGGTTGATTCCCTGGGGCACTCTAGCCGCCAACCTGATTGGGGGCTACCTGGTCGGGGTGTGCATTGCGGCATTCCAGGACATGCCGCATCTGGACCCAGTCTGGCGGTTGCTGCTGATCACCGGCTTTCTCGGCGGGCTGACCACCTTCTCGTCATTTTCAGCCGAGGTGGTGGGATTTTTGATGGAAGAACGCTACGCGGTGGCCGTGGCAACAGCTGCAGCACATGTGGTGGGCTCCTTGCTTATGACAGTACTCGGCATCAAGTCTGCTCTTTTTTTTATAGCATATAGTGCCCGTTAAGTCTATCGAAAAATGCTTTTCTCTTATTATGTAGGGCATCAGAAACGGCTTTGATGAGATCTGGCCGCAGCTGATCCACCACCCACCCAAGTCGACAAGGCTCCGGCCCCTCACGCAAGCGCACCAAATTAGCCACAATGGTGTATGACCGCCCTGCCCGCCCTCCGCTCCAAATCCCTGCCCGGTGGGCAAGACCGCTTGCATCACATTGGCCATGCCCGTCAGGCCGTGCTTTACGACAAGGGCCGGCAACAGGCAGCGGCTCCCGGGGTAGATGGCTGGATTGAACAGTCATGGCTGCGCTGCCTGGCCAGCGGCCACCGACCCGAACACGCCCCTACCTTTAACCGGATTGCAGCGCCTGAACTGCGACACACACTGGAAGCCAACCGCCTTCTGGTGCAAGCGGCGCGGCCAGTACTTGGCAAGCTGGGCCGCGCCATTGCTGACACCCGTTACTTTGCCATCCTGACCAATGCAGCCGGCGTGGTGGTCGATGTGGACGGACCCATTGACCGCAGCAACCGCCATGCCGACCTGATCACACGAATCGGCACGGACCTGTCTGAAACCCGTTTGGCCACCACCGCCATCAGCGCCGCGTTGACCGAACTGCAACCCGTTTGGCTGCACCGTGGTGAACACTTTTTTGAAGCCAATGCGGTCTACAGCTGCGCCGGTGCGCCGCTGTTTGGTCCCGACGGTGCCTGCGTCGGCATGCTGGACCTCACGGGGATTGAGGCGCTGGAGCGGCCAGAGCTGAAACACTTGGTGGCGCAATCGGCACGCAGCATTGAAAATGCCCTCACGCTCAGCCGACCGCATGCCCTGCTGCTGCGCCTGAACTGGCCTGGCCACGCACTGGGCGACGAGGCCGATGGTTTGGTGGGCGTGGACGACGATGGTTTTGTGACCGCAGCCAACCAGACCGCCCGGCAGATGGTACCGCAGCTTGCCCAGGCGAGCCGGGCGCAACTTCATTGCAATGATTTGTTTGCCATGGCGTTTGAAACACTGTTTGATGCAGCACGCCGCCAACGCACTTCGCAAGGCAACATGCATGCCAGCTACCCCAGCACCGTAGAAGCCCCGCTTTGGACTGGTCTGCGACTGCACGCATTGCCCATACTGGCCGGCCAAAGTCCTCTGCCAGCCCGGCAACACCTCAGTCCACCCTCTGCACTTCAACAACCGTTAAAAGACGTCGAGACCGCGCTGATTCACAAGGCGGTGCTGGACGCACGCGGCAATGTCATGCAGGCGGCGCGCGCGCTGGGCATCAGCCGCGCCACCGTGTACCGACGACTGGGCTCGGCAGTCAAGCGCTGACACCAGCACACTTTCTTCACCAGAAAATAGTGATCAAAAGAGGCTCTGCTGCAGAAAAAACGGAGGCTTCGTGCTATTTAATTAATAGCAAATACCCGGTTCATGCCCAGCGCATGTCCCACCAGGCACCTGCGGGACGCGGCAACCCAATGACCGTCACTCAGTGTTTGTGAGCCGCTGGCGGCCCGCCCGCCACTGTACCTGGCGCAACCGCGCTGACAGGCAACTTCAGCTCAAGCTTGCTTCGTACACCCTGGGCGTTCTTGAACAGCAAGGTCATGGGTACCGTGCTGTCTTTGACCAGCGGCGCTTTCAGGTCCATCAACATGACGTGGAAACCACCCGGCTTGAGATCAACTTTTTTGCCAGCGGGCAAATCAAGCACGGGCATGGCGCGCATTTTCATGATGTCGCCTTCCATCTTCATCTCATGCACCTCGACACTGTGTGTCCGTGGCGAGCTGGCCGACACCAGGCGGGTGTCTTTTACGGCGTTCAACTCCATGAAGGCGCCTGTGGCCTTTTGCTGTGGCACGGTCGCACGCACCCACGCGTCCTTGACGGTGACCTGTGCCTGCACGCCGTTAGCAGCCAGCAAGGCTGCGCAGATGCACAGGCTGCGAAAAATCGATGATGACGATGGAAAGTTGAGGACGTTCATGATGGTTCTCTCTGATGAAAAAAGGTCAGGTGGATGCCAGGACTTTTGAAAGATCGCTGGCGCACTCTTCAGCGCTTTGCTCATGGCGCAGG
>JANXTM010000293.1 GCA_025352405.1 Polaromonas sp.
GCCCAGACGCTACCAGCTCTATCATTTGCTGGCGAAATTGCGCCGGATACGCCGGCTTAGGGTTGTACTTTCTTGGCATCTTCGACTCCTTCTTGACTTAACGATAAGGTGTCCGTCAAATCGGGTCAACTCCAAGTCCAAGTCCAGGTTGGTTTCTCTAGCCAAGTGATGAAACAAGTCATGACTCTTACCCTCAAGTACGTCCGTGTACTGCCGTTATCTACCTATGTGCCTGTAGATGCGGTCTGCAGCTCGATTTTTTCAGAGGACCAGTTTAATGTCGAACAGCATGTTTTCTATCGGGCTTAGCGGACTCAACGCCGCACAGGCGGCGCTTGTGGCGACCGGCCATAACACCGCAAACGTGAACACGGCTGGGTACAGCCGGCAGTCCGCACAAATCGCGGCGACTAGCGGTGTCAATGCCCCGGGGGTTGGATTCTTCGGTGCGGGTGCCAGAGTGACTGATGTGGCTCGTAGCTACGACCAATACCTGTCCTTACAATTCAACCAGGTCCAGTCTACTAACCAGTCACTGACCGCTTATTCCACACAGGTCAGTCAGATCGACAACATGTTGGCCGATCAGACCGCGGGTCTTGCGCCCCAGATGCAGGCACTTTTTTCAGGAGTTCAGGCGGTCGCAAATACACCGGCTGATACGGCGGCGCGTCAGCAGTTGATCAGTTCGGGGCAATCCGTGGCAAATAAGTTCCGATCAATGGACCAGTACCTGACCAGCATTAATGCCAGTGTCAACGAGCAGATATCAGGTGGCGTTGACCAGATCAACACCTATGCCGACCAGATAGCCGGTCTTAACAAGCAGGTTTTCATGCTTAGCAACGCTACAGGTGGGCAGGCTCCCAACGACCTGCTCGATCAACGCGACCAGCTGGTCAATGCGCTCGGTAAGTTGGTCCCCACCAAGGTGGTGGTGCAAGATGGCGGCCAGTACACCGTTTCAATCGGCAGTGGACAGGTCATGGTACTTGGCGACAAAGCAGCCCGGCTGGCGACCGTGCAATCTTCTGAGGATCCTTCGCGCATCGCGCTTGCGGTCATAAGTTTCGCAGGTCGCGCCGTAGAGATGCAGAAAAACGCGATCACGGGTGGCTCAATCGGTGGCCTGCTGCAGTTTCGCAGTGAATTGCTGGCCCCGTCCCAGAACTCCGTGGGTCGGCTGGCGATTGTGTTGGCAGATACTTTTAACTCTCAACATAAACTGGGCGTTGATTTAAATGGCAAGCCAGGCACCGATTTTTTCTCCAGCCCAAGTCCTGGTGTTAGCCCAAATGCCAAAAACACTGGTTCGCTGATAGTGACGCCATCCTTTTTAGATACCAGTCAGCTCACCACCAGCGATTACCGGCTCGACGTCAAGTCTGATCTGACCTTTTCGGTTACGCGGCTTTCCGACAACACTATTTTTAATGCCGCTGATCTGTCGGGCGCGGTGCCAGCGAACAGCTTCGACGGAGTTAGCTTTGCCTTCAGTGGTACGGCGTCGGCGGGCGACTCATTCCTGATCCAGCCGACCCGCACAGGCGCTCGGGATATGGCGGTGCTCGTTTTTGATCCTGCAAAAGTGGCAGCGGCTTCACCCATTGTGGCGGAGAAAACCGCCAGCAACCAGGGAAGCGGCTCGATCAGCGCCGGCTCGGTCAATGCGAGTTATATCGGCTCGCCATCGCAGCTATCTCCGGCTCCTGTGACCCTGATTTACAACAGTGCAACCAATCAGCTGACGGGTTTCCCGTCAGGGGCATCGATCACCGTAACGCAGGCTAATGGCACAACGGCTCCAGGCAGCCCCTATGCGGCTGGCAGCCCGGTGAGCTACTTGCCTGGTGCATCCATGCGTTATGACGGCATCTCGGTAACCATCAGTGGAACGCCCTCCAATCGCGACAGCTTCAGCGTTGGCAAGAACATCGGCGGTGTTTCCGATGGCCGCAACACCTTGCTTTTGGGTGCGCTACAAAATAAAAAAACTATCGGTAGCTCGAGCAGCTTTAACGATGCTTACGCACAACTGGTTAGTACAGTCGGCAACAAGGCGCGGCAGGTGGAGATCGCTAATACCGCGCAAACCAGTCTGGAAGTGCAAATCCGGTCAGCCCAGCAATCCGTCTCAGGTGTTAACCAGGACGAAGAAACTGCCAACCTGTTGATGTTCCAGCAGATGTACCAGGCCAACGCCAAGGTGATTCAGATCGCTTCCACCCTGTTCGACTCGGTGTTGAACATCACCCGTTAATTTTCGAGTAGCAGTTTATCGTCGCTCATGCGACCCCAAGGAGTTGAATATGCGTATTAGCACCCAAACGTTTTACGAACAAAATCGCGCTGCTATGGGCGCGCAGCAAAGCAGCATGTTGCGAGTTCAACAACAGATAACCGCAGGTACCAAAATCTTGACACCGTCTGACGATCCGCAGGGAACCGCACGAGCGCTCTCTGTTTCGCAGTCTGTAGCGTTAAATACCCAGTATTCCAACAGCCGCGAGCAGGCCGCCCAGACTTTGTCGCTTGAAGATACCAGCTTGGGAACCGTGACCACGGTGCTGCAAAATATCAGGAGCCGGTTAATAGAAGCCGGTAACGGCACGATGACAGATGCTGATCGCTCAACTATCGCCAACACGCTGCAGAGTAGCCTGGATCAGTTACAAGGCCTGGCAAATACCGATGATGGCAACGGTAATTTCTTGTTTGCCGGTTTTAAAAGTGGTTCGGCGCCGTTCGTACGCCAGTCCGACGGCAGCATTCAATACATAGGCGACCAGGGTGAGCGCATGGTGCAGGTGGACGTTTTGCGTCAAATGGCGGGAGCTGATGACGGCCGGAATGTGTTCCTGTCGGTGCAGGGGGGCGCTGGCTATGTCGTTTCAGCGCAAGAAGCCAATGCAGGAAGTGGCATATTTGGGCCGCCTTCTGTCGTTGATTCGTCTAACCCTGACTTCGGCAAGAATTTTATTGTCAGCTTTCAGAGTGCGTCCACTTACACCGTGACTACCGGGACATTGCCGCCCGTCACGTCATCACCGGCCAGCTATACCCCAGGCGCTCCAATCAACTTTGGCGGTGTGCAACTCAGCATCAGCGGTACGCCGACTGCAGGTGACATTTTTAACGTCGGTGCGGCCAAGAATGCGGGCACCGACATGTTCGGCACCATCCGCGACGCCATTTCGGCACTTCAAACTCAGACTGCCAGTGGTGGCGCCCCAGCACAAGCCCGGCTTGCAAACGCCCTGAGCACAGGCAATCGCAAAATGGCCAACGCCTACGATAACGTATTGACCGTGCGTGCTTCAGTGGGCTCGCGATTGCAGGAGCTGGACACCCTCAACGCTAGCGGTGAAAGTCGAAAAGTTTCCGATAAAAGCCGTTTGTCCGGTCTGCAGGACCTTGACTACGCCACTGCCATTTCCGAGTTTTACCAGCGTCAGACTGCACTGCAGGCTAGCCAGCAAACGTTTGTGAAAATTCAGCACATCGCCTTGTTTAACTATTTGTAGGTTGACGAACCACAAGACTTCGTACCAATTCCCCGTGAATAACGCGCCGACGCTCAATTGCTCTTTCCGCGCTAAAACCTGAAACGCTGCAACACTTCGAGCATGGATAAAAACCCGGCCGTGAACCTGGGCGTAAGAAAAGGCGCCATGTATTGCATGAGCAGTTGCAGCATGCCAATTCCTGCCAGCAGCGTGATTGGAAAACCGACCGCAAAGATACTGAACTGGGGCGACACACGGTTCAAGATACCCATGGCAAGGTTGATCGTCAGCAATGTGGCTATGAGCGGTAGCGCCAGCATGAGCCCGCTGGCCACGACCTGACCGCCAGAAAGCGCCAGCGTGTACCAGCCCCCGGCCGACAACGGCGCGTCGGCAATCGGCAGCACGGTAAAACTCTCGACGAGCGTACTAAGCAATGCCAAGTGGCTGTTGGTTGTCAGAAAGATCAGCATCGCCACTACGTTCAAAATGCGCGAAACTACCATGGTGCTTCCGCCACTGGTGGGATCGAAAAAAGAGGCAAACGACAAACCCATCTGCAGACCTACATATTCGCCTGCCGCCTGCACCATGGCAAACACCAGGCGCATTGAAAATCCCATGGCGGTACCAATGAGCACTTGTTGAAGCAATATCCAGAGACCGCTGACGGACACCACCGGCACAGACGGTATCGTAGCCAACGTCGGTGCGACAAGAAGCGTCAGTAGCGCAGCCAGTGCAACCTTGGCCGAACGCGGCACTGCTTTTTCGCTGAAAACCGGCGCAGCGCTAATTAAAGCGAGTATGCGCACGAAGGGCCATACGAATGCAACCAGCCAGCTGTGGAGCTGGCCTGAGGAAACTTCGAAGATCGGTGGCATCAGCCCACCAGCTGTGGAATCGAAGTAAAGAGGTTTCGCATGTAGTCGAGAATCGTGTTGAGCATCCACGGTCCAGCAATCACAATCGTCGCAAAAACGGCCAGCAGTTTGGGAATAAAGGACAGCGTCATTTCATTGATCTGGGTGGCTGCTTGGAACAGGCTGATGATCAAACCGGTCACCAGTGCCACCAGAAGCAGCGGAGCGCCCAAAAGCAACGAAATCTTCATGGCTTCGTAGCCCATGGACATAACTGATTCAGGTGTCATCTGGATTCACCTACATATAAAAACTTTGGGCCAGCGCACCGATAAGTAACTGCCAGCCGTCCACCAGTACAAACAGCATGAGCTTGAATGGCAGCGCGATCGTCGCCGGTGGCACCATCATCATGCCCATGGACATCAGCACGCTGGCCACCACCAGATCGACGATCAGGAAGGGGATAAAAATCGTGAAGCCAATCTGAAAAGCGGTCTTGAGCTCGCTGATAACAAATGAAGGAAGCAATATGCGCAGACTGATCTGCTCGGGACCGTCCATCGGCGGTACGTTGGCCAGCTTGGCAAATAGCGCCAGGTCAGCCTCCCTTGTTTGCTTGAGCATGAACTGCTTGAAAGGCTCGACCCCCTTGTTCAGGGCCTGTTCAGCGTTGATCTTGTTTTCAGAGAACGGTTTGTAAGCCTCGGCGTGTACCTTGTCAAAAACCGGTGCCATTACAAAAAAAGTCAGAAATAGAGATAAGCCGACCAGGATCTGATTGGGCGGTGAGGATTGCGTACCCAAGGCGGTACGCAGCAGACCGAGGACGATGAGAATGCGTGTGAAGCTGGTCATTGAGAGCAGCAACGCAGGAAGAAAAGACAGTGAGGTCAGTAGCACCAGCGTTTGCACACTGAGCGACCAAGTCTGGCTTCCATTCGGGCCTGGCGTTGTCACGACGCCAGGCAAACTCTGCGCTCCGCTGGCTGCAGGCATCAGCAGCAGCCCAAGCAGAAGTAGTACAAGCAGCGACAAGGCCATTGGACTCAGGAGGCGCCTTGTCACCGTTGTCATCGCCACGCGCTCTGGTTTTTAACTCTATTGAGTGATTCGATAAATTTTTGCGAAAAAGACCCAGATCCTTGTAGTCTGGCTAATGCGCTTACGGGCGGTGGCGTTGCTGTCGATTCAGTTGGGCTTATAGCAGGCATGTTGTGCAAGGCGCGAACCTGGCCTGCAGCGACGCCCAGTACCAGCCATTGACCGGCAATTTCTACCACCACTACCCGTTCCCGCGTACCTACCATAACGCTAGAAATGACCTTGAGCATGCGGTTACCGCCGGTTTGCTGCAGACCAAAGCGTCGGGCCACCCATCCGCACAGGAAAATCAGAGCCACTACCACCATCAGTCCAAGCCCGGCCTGCAACAGGCCACCCATACCCAGGGATCGCACCGGCTCAGGTGTGGCTGCCGCAGCGGTCGGCACAATCGCCATGACAGACGAACTGAAACCAACCAACCAACAAGTCGACAAAATAAAAACTGCCGAGCGCAAACCCGAGAGCTGAACAGCAGTTTGTTGCGACAGCATCCGCTGCGGCAGGCCCTGCGCAAACGATCTGTTGGAGAACGCCATCGGTCTCATCGATTCACCTGGTTGATCCGTTCTGAGGGCGTGATGATATCTGTCAGGCGAATGCCGAACTTTTCATTAACCACGACGACCTCCCCCTGCGCGATTAGGTAACCGTTGATAAAAATATCCATCGGCTTACCCGCCAAGCCATCGAGTTCCACCACAGATCCTTGCGACAGCTGGAGCAGATTCTTGATGGTGATACGGGTACGCCCAAGTTCGGCGGTCAGCTGCACAGGAACGTCCAGGACCCGGTCAATATCGCCTCTGGCAATCTCTGGCCGGCTATTGACCTGTAGCGGCTGGAAAACCCGTGCACCAGCGGCCGCAGCGTCGGACACCGCCGGCATCTGTGCCGTTTCCGGTGCGATCGCCTGTTCGGCCTGGGATTCACCCCAGTTGGTGCCTGTGTCGGTTTGCAGCTCCTGCTTACTGTCTTCACTCATTTTCAATCCCTTTGCTAAACTCGCTATCGAGGTGTCCAATGATTTTCTGCACCTGTAAAGCGTAATGGTCGTTGGAGGTGCCGTAGCTGCATTCCATGACGGGAACGCCGTTGATCTTTGCGATCAGTGTTTCCGGTATTTCAATTGGCAAAACGTCGCCGATCTGCAGTTTCATCAGCCGGCCAATACTTGACTCGATGGTCTGGAATTGCGCGCGTAACTCGATGTCTGCGCTTTTTACCTGTTGCGCCATGTTCTTCATCCATCGCTTGTCCACTTCAACCTCGTCCTGCAAGGGATTGTTCAGCAGGTCGCGGATAGGCTCAATCATGGAGTACGGAATGCAAATGTTCAGCGCGCCGCCGACTGGGCCGAACCCGATTTGCAAGGTAGTGTTGATGACGACCTCGTTGGTTGTCACGATATTGGCCGGCTTGGCGTGCATTTCGCTACGCACGTAGTCAAACGCAATTGGATAGATTGGTTGCCAGGCCTTCCCATAGCATTCCAGGATGACGTTAAGCAGACGCTTGACGATGCGCAGCTCGGTTGGCGTAAAGTCGCGACCTTCAGCGCGCACTTGAGACCGGCCGTCGCTACCGAACAAATTATCAACAACAAGATATACCAGCTTGGGGTCGAATACAAATAGAGCTGTTCCCCGCAAGGGTTTCATTTGCATCAAGTTAATATTCGATGGCACCGGCAGGTGCCGCATGAAGTCGCCGTACTTCTGGATTTGCACGGTGCTTACCGCAATGTCCGCACTGCGTTGCATGAAGGTCAACAGTGAAGCTCTGAGATAGCGGGCGAAACGCTCGTTAATGATCTCCAGCGTGTGCATCTCGTTACGAACGATCCGCTCGTCGATTCCCAGGGCGTAAGAACGTGGACCATCAGACGCCTGAGCTGGCGTCTGTTTGACAGGCATGTCGCTGGACAGGTCTTGCAATAGTGCGTCCACTTTGTCCTGGGGCTGCTGCTGATCATTGGCCATTAACGAATTTCTTTAGGCAGGTTCACTGCAAGATGAAAGTTGTGAACATCACGCTGGAAACCTTGATTGAGGGCTGCTTGGGTGCGAAAGGGACATTGATGGCGCTTGTGACTTCAACACTTAGTTTCTTTTTGTCTTCCGGAGAAGTCAGCGCCTCAGGCAGCCGATTGGACAGTACCGTGAGAACTCGACTGCGTATTTCGGGCAAGTATTGGTTGACCTGACTCTGGGTTTTGGTATCGGGAACCTTGATGGCAATACCAACATGCAGAAAACGGCTACGACCGTTTGGCTGCAGGTTGACCGTAAAAGGTTCCAGAGTGACAAAAACTGGAGTTTCCAGAATCACGACCGCTTCTTCCGTCGGGTTGACGCTCTTTGAACGGGTTAAAAAGTATGCGGCCCCGCCACCAGAAGCCAAGACTGTCGCCAGCAGTGCAACCAACACACGTTTTTTCCTGCTTTTTTTGGCTGGCGCCGCAGTCTTGACAGCCTCTGCAGTTTTATTATTAGTGGTAGTGGCCATGACAAGTTGAAAAATATTCTTGAAAGTATTGTTGGGCGAAAACTTCCTGTCAGATCGATTGATGACAAAGGATAAGACGCTTCAGCTCGGGCATTTGTGGGATTCCTGCAGGCCACTGAGGCAACCGGGTCACGCGTAGGTGTCGACCGCAATCCCTGCCCGCAAGCGAATGATGGTCGGCGCTGACGCAGCGGCCTCCACCTCTATGCGGCTGGCAGTCTGGTAGGTCGAATGGCCAGGCTGTCGACTTTGGTGTTGCTCAAATGCAGCCTGTTGACGGTCTCCAGAACTCACCGACGTGTTTCCCAGGTTGATGCCGTTGTCTGCCAGCGACGTGCGTAATTGCGGCAAGGCTGCTTCTACGGCAGAGCGAACAGACGCATGCCCAGATATAAACACGGCCTGGAGCTGCTGGTCGTTCATGGTCAGAGTGACCCGCAAGGGGCCCAGCCCAGGCGGGTTCAGCTGCAGCTCGGCAGTCTGCCGACCAGCTGTTCCCGCGAGGTGGATCATTTGTTGACTGAGGGCTTTCCCCCATTCATAGCTGCCTAGTTCGGCACGCAACATGTAGTTCGCTGCAGGAGTCACTGACGCAACCTCTGACGTGGCTTGGCCGACTGCTGTTGGCGCGGACAAGGTATTGACCAGAAGTGATTCGTTTGCACTGTTTGTATTGGCTTCGGCAAAATCTACAGTGGGCGCAGCCCAAGTCGCGCCCCATGCAATAGAAAGGGCCGTTGCATCAGCGCTGGCGATGTCATGCCCGGTTGCGGCCGTCATTTTGTTGGCCGAAAAAATTCCGGAGTCTTCTGCGCGGTCGGACTTAAGTTTGACTTTCTGATCAATAGTTTGCAAATTCTGTCTGGAAAAAGCTTCAAACAAACCGGTTTCGCTGGCCAGGGATAGATGCCCTATTTGTTCTGAACCAGCGGTGGTGTCGGTGCAAGTGATAGTGATATCGCCGTCAGGACTAGGCCTGCTGGCCGTCTGCTGGCCGCCCAAAGTGGAGATTATCTGGGCCGCCAACGCTTTTCGCTTGCCGGATGCCTCGACTTTCGCCGAATCCAGCGGGGTCGCAGAACTGTTAGTAGCCTCCGGCTCGCGCACGCTGGACGAGGCGGTGTCGGCGTTCGGAGCTGAAGCTGCTTCCGCAGCATGGCCCGAGCGTGCGCCAGTTGCTTCCGACTCGATGGCGTCGGTGTTGTCCTTGCGGTGTGCCGGTCGCGGCGAGGGCGTGCCGGCTGCAGGCGCTTTGGTGTGTTGTCTGTCTGCATCCATCGAACGCGACATCGCGTCGCCGAAGCTGTCAGGTCCTCGCTCACTGCGGCGTACCGGGGAGTTCGAGCCCATGTTCATGCCAGGGTGCTGCACGCTGGCGGGAGTCATATTAAAGGACATCGGCTAAGTCCTGACTTACACAGCCAGCCTGCTGGATTGCAGGTAAAACCGCTGGCTTGTTCGCTCGTCGCTGTCGCGCTGCTCTGCCTTGCCAAGAGCCAGCATTTCCTGCTTGCAAGCCCTGCTCGCGAGAGTGTCGAAGGAGTTAAGGCGGCGCTTGCTGAATTTCCAGTCCCCGCGTCCATGCTCCAGCCGGGAATCGGCCTGTAACGTCACAGCACGCTGCTGCTCGATAGCACCTTCCAGGGTCGCGATGAAATTCTGGAAGTTTCGCAGGTAGGACGACTCGACGCCGCGCAACATTTTTTCCTGCATCTGATTGACATAGTCTTGCCGGTATTGAAGCAGCATTTCCAGTTTTCCTGCTGCGCAGGTTCGGTCGTTTTGCAACTGTCCCAGCCGACGGGTTGCATCCTCGTTCTTGCTACGTGCGAGCTCAATCAGCGAATCAAGGGGAAGTTTGTTACGCATGGCATTTTCCAACGGTAGTCAGGGTTAAAACAAACCACGCAGCTGCGCGGTGGCTGCTTCGTAGTCAACACGTTCATGCATCGGTTGCTGCAAAAAGGCCTCGATTTCTGGATACAGGGCAATGGCTTTATCCAGTTGCGCGTCGTGTCCCGGTGAATAAGCTCCCACGCTGATCAGGTCGCGATTGCGCTGGTAGCGCGACAGGTTCTGCTTGAAGCTGCGAACGGCTTCAAACTGAGTCGGTCCTACCAGGGCTGTCATCGCGCGGCTGATGGAGGCCTCAATGTCAATTGCCGGATAGTGACCTGATTCGGCCAGGCTGCGCGACAGGACCACATGACCGTCAAGGATGGCGCGTGCAGAATCGGCGATCGGATCCTGCTGGTCGTCACCTTCCGTCAGCACGGTGTAAAAGGCGGTGATCGAACCACCTTTTCCCTCGCTGTCGCGCGCACCATTACCTGCCCGCTCCACAAGTGCCGGCAGTTTTGCAAAAACCGAGGGCGGGTACCCCTTGGTCGCCGGAGGTTCACCGACGGCCAGCGCTATTTCCCGCTGAGCCATCGCATAACGTGTCAGCGAGTCCATGATCAGCAGGACGTTTTTGCCTTCGTCACGAAAATATTCAGCCAGACAAGTTGCGTACGCCGCACCCTGTAGTCTTAGTAGCGGCGATGTGTCGGCGGGAGCCGCGACCAGAACTGCCCGAGCCATGCCTTCCTTGCCGAGGGTGTTCTCAATAAAGTCCTTGACCTCGCGGCCGCGCTCGCCAATCAGTCCGACCACGATCACATCAGCGCTGGTGTAGCGCGCCATCATGCCCAACAGCACGCTTTTTCCCACCCCAGAACCGGCGAAAAGTCCCATACGTTGGCCGCGTCCTACCGTCAGGAGGGCATTGATGGCGCGAACGCCAACGTCTAGTACTGTGTCAATGGGCGCGCGCGTCAACGGATTGATGGGCGGTGCGGACAGGGGGACCTCGCGGCTGAAACTCAGCGGACCCAGGCCGTCAAGTGGCCGACCAGCCGCGTCGACAACACGGCCTAGCATGCCCTCACCGACGGGCAGCCGCTTGGTCCGTGGGCCTATGCTGCTCCCTTGGCCCTGCGGAGATTCGAGCGCATACACCCGCGCGCCAGGCAGCAAACCATCCACATCGCTTTGCGGCATCAAGAAAATTCGGTCACCAGAAAAACCGACAACCTCGGCCTCGACCGTCTTTTGTGGATAACCGGGCGGAAGCTCTATCAGGCAGTCGCTGCCTACCGGAAGACGAAGTCCAACTGCCTCTAGCACCAGTCCCACGACACGCGTCAATCGGCCGTAGCTGCGTTGCGGAGTTGTCAGGGCAACCGCGAGGCGGGCATCGTGCAGTGCTGTTTGCCACGCCAGCAATGGCGTCGTGAACGGGGGAATCGGGCTCGGTTCAACCATGTGGTGCCGATGGTGTAATTGGCAGCTGGGTATGCAGCATCAAGGCGGCCGATACCCTTTCCCAGCGTGTCTCCACTGTCGCGTCGTGCTCGCCGCTGGCGGCAAGCACCTGGCAGCCGCCGCGTTTGGTTCGAGCATCGGGGCGGATACGCCAGCCGACGGCCTGCAGGTCCTCGCAAAGGTGTTCTTTAACCAGCGCCGCGTCATCGGGATTTATCAATAACTGGGGGCTGCCGGTCAGCGCAGGCTCTGTGTGGAGCAGGTCACGCACCACACGCAAAATGATTTGTGGGTCGGTCGCCAGTTCCTGACCCAGCACCTGGCGGGCTATTTCCAGTGCCAGGCCAAGCAAATCTTCGGCTACATGATGCTCGGCACTGCATAGCGCGGCGGGGAGTGCCAGCATCAGCGCACGCAGATGCTCGGCCTGCAGCCCGACTTCGGATGTGGCAACGGCAAATCCTTCTGCGTGTCCATGCGCATATCCCAACAGGCGACCTGCCGCTTCACCCTCTTGCTGCGCCTGCAGGCGCAATTCAGCCAGTGCGACCTCATCCATTCGACTGGGCAGCGCGGTCCGGTCAAGCCGTGTGCTGGCCTCTGCGGGGCCTGCCTGGCGACTGCTTGGTGCGGGCTCCCCGGCAATGGCGCGCATCTCCCACCTTTGCCAGGCAGTCAGCGGCAGCTTTTCCGATGCAAGGTCACGTCGTGGGTGCAACGCCCAACTGGCGGCCATCGCTTCTGCTCCATTCATACGCGCATTTGCGGTCATGCTAGACGAACCCATCATCACTCTTGCCGGCCAGGACAATTTCACCCGCATCGGCCATACGCCTGACAATGACCAATATGCTCTTCTGCTCGGCCTCGGCCACGGACACCCGCACCGGCCCGCGCATCTCGATGTCTTCTCGCAGGGACTCGGCTGCGCGTGCTGACATGTTCTTGAGGAATTTTTCGCGCAGTTCGAGCGGTGCACCCTTGAGGGCTATAGCGAGAGATTCCGTCTCAATTTCGTTGAGCAGCAATTGAACGCTGCGGTCTTCAAGTCCGAGCAGGTTCTCAAAGAGGAACATTTCATCAACCATTTTTTGCGCCAGCACTTCGTCGAGCTCCCGAACATACCGAATAACGCTTTCTTCTTGTGCGCTGTTCATCATGTTGACCAATTCTGCCGCGGCGCGGATACCACCCAGACGTCGTCGCTTGACGCCTTCTCCAGACAGCATTTCGTTGAGTACTTCGGTCAATTCCTTGAGCGCAGCCGGTGCAACCCCACCGAAGGTCGCCACACGCATCACGGCATCGTGGCATACCTGCTCTGGCAGTTCCTGCAATACTGCGGCGGCTTTATTGCGGCTCATGTGAACCAGCAACGTGGCGATAATTTGGGGGTGCTCATCGCGAAGAAGCTCCACCACTTCAGAGGCTTCCAGCAGGTTCAGCCGGTCAATACCATTAACAGGGTCACTGGACCGAAAAATATTTTCCAGCATGTCCGCGGCTCGGTCGCTGCCAAGCGCCTTGTTCATAACTGCACGCAGATAGTCGCCAGAGTTCACGTGCACTGCGGAATACTGCTCGGTCTCAAGGCGAAAGTCCTCAAGTGTCGCGCTGACCTCATCGAGCCTGACTTGCGTCAGCGCAGCGATGGCATCGCCCAGGAGTTGAACGTCGCTTTGAGACAATAGCTGCAGGATACTTCCCGCCGCCTCTTCGCCAAGCGACATCAGCAGAATTGCGCTTTTTCTTGTGCCATCAGCTAACATTTTTTCCTAACCAGTGTTTGATGACCATCGCAACCATTCGCGGGTCGTCAATGGCTTGTTGCCGTGCGAATTTGACGTTTTCCTCCTGCCGCTTGGCTTCCTCTGGCGATGCCGGGTGCCCGGGTGCAAGAGGGTCTGCAGCGTGGGCTTGAACCAGAGCGGCAGACTGTGCTCCAGTCTTTGCCAGATAAAGGTGCTGGCGCAAGAGTGGACGTATCACGGCAAACCATGCAAAAAGACCCAGCATTACCAGCAGCAAGTATTTTCCAAGCTCTTTCGCCAGACCGATGTTGTCCGGCTGACGCCACCATGGCAACTCGGGCGCATCTGTTGCATCTGATGTGAAGAGACTATTGACAACATTTAGCGTGTCTCCGCGCGCTGCGTTGAACCCCATGCTTTCCTTCACCAGATTTTTGATCTGCTCAAGTTCAGCTGGCGTCAGTGCCTGCGTTACGCGTTTGCCCGCAGCGCCTTCCGTGCTCCGGTAGTTAACGACCACTGCGACTGACAATCGTTTGATGCCCCCGGCTCCTTGCTGGGTATGGCGTATCGAACGGTCCACCTCGTAATTGGTCGTGCCGTCTTTGCGCAGGTTGTTTGCCCCGGAAGATCGGACGCCTGCCGAGGCAGCACCCAACTCGGTGCTCATCTTGAGCTGGTTTGCTGCGCCCGGTTTTTGTTGTGTTGTGTCTTGCGCTGCCACTGGCGCCGTCGCGTCAGGCGGTGGCTGGTTGGACAATGCCCCCGGTACACCGCCAATTGAACCTGCTCCCTGCTGGCTCGAGTCGCTCGATTGCTGGCTACGGATGGTCGCGGTACCGTGCTCCTGGTTGGGGCGATATTTTTCGTCGGTATTTTCTACAACTGAAAAATCGATATCTGCCGCAACTTGTGCGCGTACGTTGCTGGTGCCGAGAATCGGTTGAAGAATGGCTTCGATACGCCGGCTATAGCCTTGCTCGATTTCCTGTGCATATTTAAGCTGGCTGACATCCAGGCCACCCATTGAGGCGTTGGCTGCCGACAGCAGCCGGCCCGCCTGGTCCACCACAGTGATGTTTTTACTTGACAGTTCTGGAACGCTGCTGGACACCATGTGGATAATCGCGCTAACCTGTCCTTCGTCAATGCTGCGTCCCCGGTGGAGCGTCAACATGACGGACGCGCTAGGCTTTTTCTGGTCTCTTACAAACAGTGAAGGTTTGGGAAGTGCCAGATGAATACGCGACGACTCGACCGCGGACATCGAATTGATGGAGCGAGCCAGCTCCCCTTCCAGCGACCGTTGATAGTTGACTTGCTCGGCAAATTGGCTAGTCCCAAATTTCTGGTTGTCCATCAGTTCAAAACCGACAGTACCGCCTTTGGGAAGTCCCTGTGATGCCAATCTCAGACGAGCTTCGGGCACCTTGTTCGCGGCCACCAGAAGCGCGCCTCCGCCTTCTGCAAACTTGTACGGAATGTTCATCTGCTGCAGAGATGCAATGATCGCTCCGCCATCGCGGTCTGAAAGATTGCTGTACAGCACGCCATAGTCGGGTGTGCGATTCCACAACCACAGAGCGGCTATGGCTGCGATGGCCGCAGAGGCTCCTACCATCAGCGGCAGGCGCGGGTTCTTTCGCAGCTGATCAAGCCAGGAAGGGGCAGCCTCTGCTGTTGCGCCCGTACTTTGCACATTAGAACTCATGCATTCATCCGGCTACAACCGGGCCGGATTGGCCATCGGCTGTGGAGCTGTGCGGATAAACGCACGCCGTGCCTTGTCGGCGGGACTGCAAATCAATGTGAACGACTGATGGCATACCAATAATCTTTTAGACAAAAGTGAATCCGATAGCCCCCATTCGGGATGTGCCTTCCTGGACCTTGTGAGTAATTGTCAGAGTTCGATGCGGTACTTGATCTGCCGAATAGCTGGAAGATTTGCCGTCTCTTGGCTGGATGGCAGCTGCTATGCGCTGCTATGCTTACCGTTGTTCACACAGAAACGGGTACCTTCGTGCTCGGGAGAAACAACCATGTCAATCACTTCAATTGAGTCCGTGTTGCAGCAAATGCGGGTACTTGCGCAAACCCCAGGTGTCCGCGCTGACAGTGCGGCTGCCAATGAAGCGGTCGGTGGCGGTTTTGCCGGAGAGCTGCGTAAATCCCTTGATCGCATCAGCGATACCCAGCAACACGCTTATGGCCAGGCGGAAGCGTTCGAGTTGGGTAAGCCCGGCGTAGCCCTGAACGACGTGATGGTTGATATGCAAAAAGCCAATATCGGTTTTCAGATGGGCTTGCAGGTGCGCAACCGGGTGGTGGCGGCTTACCAGGAAGTCATGAATATGCCGGCTTGAGAGGTGACGGGTAAGGTGCAGGTGCGCCGGGCTCTGTAAATTCCGTGCCATAAAGCATGAACCATCGCCATTTTTTGAACTCAATATTGATGTGAAAAGAAAACGCAGCGATGCACACTTCAGTGCAGCGCGACGAGCGTCACAAGCAACTCAGCAAGCTTGATGGCAACTGTCCATGCGGTGGCTGTAAGCTGCCCGGCACTGCGCGTAACCATTGACCTGTTGCCTGCTTGCAATTGATCGGTTGGAGCGTTATTTGTCTTGCTCGCCGAGACCGCAGCATTGATTTGAAGGTGCGCAGCGTCGGCAAATGTCCTACCCGTTAGGGCCTCACCTCACAAAAACCAGAGGCGCTGCAGGCCTGACTTGGGTGGAAGTTTCCCTGTGCAAAGTGCAACGCGCAAGAGAAAACGGAGCTGAAATTTACCGGGTGCTGGGGCCACGGTGAGTAGCACCGACATGAGCAGCAGCGACGCGCCAGACGGCAAAAAACCTGCATCAGGGGTGGGGCTGTACCCGACAGGAGCAAGCCGTGATTGCAACAGTCGGCAATCAAGGTGGCGCCCGCTGAATCACCACTGATGATGTCTTTGCAGACACCAATTCATCAAATTTTCAACCTCAGGGCATAACGGACTGTTTTCGGGGGTGGTGGGTTGGCTCTGCGGCTTGACGGTTCGCTAACCCAGCGTCCTAACGAAGCTTCCCTCACCTTATTTTTGCTATAAATAAAATAGCATTAGGCCAGCGTAAAAGCTGCTTAATAAGGCTATTTTCCTTAAAAAATGATGATGTACGGCCGATGCCTGCAGACGGTTATGCAGAAGGCCCCTGAGTGCCGGAGGGTTTAAAAAATCCCTGCTCAGAGCAATTTTTATGTAGAAAAGTTTGCGACGACAAGAATTTTTCTTGTAACCAGTGCGGTTCTGGGTTGACCAATGAATTATTTTTGTGCACAGCCCTAAAGGTTTTTCACGCGTTGTCCGATAACTTAAATATCGGTGGCTTGCAACTTCATACGCAGGCAAGGCCAACGTTACGGTAGTAACCGGAGTCCATCAACCTTTGTATTCAGGAGCTCAACATGTCCAGTGTTATCAATACTAATACCCTTTCCCTGTTCACACAGAATAATCTGAACAAATCACAAACTTCGCTGCACACGGCGATCGAACGGCTGTCGTCTGGCATGCGCATCAACAGCGCCAAGGACGACTCCGCTGGTCAGGCTATCGCCAACCGCTTCACTTCCAATATCAGGGGCCTGGTCCAGGCACAACGCAACGCCAACGACGGTATCTCACTGGCGCAGACCACTGAAGGCGCGTTGTCCGAAATCAACACCAACCTGCAGCGCGTACGTGAGCTCGCGGTGCAGTCCGCCAACGGTTCCAATTCAGCCGATGACAGGAAGTCAATTCAGTCTGAAATTACACAGCGCCTTGCTGAAATCGACCGCACGTCGCAACAAACCGACTTCAACGGCAACAAAGTTCTCTCAGCTGACAAGTCGCTGAATATTCAAGTTGGTGCCAACGACGGGCAGACCATTGCCATCGGCCTGCAACAGATCGACTCCAGCAAACTCGGCCTGACTGGCTTCAGCGTGTCTGGTTTGTCTTCACCTATCACCAGCTTTTCATCTACTACCAACGGCGTGACGACCAAGGCTGCAGTTGATATGTCGGCTGTCACGGTGACCAACATGTCCGCAGGTACCACCACTGCAGACCTGAAGTTGCATGGCTATGGCACGTACACCGCTTCCACAGAAACTTATGCCAACTACGCTATTGAAGACAAAGCTGGAAACTTGTACCAAGTCAGCGGCGGCTCGACGGTAACTGCATCGACTGGTGTGGTGACCAATTTCTCAGCCACAACGGCTGCCGCTATGGCTACACAAGCTGCTGCTTATGCAACAGACGCCGCAGCTGGTTTGACGGCTACAGCCAATCCGCTTGTAGCAGTTGACGCTGCGCTTGCAAAGATTGGCACACTTCGCGGTGCGCTGGGCGCAGTGCAAAACCGTTTTGAATCGGTGATTTCCAACCTTGGCACCACCGTGACCAATCTGTCGGCTTCGCGTTCGCGCATTGAAGACGCAGACTACGCAACCGAGGTGTCAAACATGACGCGTGCAAACATCCTGCAGCAGGCTGGTACTTCGGTGTTGGCCCAGGCCAACCAGACGACTCAAGGCGTGCTGGCACTGCTGCGTTAATTGAAGGCAACAAGCTGTTGTCTGGCGAACTTCTAAATTCGATGTTCTGACGAGGCAGCGTAAACCTCAGGGCCAGACACCCACTTCAAAATGTTTGAAGCAAGTGTCTGGCTATTTTTAAGTTCGTTAAAAGAAATGTTCTGCTGTCAAGGCGCCAGAGTGAGGGGTTTTTTGGACGATCGCTCATCGGTTCACTTGGCACTTGGTGGTGATGCTGCTGGCAGGTCCTGAAAATATAAGGGGTACTCAAAAGTTCGCTCCGTAACCCGGATCTTTTTGAGTATCCGTAGGGCCTGAAATTCGTATGCGAGTCAGGTAAGAAAGTTCTCAGAAAACCATGACAAACTTAAGCCATTCAAGCTTGCCGGACCAGCTCGAAAAACAACTGCTGCACCGGCGACTTCTTTCATCTGCTCCCGAGTTGTTTGATGGGCCTGAGGGCCTGGCCCCTGCGCTCTCGCTCGACCACGACGTGCTGGAGAAAATAAACGAGGTGTTGCGAAAATCAGCCGTTGGGCTTCAGTTTTCGTACCACAGCGAGAATGGATATGTGGTTGCCGTTGTAGTCGACACGTTCAACCATGCGGTCGTGCACCTGGAGCCAGAAGGTACGGCGGAATTGATTACAAGCCTCGGCAAGCTGCCGGCGCTCCTGAAGAGCCGCATCATCTTGAAGAAGTGGTGCGAATCTCGAGAGGCTTTGGCGCAGTGCGGAACTGCTTGACGCCCTCTTGAAGTTTTTGGTATTTTTAGGATTTAACTATGGCCTCAGTTTCAAGCCTGGGTATCGGCTCAAATCTCGATTTGAATGGTTTGCTTGACAAGCTCACCACATCTGAAAGTGCGCCCTTGGTCGCCTTGCAGAGCCGAAAGGACAGCTACACCGCCAAGTTGTCGGCGTATGGCACCATGCAGAATGCCTTGAGCAATTTTCAGACGGCCGCTGCAAAATTGGCAGTGTCAAACCTGTTCAAGGGTACTGCCGTGACTTCCAGTGCAACCGACGTCCTGTCGGCTACAGTTTCCGCGGCAGGGCAGCCTGGGGTTTATACGGTAAATGTCGCGCAGCTGGCAACGTCTCAGTCGCTTGCGTCGGCGGGGGTCGTTGACAGCAAGGCCACTGTTGGCAAAGGGACTGTAACGATCAGCTTTGGAAAGATCAGCGGCGGCACTCTGGACCCAGATACCGGCAAATACACCAGCGCATCTTTTTCCCCGGACGCAACTGTCGCGGGCGGGTCATTCGTCATTGATGACAGCAATAACTCGCTGGAGGGATTGCGTGACTCCATCAATGCCAGCCCTGCTTTGGGCGTAACAGCCAGTATCGTGAAGGATGGCAGTGCAGCTTCTTACCATCTGTTGCTCAGTTCCCGGGCAACCGGGGAAGCGTCGAGCATGCGGATTGGTGTTTCAGGTGACGCCAGTCTACAAAATTTAGTTGCTCAGGATTCGTCAGCCGCGCAGGCTATGCGGCAAACCGCCATCGCAGGCAATGCAGCCTTAAATGTCAACGGTCTTTCTATTGTGTCATCTGGCAATACGGTTACGGATGCCGTGCAAGGGGTCACCATGATGCTGGCTAAAACAGGCGCGACGACACTGAAAGTCAGCACCGACTCAAGCGCTGTACAAAGCGCGGTCGGCGGTTTTGTTGCTGCATACAACGCTCTTCAGGGAACGATCAGCCAGCTCAGCAAATATGATGTGGCCAAAAAGAGCGGTGCGGCCCTCGTCGGCGACTCGACGCTGCTCAGCATACAGACACGCGTACGCTCAGCGCTGAATACGCCGCAAGCTGGCGCATTGCAGGTATTGTCAAAGGTCGGCGTCAGTTTTCAGCGGGACGGCACTCTGACCCTCGATTCAACTAAATTTGATGCTGCTTTTTCTGCAAGCCAAAGTGCAGTTTCCGAGCTGTTTGCAGGCAAAGGCAGCAACACTGGTTTCGGGACGCAGATTGCCGCGTTGGTCGGGGGTTTCACTGACGCCAACGGCATCCTTGGTGTGGCCAAAACAGGTATCAATTCAACGTTGAAATCGCTTGATTTGCAGTATGCCGCTGGTCAGACCCGGGTAAACGCAACAGTTGCGCGCTATCGGGCGCAGTTCTCGCAGCTCGACATGATGGTTTCCAGCATGTCGTCAACCGCAAGTTATCTGACCCAGCAATTTAACGGTATGTCCGGTAAATAAAGCTCACACCCCTACCTATGTACACCTCATCTCAACCTAGCCAGGGCGGTGCCCGCGCTTACGCCAAGATCGCGACTGAAAGCGGTGCGATGAGCGCCTCACCGCACCAGTTGATTACTATGTTGTTTGATGGCGCCAAATCGGCCATCATCATGGCGCGCCACCATCTGCTCAACAAGGACGTGGTTGCCAAGGGCGGCGCCATTTCGAAGGCGATCAACATCGTTGAAAACGGTCTAAAAGGCAGCCTGGATGCCGATGCCGCCGGAGCGGAGGGTGCCGAGCTGGTAGGTAACTTGGCTGCGTTGTATGACTACATCGTTCAGCGGCTGCTTTTTGCCAACCTGCGCAATGATCCTCTTTTACTGGATGAGGCGGACAAGCTTCTGGAAAGTCTGCGTTCGGCATGGCTTGAGATCAGTCCCGACAAGCCTTCCGCTCCGATTCATGCGGCGCAAGTCAATACATTGGCTCGACTGTCGATCGGAGCCTGAGATGGACCATCAAAGCGAAGTTTTGCACTGGTATGAACAAATCGCGCCGCTTGTCGACGGCATGCTGCTAGCTGCCCAGACCGGTGATTGGGGCGCGTTGCCGGCCATGGAGGCGCAATACAGCAACCTCGTGAACCACCTGAAAGCCATTGAACCGGCTCATACGTTAAAAAAGGAACAGCTGGCCAGAAAATACCAGTTGCTTGGTCGTATAACGTCGGTGCATTCTGAAATCTCAGCCATTGTGATGCCGGAGCTGGCGAAGCTTGGAGCGGCCCTAAAGACGTTTGAACACAAGGAAAACCTTCAACGAGCCTATGGACTGGTGGGTGACTCTTATTCATGAGCGGTCTCACGCCTCTGGTTGACACGCTGCTGGCGACTCGGTTAGCCCAGCGGGTTGACCTTGTGCCGCTCAAGGCGCAAGGTGAAGTGGCTGGTCCGGGTTCAATTGCGCCAGTTGAGGAAGTAACCAACGACGTCCGGTTGCCTTCGAAAGCCGCTTTTCAGAGCCAGTTAGCGATTGATTTGCATGACGGCAGGTCTAGGGGACCAATTGCAGCGCCACCAAATGTTGCGGCGCGGGTGACATTGAGCGCCGTGGCTCAGGCCGTCAGTGCCGTTCTTGAGTCTGACTCAGGCCAGGCCAGTTTTATTCGTGGTGCGCAAGCACTTTGTGCGCCCGCGCAGGTCCCCCAAACGCAGCTGCTGGCGGCAACACTTGCACACGTGGTTGCAAGCTCCGGTTTGTTTTATGAGTCGCATCTCAAGCAGTACGCAGCCGGCACGCGGACGCTGGCGCAAATGATTCAGGAGCCCCAGGCTCTTTTGGGTGGCGGGGTTCAATCGTCCCCCAACATACTCGAGGCCACCTCTGCTGATCCGCTGGCAATTGGGCTAGGCGTGGCCACTGCCGGGCGCATCGGTACAGCGCAAGGTTCTGACCTTTCGCAGCCAATGAACGCGCTACCGGTACGTATGGCACCTGATCTTGACGCTGAAGCTGGCCATGGCGCCCGGCTTGGCCTCGCTGGCACGGGTCCCGCGTCAGCGGGCCTGGCGGCCAGCCTTGACATCGCCAACTTCTCCGCTATTTACAAAGCCACAGGCGAATCATCCATCGCCACCTTAGCTGCGGCCGCTGCTGGTCGCGGTGAGGAACTGGCAGTTGACTTGCCTCCCAGCCCACTTTTCGCCGTGAATTCTTTGGGGTCTGCCCCAGTCTTGATCCATCCTGACGCTGTGGCCCTGGTTCGCCAACAACTTGAACTATTGGATTCTCCCGTATTCAAGTGGCGTGGAGAAGCGTGGCCGGGCGCGCAAATGGAGTGGGAAATAGCGGAGAACGGCAGCCATGACGAAAGCGCGGCTCATGGGCAAGAAAAACTGCATAAATGGGCGACGCAGCTCAATGTGCAAATGCCGACGCTGGGGATGGTCCAGGTTCGCCTGGATTTGGAGGGTTCTGTTTTGAGCGCTGCTTTCAATGTGCTGGAGCAGGCCGCAGCGGCCACCTTGAAGCGCTCAGCGGATGCGCTCAATCAACAACTCTCGGTGCATGGCCTGCAGCTCCAAGTTCTGGAAATTAATCAAAGTAATCAAGTTAATCAAATTTAAGTTATTTTTTGTGCCTATTGAGGTGAGGGATTTTCATGTCAGCTACGGTTCCTGATGATGCTCTGCCCGGTTCATCCCCTTTGCGCAGGACCAGTGCAGTAGCGCTGTCATATCGCGGGAAAGGCGTGGCCCCGATTGTTGTTGCCAAGGGATACGGTGTAGCGGCCGATGCCATCGTCAAGGTGGCGCACGAGAGCGGTCTTTACGTACACCAGTCCCCAGAGATGGTCAATCTTCTGATGGGTCTGAATCTGGATTCACGCGTGCCGCCTGAGCTTTATGTGGCTGTAGCGGCGATTTTGACGTGGCTGGGAACAATTGATGGCCATACCTAGCAGCTTACCAACATGAATGGGTCTGCCGATCACCCTGTTTTCAAGTCAATGCAATCAAAACGCGCATAAAAATAAATAAATTCATTTAAGTTGATAAATGTAATAATTACTTTCAAATTTTACTAAAAAAAGTGTTAAAAACGGTATATGCGGTCTAGTCTTACAGACAGACTAACTTTTGAACGGGTGAAGCGTTGCGTGACGCAGCTTCTACCTGCTCGAGTCCGGATTTGAACAACTTACGAGCGTGCTATGGTTGAAATGACTACTGTCAATGAGATTGGCGATTTGAATTTGACTTACCTGTTGCTTTCGCAGCGCCTGATACGCGAGGACGCCCCTACTGCGATGTTTCGCCTGGGTATGAACAGGGAACTCGCCGACCTGGTCGGAAATCTTTCGCTGTCGCAAATTGTGAAACTTTCAGCATCGAACCTGTTGCTGTGCCGCTTTCGCTTTGATGACCACTCCATGCTGTCGACCCTGACGCATGAAAACAAAAAGCTGTCGCTACAACAGGCGCATGCTTCCATCCTCCTTTCGGGTCAGCAGGTTGAAGCGTGACGAAACTGATCATCCGACTTGTCGCCCGGATGCATCTTTTTTCATGCCCTGGAGTTGAGCATGGTCTCTAAGAGCGTTATTAGCGAAGCGCGGGAAATTCATCTCGCCATCGACCTGATCAAATTGGGTGCGCGTTTGCAATTTCTCGAAGCAGAGACCAGTTTGAGTCGTGATCGCCTGATCAAGTTGTACAAAGAAATCAGGGGCACTTCTCCTCCAAAGGGGTTGTTGCCGTTTTCAACAGACTGGTTCATCACCTGGCTCAGTAACATCCACTCTTCGTTGTTTTACAACATTTACCGTTTCATGGTTACCCAAGGAGGATGCAATCGGATTTCGGCCATTACTAAAAGTTATCGGCTGTACCTTGAACATATCCAGCAGCAGGGTGGCGATCCCGTCCTCGACTTCACCCGGGCTTGGACTTTAGTCAGGTTTTTTGACAGCAACATGTTGCAGTTGAGCACCTGCACACGCTGCACGGGCCAGTTCGTTGCGCATGCACATGACTCGCAGGCCCACTACGTGTGCGTCCTGTGTCGCCCGCCTTCTCGCGCGGGCAAGACGCGCAAAGCCGAATTAGAGGCCAATGTTGCGCCTACATTGGGTGCTGAAAAAACTGAAAAACCGATAACGTCATCTTCTCGGTGGCTTGCCGACGTGATGAGCGGCGTGCGAGCATGAAAACGGCAGGCTAGTCTGCCTGCCTTGAACTCGAAGAGATTTTGCAGGAGTGCAACGTGCTGGTAATTATTGGTTTTGTGATTGTGCTGGTATCCGTATTTGGCGGATACGCACTTCAGGGAGGACACTTTGGAGTTCTGTATCAGCCGCTTGAGGTGCTGATCATCGTAGGAGCCGCCGTGGGCGCTTTTGTCGCTGGTAATGATGGCAAGACCATCAAGGCGACACTCAAAGCATTGCCCAGACTGCTTATGAGTTCAAAAAAGCATGACAAGGCACTCTATCTGGACCTGCTGGCTTTACTCTATGTATTACTTTCAAAAGGGCGCAAGGACGGCATGATGTCGCTCGAGGCAGATGTCGATGATCCGCATAAAAGCCCGCTCTTTGCTCCTTACCCCATCATTTTGAGTGCAAGCGATACGCCCGTGCTGGAGTTCCTGACAGACTATCTTCGACTGATTGTTGGGGGAAATACCGACTCTCACGAGATCGGTCAACTGATGGAGCACGAACTTGAAACGTACAAGCACGAAGGGCAAGTACCGGCACACAGCTTGACAAGGGTCGGCGACGCATTGCCTGCGCTGGGCATTGTCGCGGCCGTTTTAGGGGTTATCCATGCTTTGGCATCCGCCGACTTGCCGCCCGCGGAAATGGGTCAGTTGATTGCGCGCGCCATGGTTGGAACATTTTTAGGAATCCTGTTGGCCTACGGATTCGTTTCCCCGCTGGGAACTCTGGTTGAGCACAAGGTCAACGAGTCCCTGAACGTTTACCAGTGCATCAGAGTGACTTTGATGGCCAGCCTGAACGGCTATGCACCTCAACTCGCGGTTGAGTTTGGCCGTAAAGTTCTTGGCGCACATGACCGGCCCTCCTTTACTGAGCTGGATAAGCACGTGCGAGAAGTTAAAAAACGCTAGAACAACAAGGACAACATCGCCATGAGGGACGTGGACGGCAAGCGGCCAATTATTATTATCAAGCGACCGGTGATCGCACCAGTGCACCACGGGGGTGCTTGGAAGATTGCTTTTGCCGATTTCATGACAGCAATGTTTGCTTTTTTTCTTGTGATGTGGCTGATGAGCTCGTCTTCGGCCAAGCAGCTGGAAGGAATTGCCAAAGAATTCAAGATGCCCTTGAAGGTCGCCCTCAGCGGGGGGACAAAAATCGCAAATAGCAAAAGCGTAATTCCTGGCGGAGGTGACGACTCGAGCCACAAGGAAGGTGAAGTCCGGAAATCCGAGAGAGATTCGGGAACCGATGCCGGTTCTACTTCGTCGAGCGAAGCCGATGACGGCAAGCGGTTGGATCAGTTGAAAGAGCAGCTTGAGAACATGATTGAAACCAGTCCTGTACTTAAACAGTTCAAGCTCCAGCTGCTGATAGACATTACACCCGAGGGCCTGCGTATACAAATTGTCGACAGCGATAAAAGGCCAATGTTCGACCGATCCAGTGCCGTCCTCGCCGCTTACATGCACGCCATCCTGCGCGAAATCGGTCCCATGCTGAATACCCAGCCAAACAAGATAACTTTGTCCGGTCACACCGACGCAACGGTGTATTCCCAAGGGGGCAGGTCTTACAGCAACTGGGAGCTTTCATCCGACCGCGCGAACGCCTCGCGGCGCGAGCTCGTTGCTGGTGGTATGGAAGACAAAAAAGTGCTCCGAGTGATGGGCGTTTCTTCGAGCATCAACCTGAACAAGCAGGATCCATACGCAGCGATAAATCGCCGGATAAGCATTGTTGTGCTGAACCGTCAGGCCCAGCAAGATATTGAGACGGCCAATTCGGCTGGCGGAGTCAACGCACCGGCTGGCCCGGCACAAGGAAGTACAAATTCACAAACGGCCAAGCCACCTGTTGCAGGCAACATCAGTCAGCGCCGATAAAAAAACTTTTTGGTGGGTGATGATCTCGCGACTTCTCAACTCTGCAACTCTTTAACTCTGCAGTATCAGGAAGCGCGAACCATCGGGTGTCCGCGCCGATTGAATACTGAATCACAGGGGCCGGGTTCAGTCTGTGCGGAAATATGGAGTTGCTTGTTTTAACAATGTTGCGGCTGTAGCTCAGTGGATAGAGTATTGGCCTCCGAAGCCAATGAAATTGATGGGCATGCGCAGTGATTCTTTTGCGCCAAAAGTTGACAGTCGTTGAATTCATTAAATATTAATCCTGGGATTCGTGACACTTTTAAACCACTGACACCTACTGAACTGGGTTGCATGTCACGGTCCCCTCCCAAAAACCTTTGAAGGTTGAGTATTTCTGTCTCAACTTCTGCTCGGATTTTTGAGTACTGCTCGGGCTGCAATTGCAGCCCAAATTCCCAGGTACTTCGGTTTGTTTGGCCAAACTACCCTTGATTTGCAGCAGGCAGGATGCCAGCTCTCAAGCGGTTGCTGGCGATGCTTTCAAATGTTGACGACCTATCAAAACAACTCGTCACCTGTCCGGGCAGGACTAGCTGTCATCCCTGATGTCACAAAGCGTCCCACGGATTTAGCAATGGAACCCCGTACGGCTCAAAATCTAAGACGTTGCGCGTCACAACGGTCATGCCATGGGGCTAGCGCATTGTGCCAAACACACTCTTCAAAGTATGAATATCCAGGTGCGCCTCGGCCAGCAGGCGCTTGAGCTTGCCGTTCTCCAGTTCCAGCTCGCGCAGCCGTTTGGCCTCGCTGGCATCCATACCCCCGTATTTGGAGCGCCATTTGTAAAACGACGCATCACTGAAGCCGTGTTTACGGCCGATTTCCTTGACCGGCATGCCGGCCTCGGGTTGCCTCAGAAATCCAATGATCTGCTCTTCGCTGTATTTGCTTGTTCTCATGTCCATCACTCTCCGTGTTGATGGACTTCTTGGAAAAAATGACTGGTACGGCTTATGGGGGGCAGATCAGTGAAGCCACACTTTATAAAGTGCGAGCCTGAGAAGACCGTCCGCACGGACTATGCCCCTGAAGTTGAAGTGGACGTCACCCGCTTCTGTATATATAAATCAACTTCCAGTTTGAAGCTGCTCGAATGCCAGCGGGCTCAGTTGGTCAAGTTAAGCTGCCCATAAAACGCATTACCAAGCCAATGCTGAACTGCAATCATTTCTCGCCGCTAGAAATGTCTAGGCCGACATCGAACTCATGCTTATGATCCCTAAAGATCAGATCCTGCTGCAATGGAGTGTTCAGCTGTCGTTTGCCGACCAGTTTTATGTGTTGTTAGGAAAAATTCCCTCTATTTGAAAAACTGGCACTCGCCCCCGCCAAAATTACGCACATCCGTGGCTAACGCGACAAATCCCTGACGCGTAACGCGATCGAAACGCCCGGCGCTACAACGTGGCGCTGAATGAGTCGGGCGCAAGGTAGCGCGCACCCAACCAGCCACCATCGACGACCAGAATCTGTCCCGTGATGAACGAGGCATCGGATGAACACAGAAACGCTGCAGCGCCCGCTACATCTTGTGGTGTGCCATTGCGACGCAACGCGGTGGCATCGCACATGATGCCCTGGTACCACCTGTTTGTCTCGATACGCTCACGCGTGAGATCGGTTTCGATCACGCCCGGCGCGATGCCATTGACCCGGATCCCACGGCCCCCCAAATCGGCGGCAAGCTGGCGTGTCATCTGTGCCAGCCCTGCCTTGCTGACCGAATAAGGCAACGAGCCGGGAAACCCAACCAGCCCGAACACCGATGTCATGTTGATGATGACTGAGTCTCCGGTCGTGAGCACTGTAAGCGCGCAGCAAACACCTGTTGACAGAGGCCCTGATGTGTCCGAATAGATGTCAGGAGTTCAGAGCCTGCCAGCGATGAGGCAGGAGTTCTGCGATCAGATGGTTTTTGTGCGTGG
>JANXTM010000296.1 GCA_025352405.1 Polaromonas sp.
GTCTGTCGCCGTTGCGCTGCTGTCAGGCTTGGGCTACTCCGTCGCCGCTTCCACCGGCAAGCTGCAGGAAGCCGGCTATCTGCGGAAACTCGGCGCCACCGACATCATCGCCCGCGATGAACTCAGTGTCCCCGGCAAGCCCTTGCAGCGCGAACGCTGGGCAGGCACTGTTGACACCCTGGGGAGCCATACGCTCGCGAACGCCTGCGCAGCAACCCTGTGGAACGGCGCAGTCGCTGCGTGTGGGCTCGCGCAGGGCGGCGACTTTACGTCCTCGGTCATGCCCTTCATTCTGCGCGGCGTAACGCTGTACGGAATCAACTGCGTGTTCGTGGACAACGCCACGCGAGCCCGTGCCTATGACCTGTTGGCCGACCACGTGCTGGGCAGTAAGCTCGATGAAATGACGAGCGAGATTGGCCTGTCTGAAGTTATCGAAGCTTCGCGGGAGATGATCGACGGACGCCGTAAGGGACGCACTGTTATCGCTGTAGATCGCTAAAGGGAAAAACCCGAGTTCCGCTTATGACGCCATCAACCAAGCCTCTCAACATCGTTTTCATCACGTCCGACCAGCAGCGGGCTGATTGCTACGGCTTTGCAGGCCGCCGCGTGAAGACGCCGCACCTGGACCGCATGGTGAAGGAAGGTACGCACTTCACCTCCTGCATCACGCCCAACCTGGTGTGCCAGCCCTCGCGTGCATCGATGCTCACAGGCATGCTGCCGCTGACGCACGGCGTGATCGACAACGGCATTGACCTGCCGCCCGAGGTGGGGCAGCTCGGCTTTGCTGGTGCGCTGGACAAGGCAGGTTACGATACTGCCTTCATCGGCAAGGCTCACTTTGCCACGGCCAATACCTTCGCGCCCACCGGGAGCGCCGAATGCCTGAAGAGCAGCGAGCATTACCCCATGTCGTGGACAGGCCCCTACATGGGTTTCAAGCATGTGGAGCTGAGTTCGCTCCACATCTTTCCACACCAACCGCCTAGCGACCCACTTCAGGGTCGGCATTACGAGCGCTGGCTGTATTCGCGCGGTGCGCCGCAGAGCGTTTTTGATCTGTGGAAGACAGCTACGCGGCCAAACCCGGGCGCAGCGCAGACCTGGTCTTCCGCGCTACCAGTGGCCTGGCATTCCAGCACGTGGTGTGCGGACCGGTCGATCGACTACCTCCGTTCGCGTGACACGAACAAACCATTTTGCATCTGGGTGTCTCTGCCCGATCCACATCATCCCTTTGACTGCCCCGAGCCCTGGTCCGGGCTGCATCATCCTGACGAGGTGGAACTGCCGCGTGCACCCTTGAAGGACCTAGACAACCGCCCCTGGTGGCACAAGGCTTCGCTGGAGCGTCCGCCGGCGGGTGGCGACGAGGAGTCGCGCAAGTTCCGCAGCACGCTGTCGCGCGCGCCCGACCAGAGCGAAGCGCAGTTGCGCGACATGACGAGTAACTACTACGGGATGATTTCGCTGATCGACCATAGCGTCGGGCGCATCCTTTCCACGCTACGTGACCTGAGCTTGGATGACAACACCCTCGTAGTCTACACAACGGATCACGGCGACCTGCTGGGCGACCACGGCCTCTACCTGAAAGGGCCGACTGCGTACGAAGGTCTGCTGCGCGTGGGCTTGATCATGAAGGGCCCAGGGATTCCAGTGGGCGCACGCATTGATGATGCTGTGTCCACGCTGGATATCGCTGCGACTTTCGCGCAAGTGGCAGGCACTGAACTCGACCCTGCCGCACAGAGCCGAAGCCTGCTGCGCGTGGCCAAGGGTGAGGAGACGCGTGACGTCGCCTACTCCGAGTGGTACGTGAACGAGGCCCGCTGCGGTGTGCCGCTGGAACTGCACACCGTGCGCACAAAGGACTGGAAGTGCACGGTGGAGATGCGCAGTGGCGCCGGTGAGATGTACGACTTGCGCGAAGACCCGGATGAGATGCGCAACATCTTCGACGATTCGTCCACGGTGGTAATGCGCGGGGAAGCGCTGGACATGATTCGCGCGCGGCCCGGGGCCTTACGCAAGGAGCGGCTGCCGATCATCGGGATGGCTTAGAACCATTAACAAATTGATTGCGCCGCAACCGATCGGCTATCACCAAGGATGCCGGAATGTCAAAGAGGACGGAATTGCACATCTCTAATCGGCTGCCCGTGCCCCAACTTTCCCTCACATCCGCAGCGCCGCCCCATACCCCGTCATCTCCAGATACCCTCGACCCACCAGCTTGCCGTTACTGTCGATCAGCTCACTCAAACCCTCCCAGTAAATCGCCCCGGTGGACTGGCGGCTGTCAAGTTCCTGGTTGTCGACTACGGCCTTGACTGTGTAGAAATCTGCAGGTGTACGTACTATCCATTCAACCGGGTAAGTGGTTTGGGTCAATGGGCTTTTCCACAGGCGCGTGGGTTTGAAGATCACTTCGCCACGGCTGAAAATATAGGCATCGCCTTTGGCGGGCCTGAATGAGCCGCCGTCCCACACAGCGTTGCCTTCCTTGTCGCGCAGCCTGAAGGCGGTGAGTGCGCTGCCGTCTAGCAGGTTCATGCCTATCCAGTCCCAGCCGGTGGCGCCGGGCGCGAGCAGTTCCTGGCTCCATTCGTGGTCCAGCCAGGCTGTGCCTTTGACTTTAAAGGTTTTGTCCTTGACACGCAGGCTGCCGGTAGTCGCGAGCTGCGGCTGGCTGTAGTAGTAGCTGGCTTGTTTCTCGTCAGGGCCTTTGCGCGACAGGCCTTGCTTGCCTTGCAGCAGCACGTTTTGAGTTTCGGTAAATTGCAGCTTCAGGCCAAAGTCTGTTGCGGGCAGGTCCGCGCTGTATTGCCCGCCTTTGCCTTGCAGTGACCAGTCGCGCAGTTTGATGTCCATGTCTTGTTCACTGGCCTGGGTAACGCCAAACCCGTCGCGCGCAATGCGCTGGTCATGCCATAGCTTTTTGCCTTCTACATCGGTGATGGCGGCATGTGCAAAAAGCAATTGTTTTGCTGCAAACCTTGACGCCATGGCCTGGGTGCCTTCCACCCGTGAGCGGAAAAATGTGAGCTGAAAACCAAAAGGACGATCACCTGCCAGCGCGTGCCCGGTCACGTACCACCACTCGGTTTTAAAGTCAGGGTGTGCGCCCCGGTCGCGCGGGAAAACCAGTGTTTTGGCGGGCAGGGCACCGGCTGACGTACTCCACCCCGCCAAGGTAGCCAGCGCGCCAGTGAGCAACTGGCGTCTGAAGGGGCTGGCGAGGCTGTTGAAGTTGCGGGGGCTGTATGGGATGTTTGGTTTGGGCATGGTCACGTGCTCGGCTCAAGGCGTCTGCGCAGCATGCATCCACTGCGCTATGTGCTGCTGCGCTCCGCTGCAGTCGCCCATCTTGCTGTGCACCCATGCCGCGTCGTAATAGCTGGGCAGGTAGCGTTCGCCGGAATCACACAGCAGCGACAAAATAGAGCCCTGCTCGCCACGCGCCAGCATTTCACGGGCCAGCGTCAACATGCCAACAAAATTGGTCCCGGTTGATGGGCCCACCTTGCGGCCCAACAGGTTTGACAGCGCCTGCATGGCAGCCAGTGAATCGACATCTGGCACCTCAATCATGCGGTCAATCACAGTGCGTATAAAGCTGGCTTCTACACGCGGCCTGCCAATGCCTTCAATGCGTGAGCCGACCCCCGTGATGCTGGCATCGCCTGTGCGGTGGTATTCGCCAAACACCGAGCCCGCAGGGTCTGCCACGCACAGTTGTGTTGCATGGCGCTGGTAGCGCACATAGCGGCCAATGGTTGCGCTGGTGCCGCCTGTGCCGGCACCGACCACAATCCAGCGGGGAATGGGGTGGCGCTCCCTGGCCATCTGGCTGAACATGCTTTCAGCAATGTTGTTGTTGCCGCGCCAGTCGGTGGCGCGTTCGGCGTAGGTGAACTGGTCCATGTAGTGGCCACCGGTGGCAAGGGCCAGCTGGCGGGCCTGGTCATAGACCTCTGCCGCGCTGTCCACCCAATGGCAGCGCCCGCCATAAAACTCGATCTGTGCGACTTTCTCTGGCGAGGTGCTGCGCGGCATCACGGCAATAAACGGCAACCCCAGCAGGCGCGCAAAGTAGGCTTCGCTGACAGCCGTGGAGCCGCTGGAGGCTTCGACGATGGTGGAGGTTTCGTGAATCAACCCATTGCATAGCGCGTACAAAAACAGCGAACGTGCCAGCCGGTGCTTCAGGCTGCCGGTGGGGTGGGTTGATTCGTCTTTAAGGTAAAGGTCTACACCGCGTGCGGCAAACCCGGGCAGCGGCAGTGCGATCAGGTGCGTGTCGGCGCTGCGCTGGTAGTCGGCTTCGATGCGGGCGATGGCTGTGCTGAGCCATGAATCATTTGTCACGCAGGGGCTGGGCAGTGTTGCAGTAAGAGTCATGGCCCTGATTCTCGCAGCAAGGCAGGCAAATGATCGCCCTTTCCGGCTAGGCAGCCGTCAGGGTGGTTGCTTTCAGGGTTCCAGCGGAGCCGGTGCCGTATCGAAAACGATTTCCCCGCTGTCCACGTCAACCACCCGTACCTGCTGGCGGGTCGGGTCTACAACGCTTTTGACCGCCACGGCGACCGCCAGTGAGGGGTCAGCATACAAACGCCCAAACATGGAGGACGGTAACAGTTTGCCTAAAAGCGGCTCCCTGCTTTCAATGCGGTAGTGAGCAGATGTCATGTCGATTACTCCGTTCTCCCATTTCCATTTCAATGCGATGTGTTTGTTACTTCGCGCCTGATCTCACATTGAAATGAAAACGGAATTGAATTGAATTGAATTGAATTGAAAATATATCGTAGGCGATTGAGGCTGCGTCGAGATGACAATGCCGCGTCAAAAACGTGATTTTCGTAAGCAAACGAAAATACGCATCCGGGGAGTAAAGCCGATAGTGTGCGGTGCCCCACACAGTGCCCGCAAAGCCCGCGTTTACCAGTCTTCTTTAACAGCCAGTACGGCGTCCTTGCCTGCGGCGGCGCGCCCGGCCAGCCAGGCCGTGGCGGTGCCTGCGGCTACCACCGCAGCACACAGGCTTAACAAGCGCAGCCACGGCAGCACCAAGTCCATGGTCCAGTGAAAGCTCTGCGGGTTGACGACATACACCAGCACCATGGCGACAGCCAGACCCAAACCCAGGCCGGCAATGGAGCCGATCAATGTCCAGGCGGCGCCTTCCCCGGCCACCACCGTCAAAATTTGCCGCCGCGTCAAGCCCAGATGTGCCAGCAAACCAAACTCCTTGCGCCGGCTCAAGACCTGCGCGCTAAAGCTGGCGGCCACGCCAAACAAGCCAATCGCAATCGCCACACCCTGCAACCAGTAGGTCACGGCGAAGCTGCGGTCAAAAATCTTCAGGGAAATGGCGCGTATCTGGCTGGTCGAGGCGAATTCAATCAACGCCCCGGCGCCCGCCAGTCGGTCGGCCTCGCTGCGCACGGCTTGCTCAACGTCGCTGCTGACCGCACCACTGGCCAGCCACAGGCCCAGATCGTTCACGCGCTGGTCACCCGTTAGGCGTTCAAAGTCGGATTGGCCGATGGTGATGGCGCCAAACTGGCGAGCGTAGTCGCGCCAGACACCCGCCACGTAAAACGCGGGCGCGCTGACCGGTGCGCTGGGTGCTATTGAAGTTATAGCGGTCAGCCCCAGTGTTTGTTGGCCAGAAGGGCTAAATGATTGTGAAAAAACCGAAGTCAAAGGCTTGAACACGGTTCCCGGACGTGCGCCGTACAAATCGACCATCGCCTCACTCACATAAATCGCCACATGGCCGGGCGGTGCGGGCAGGGCAAGGCCGACCAGCGGCAACGTAGTGGCTGGGTCGCTGAGGTCTCTGGCAATCAAGGCCACAGCGGGCTGGTTGGCACTAAGCAGCAGCGCGGTGGTGCGCAGCGTGCTGACACGCGCCACGCCCTTGACACGGCGCATAGCCTGCACAAAATCCGGCGTAAAAAAAACCGTGTCACCGCTGCCGCCAGCGCCGGATGGCGCAGCGGTGCGCATGTACAAATCAGCGGGCAGCACCACATTGAGCCATTGCGTCACGGAATCCCTGAAACTGGCCACCATCACGGTCAAGGCCACTGCCAGGCTCAGCGAGGCCACCACCCCACTGACAGCCACCGCAGCACTTTCACGCACCCGGCGGGCGCGCTCCACCGCCAGCAGTGGCAGCAGGTGGTGCGCCACGTGCGGGCTAAGCCCGTCATAAAGCAGCGCAATCAGCCACGGCAGCGCGGTGATGCCGCCCACCAGCAGCAGCGCAACCGACAGATAAGCAGCCAGCGGAATGCCGAACACCGGCGGACTCAAGGCTAGCAGTGCGCCCGCTGCGATCAACGCCACGCTGAGCCAGTGCGCGCCACCTTGTGCAGGTGCCGCGCCCAGACCTTTAAGGGTTTGCGCCGGAGGCAGTTTTTGGGCCGCACGGGCTGGCCACCAGCCACCAACAAGCGATGCGGCCACGCCGAGCGCGCCGTAGACCAGCGCCGCCCCCGCGTCAAATTGCAGGCTGGGCGAGACGCCTGCGAAATAGCCACCGCCCAGGTCACCGCCGAGCAGGCGCAGCGCCAGCGATGCCAGGCCCGTGCCAAGCGCAATACCCGAGGCGCTGCCGACCAGGCCCAGCAGCGCTGACTCAGCAACTACCAGCAGCAGGCGTTCGCGTCCGGTAAGACCGAGCACGCCCAGCAGCGCAAACTGCTGGGCCCGTTTGGCCACGCTAAGCGAAAGCACCGAAAAAACCAAAAATGCCCCAGTGAACAAGGCCACCAGCGCCAGCACCGTCAAGTTGACGCGATAAGCACGCGACAGATTGCTGACCCGTTGCGCGTCATCGGCAGGCTCGGTCGCGGTGATGGCCGGCGGCAACCGAAGCGACTGGATAAAAGCGGCACGCTCTGCGCCGGGCACCAGCCGCACGTCGATGCGTGAGAGTTGTCCGCGTTTGTCAAACAGCTCTTGCGCTGCGGCGATGTCCATGACCGCTAGCGCCGCGCCCGGAGCGCTTACCGTACCGGCTACTGTCACGTCGAGTAGCTTCAACCCACTTTGTAGTTTGAAGGTGGTGGCGTTCAACGTGCTTTGACGAGCCGCAGCGTTTAAAAAAACAAAGCCCGGTTTGAAAAGTGCAAACCGGTCTGCAGTGTCTGCTTTGCCGTCGCTGGACGACTGGTCTGGAAGGGGCATCAGCGCGGGCGCTATTCGCGCGACCACCAGCGCGTCCAGGCCCATGACGCGAAGGGCGGTGCGTTTGCCGTCACGGTCCAGCGAGTAGCTCGTCAGCTCAAGCACCGGGCTGGCCACCGCCACCTGCGGGTGCAGGGCCACGCGTTCAAAAAACGCCTCGTCAAACGTGCCTTGCGCGGCTCGCAGTTCAAGGTCAGGCTGGCCATTTACAGCGCGCACGGCCTGAGAAAATTCGCTCAATGCGGATGCGTTGATCAAATGCACCGAAAACGCCAGGGCCACGCCCAGCATGACGGCCACCGCCGCCGCCAGGTTGCGCCACGGGTGGTGAACAAGTTCACGCCAGGACAGCTGGCGCAGCAGTCTGAGGAGCAAGCCTGCAGAGCCCACGGCCACTGCGCTAGCCTGTAATGCCATCGACGCTCAAATGCAACACGCGGTCTGCCCGCGCGGCGGCGGCTTCGGAATGGGTGACCAATACCAGCGACGCCCCGTTTTCTCGGGTTTGTGCAATCAGCGCATCCATAACTTTTGCAGCGGTGGCCGGGTCGAGGTTGCCGGTCGGCTCGTCGGCCAGCAGCAGGCCGGGTTTGTGTACTAGGGCACGCGCAATCGCAACGCGCTGCAACTGCCCGCCGCTGAGTTGTTGCGGAAGGCGCGCACCAAGGCCTTGCAGCCCAACCGCATTCAGCATGGCCTGCACGCGTGCGTCGTCCAGCTGGTTCAAAAGCAGCAGGGGCAGGGCGACGTTCTGCGCCACGTCCAGGTGCGGCAGCACATGAAAGGCCTGAAACACAAAACCCACATGCTGACGCCGCAGCAAAGCGCGCTGGTCGTCTGGCAAGCCGCCAAGGTCATGACCCAGGAGCGTGACCGAGCCTTCGTCCCAGCTGTCCAGCCCGGCCATGCAATTGAGCAGCGTGGATTTGCCCACGCCAGACTCGCCGATGATGGCCACAAACTCGCCCGCTGCAATGTCAAGGCTCACGTTGCTGAACACCGCGCTGCTGCCATAGCGTTTGGCCAGATTTTTCAGGTGCAGGGTCATGCTTGACGTGCCTGATCCGCGTGGGCCGCTTGGATGTGGCCAAAGTTCTCGCGCACCTGGGCGTCCACCAGATCAAGCACCTGCTGCAGTGCCGCCGGGTCGTCACAGGCAACCACGCGCCGCTGCGGCATGGAGCGCAGCCAGGTGATCTGCCTTTTGGCCAGTTGGCGGGTCGCAAAGACACCCTTGTCGCGCAGCTCGTTCATTGGTGAGGTGCCATCGAGCGCCTCCCAGGCTTGCCGGTATCCCACGCAGCGCATGGACGGCAGGTCTGCATGCAGGTCGCCGCGCGCGCGCAAGGCCTTGACTTCGTCCATAAAGCCCGCTGCCAGCATGGCATCAAAACGCTGGGCGATGCGGGCATGGAGCCAGCTTCGATCACCAGGCTCTAAAGAAATAAGGGCGCCCGGGCAGTCGTTGCGGAGGCTTTTCGCTATGTTTTTAATAGCGTCCTTGCCTTCCTTGCCGATATTGGTCTGGTGGAAAAATGCCAGCGGTTGCCCGGAAATAATGAACACTTCGAGTGCCCTGGCAATGCGCTGGGAGTCCCGCGGTGCCAGCCGGGCGGCGGTTACGGGGTCGACCGCTGCCAGCTCGGCGTGCAATGCAGGCCAGCCTTTAACAAGTGCCCGCGCGGCAATCACAGCGCGCGTGGCCGCATCGGCCTTGGGCATGTCATTCAGCCCGTCAAACAGTGCCTTCAAGTACAGCATGGTGCCGCCCACCAACAGGGGCAGTTTGCCGCGGGCCTTGATGTCTGCAATCAGGCGCTTTGCGTCAGTCACAAATTCAGCCGCACTGTAGGCATTCAGGGGATCGCGAATATCAATCAGGTGGTGCCGCACCGATGCAAGCTCTGCTACGGATGGCTTGGCGGTGCCGATGTCCATGCCGCAGTAAACCAGTGCCGAATCAACGCTGATGATTTCGACCGGGTAACGCTGTGCAATGGCTAACGCTGCGGCTGTCTTGCCAGACGCTGTGGGTCCGGCAATGGCAATGTAGGGTGGCGCGGGCTTGTTCAATTGGCGGCTGCTTTCATAAGGGTGGTGCGCTGGGCGGGCTCGCCGTATTTCCACACCAGCGTCCAGGCAAACAGGGCAACCAGCACACTCCAGAACCACATGCCGTTTGTCAAGGGGCCAGTGGTGCCGTCCATGTGCGTGCCCAGCCAGGCGCCCATGGCAAACGCCACCACCATCATTGAAAATCCGTTCAGCGCCGATGCCGCACCTGCGGCGCGTGGAAAAGGCCCCACCGCACCGCTTTGCCCGCAGGGCTGGTGCACGCCGTGACCGACCATAAAAAGCGCCTGCGCAAGCAGCAACGCCCATATCTGATCAATGCCCGCCCACGCCAGTCCAGCCATCAGCGTACCACCCGACAGGCTCAGCACGGCGGCCATGGCAACTGATTTACGGACACCAAACCGGGCGATCAACCGCCGGCAGACAAAGGTGCCAACGATGTAAAAAAAGGCGCTGGAAAGCAGCACCAAGCCATATTGCGCCTTGCTGAGGCCCAGCACCTTCATGAATACAAACGAGGAGGCCGCCAGAAAGGTAAACAGACCGCCATAAGATGCCGCCGACAACGCAGAAAACGCCAAAAAAGTGGGGTTGCTGCAAATCGTGATCCAGGTTTTAAGCAGCGTGGCCGGCTGCAGTGCCTGCAGGTTTTTGTGCTGCAGGGTTTCCTGAAAGCGCAGCGCAATCAATGTCAAAACGCAGGTACCAAACAACACCAGCGCCATCAGCGCCGCACGCCAGCCGAACAACTCTGCCAGCAGTCCGCCCAGCGGCGCACTGATACAGGCCAGCACGCCCAGACCGCTCAGGCCTTTGGACATGATGCGTGCGCCCTCCAGTGGCTGGTACAGGTCACGCACCATGGCGCGCGCGCACATCACCACCGCTCCCATGGCAGCGCCCTGGACAATCCGCCACCCGACCAGCAGTTCCATAGACTGCGCCAGCACACTGCCGACCGATGCCAGTGTGTAGGCCGCCAGACCGCACAGCAAAACAGGCCGCCTGCCAAAGCGGTCAGACAGCGGCCCCCAGATCAATTGCGAGCAGCCAAAGGCCAACAGCAGGGCACTGAGCGTGCGCTGCGCCAGCGGCATGGGCGCCGAGAAGCTTTCGGTCAGCATCGGCAGTGCGGGCAGATACAAGTCGGTGGTGACCGGCTGAATGCCCAGCAGCATGGACAGCATCAAGACAATTAACCCCGCGGTCATGGGCTGCTGCGCGCTGGTAGCAGCTGCGGCGTTGGTTTTTGTTGATGAAATAGGCATCAGGGGCATTCGTCCGAGCGTATCAGATTGCCCCTTTCAAAGCCTAGGCAGGGGCAGGCTGCTATCTGATGTTCATCAATTGCGCGAGTGCCTGCCGGTACTGGGGCTGACCGATCTGGTTGGTGTTGTGGTGCGAGCCCCCCGGCACCAGTACAAACAGCTTGGGCTCTGCCGCAGCCTCAAAAAGCTTGCGCCCCAGGTCTGGCTGGATCATGCGATCGTCGTCGCCGTGCACCACCAGCAGGGGCGAGCCAATCAGGGCGACCTTGCGTACCGCCTCAAAGCGCTGGGTAATCAGCAGTGACACTGGCATCCAGCCCCATTGCGAACTGCTCACCACATCCGCAATCGAGGTGAATGTGCCTTCAACAATGGTGCCGTGCTCGTCCGTCACATCGGCTGCCAGGCTGATGGCAATCGGGCCACCCAGTGAATGGCCAAAAATATAGCGCGGGCGGTTCGGGTACTTTGCCGCCAGCCAGTCCCAGGCGGCGCGTGCGTCTTCGGCCGCTGACGCCTCTGATGGCAACGCTGGCGTGCTTTTGCCAAAACCGCGGTAGTCAATGGCCAGCACTGAAAAGCCCAGTTCCTGCATGCGGCGTATGCGTGGGGCTGAGCCGGTGACGTTGTAGCGTGCACCGTGCAGGTAGAGCAATATGGGCGCAGCAAGCGCTTTGGCTGCAGTCGGGCCGTCTGCAGCCAGCCACAGCGCGTTCAGGTGGACTGGCTGGCCGTCAGCGCTGGTTTTGAAGTCAATCGAAAGCTCTTCCATGCCTTGAGCCGCTAGCGCACCCCCGCTCCAGGTACGGTCACTGGGCTGAAAAATCCAGGCGCGCTGCTTTTCGTCGAGCGTAGTGCAACCTGCCAATACGGCGATTGCGACACAAAAAGCAGTGAAAATCCTAAAAAAATGCGAACGTTTCATCGTCATAACTGAGCAGCGTTTGCCTGAAAAGTTCAGCGCCCGCGCATAAACAGCGCATCCAGCTCTTTAATGCTCACCTGGCGCCAGGTCGGCCTGCCGTGGTTGCATTGGTCAGAGCGCTCGGTGGCTTCCATCTGCCGCAGCAGGGCATTCATTTCCTCAATCGTAAGCTTGCGGTTGGCGCGCACCGCGCCGTGGCATGCCATGGTGGACAGCATCTCGTTTTGGGCCCGCTCAATCACGGTGCTTGCATCATGCTGGGCCAGCTCGGCCAATACGCTGCGTGCCAACTCAACGGCGTCGCCTTGCGCCAGACTGGTGGGCACGGCGCGCACGGCCAGGGTTTTGGGTGAAAACGGCGTGATCTCCAGGCCCAGCGTGGCCAGCACGTCGGCGCTGACCTCTGCCGTCGCCACTTCTTGCGGGCTGGCCGCAAAGGTAGCCGGAATCAGCAGCGGTTGGCTAGCAATACTGGCTGTCAGACCGATTTGCGCCTTGAGCCGTTCGTACACGATGCGCTCGTGCGCTGCGTGCATGTCGACAATAACCAAACCCTGGGTGTTCTCGGCCAGTATGTAAATGCCCTGCAACTGCGCCACTGCGCGGCCCAGCGGCCAGTCGTCGGGCGGAAGTTCGGAGAGGGTGTGGGTTGAGGTTGTCGAAGCCGGTGCAACGTTGCGCACCTGGCTATTCCCCGAGCCCTCCGGCGTTGGCCACATCGCTTCAAAGTCAGACGCCCGGTGGCTACTGTTTGCTACGAAAGTAATTGCTGGTTGTCCCCACAAATGCTGCCTTGGAGGGTTATTTTGTTGTGAAAGAAGAGCGCTTGGAAAACTATTTGACAACGGGTGGGCTGGCCCGTCGTCGGCGGCCTTGGATGAAACGCTGGAGCGTGGCGTGGCGAGGGCGTTTTCAGTGCCGTGGCGCACCGCCTGGTGCACCTCGCGGCTGTCCCTAAAACGCACTTCAATCTTGGTCGGGTGCACATTCACATCGACCCGGCTGGGGTCCATCTCGACGTACAGCGCATACACCGGCTGGCGGTGGCCGTGCAGCACGTCTTCGTAGGCGCTGCGCGCCGCATGGCGGAGGACTTTGTCGCGCACATAGCGGCCATTGACATAGGCAAACTGCTGGTCGGCGCGGGAACGGGCGGCATCGGGGATACCGGCACGGCCCCACACGCGCAGCGCGGGCAGGCCGTCGGCACGCCGGACGGTGCTCTCGTACAACACAGCTACCGACTGCGTTACAAAGTCGCTGCCCAGCACGTCTGACAAGCGCTTGTCGTGCGCGGTTTGGACTGTGTCGCCCGTGCAGGCGCGCCACTGCTCGACCAGCTTGCCCTCGTGCCAGATCGCAAAGCCCACGTCGGGCCGCACCAGCGCGTGGCGGCGCACGGCTTCAACGCAGTGGGCCAGCTCAGTGGCGTCTGTCTTTAAAAATTTGCGCCGGGCAGGCGTGGCGTAAAACAGCTCACGCACTTCGACGCTGGTGCCACGCGTACGGGCGGCCGGTTGCAGCTCGCCGGTGCGGCCGTCGAGCTGCCAGGCGTGGTCTGCGCCGTCTGTTCTTGACTGCAGGTTCATGTCGGCAATCGAGTTGATTGCCGCCAGCGCCTCGCCCCTGAACCCCATGGTGCCGACCGATTCCAAGTCCTGCAGCGAGGCAATCTTGCTGGTGGCGTGCCGCCGCAGCGACAAGGCCAGCTCGTCGCGCGCAATGCCGTGGCCGTCGTCCTCAACCGCTATCAGGCGAACACCGCCCGCCATGAGGCGAACCGTCACTTGCGAGGCCTCGGCGTCGAGTGCGTTGTCTACCAGCTCGCGCACCACAGAGGCGGGGCGCTCGACAACCTCACCGGCCGCGATCTGGCTGATCAGTTCGTCAGGGAGTTCGCGGATCGGGCGGCGGATGGGGGTCAGGGTGGCCATTGCCGCTGATTTTAGGCCTTGAGCCGCCGCCCACGCTGGCCGGACCTGTCAAAATCTAACGCATGGAAATCATCACCTTTCTCATCGACTTCATCATCCACATCGACAAATACCTGGAATCTTTTGTCACCAACTATGGCTTGTGGGTTTACGCGCTGCTGTTTCTGATTATTTTTGTAGAGACCGGCGTGGTGGTGATGCCCTTTTTGCCCGGTGACTCCCTTCTGTTTGTGGTGGGTGCCATGTGTGGGGTGGGCCTGATGAGTTACCCGATGGCGGTAGGTTTGCTGTTTGTGGCAGCGGTGCTCGGTGACCAGTGCAACTACAGCTTAGGGCGTTATTTTGGGCCCAAGGTTTTCCAGTGGGAAAACTCCCGGTTTTTCAATAAAAAGGCCTTTGATCAGGCGCATTCGTTTTACGAACGCTACGGCGGCACCACCATTGTGGCTGCACGCTTTATGCCGTTTTTGCGTACCTTTGCACCGTTTGTCGCCGGTGTGTCGCTGATGACGCGCAGCAAGTTCACGCTTTACAACATCGGTGGGGGGGCTTTGTGGGTGGGCGGCATCATTACTGCAGGTTACTTTTTCGGCAATGTTCCCTACGTCAAGGCCAACCTCGAAAAAATCATATGGGCCATGATTTTGGTGCCTGGCCTGCTGGTTTTGTTTGGCGCGTGGAAAGCCGGACGTAAAGCGAAACCAGTGGCTTAAGCCGCGTAAAAATGCCAACTGTTCTAAATTAATAAGTAAGCGTATTATTTCTGGCGATTCCAAGTCATAAGAGGAACCATGAACGCACCGCCCATTTCAACTACCGAGTTTTCCCGCTGGACGCAAGCAGGCTCCAGTCGGGTCCCTTTTTGGGTCTACACAGACGCGCAGCTTTACCAGCGTGAGCTTGAGCAAATCTTCTATGGTGCCCATTGGTGCTACGTCGGTCTTGAAGCTGAAATCCCCAACACAGGCGACTACAAACTAAGCCATGTTGGCGAGCGGCAAGTGCTGATGGTGCGGGACCGCATTGCACCAAAAGACCGGGCAAGCGACCACGGCGTCAGGGTCATTGAAAACCGCTGCGCCCACCGCGGCGTGCGCTTTTGCCAGACTGGCCACGGTAACGCACGGAGCTTTGTGTGCCCTTACCACCAGTGGACGTACAAACTCAATGGCGATCTCGCGGGCCTGCCTTTCAAGGACGGCGTCAAAGAAGGCGACTGCGTCAATGGCGGCATGCCTGAGGGCTTTGATATCAAGGACCACGGCCTGACAAAATTGCGCGTTGCCGTGCTGCACGGCCTGGTGTTTGCCACCTTCAGTGACGGTGCCGAGCCGCTTGAAGACTATCTCGGCCCTAATATCATGCCGTGGTTGAACCGTATTTTCAAAGGTGCGGACGGCCCCAGAAAACTGACGCTGCTTGGCTACAACCGCCAGCGTATTCCGGGCAACTGGAAGCTCATGATGGAAAACATCAAGGACCCTTACCACCCCGGCTTGCTGCACACCTGGTTTGTTACTTTCGGCCTGTGGCGCGCCGATCAGAAAAGTCGCATGGTGATGGACGCCGAAGGACGCCATGCCGTGATGATTTCGCGCCGCAACGAAGGCGGCCAGAATGCAGCGGTGACTGAAGGCGTGACATCGTTCAAAGCCAACATGGCGCTGCACGATGACCGGCTGCTTGATGTGGTGCCCGAGGCCTGGTGGACCATCGACGACCCGTCCAACCCCGGTACAGACATCACGCCCACCGTGACCATGATCACCCTGTTTCCCAGCCTGATCATCCAGCAGCAGGTCAACTCGCTGAGCACGCGCCACATCGTGCCACGTGGCGAAGGTCAATTTGATTTCATTTGGACCCATTTTGGTTTTTCAGACGACACCCCCGAGATGACGAAGCGACGCCTGCGCCAGGCAAATTTATTTGGTCCGGCGGGTTTTGTCAGTGCTGACGACGGTGAAGTCATTGAGTTCAGCCAGGGCGGATTTGAGCAGGCAGGTAGCAGTGGTGCAACCTTGTGCGAACTGGGCGGCACCGGCACCGAGATGACCGAGCACATGGTGACCGAAACACTAATCCGCAGCATGTACGCCTACTGGAAAAAGGTGATGACGCCATGACCGCTACGCCCGCACACACAGATACCGCGGCGGTGCTTGCCACGCTTTTTCTGCAACATGAAGTCAACCAGCTCAATGCTGCGTATGCAGCTGCACTCGACGACAAACGCTTTGACGACTGGCCTCTTTTTTTTACCGAGGACGGGCGTTACAAACTTCAGGCGCGGGAAAATTTTGACCGAGGGCTACCCTTGGCGTTGATGGATCTGGAAAGTCGGGGCATGATGAAAGACAGGGTGTACGGCGTGTCGCAAACCATCTACCACGGACCGTATTACATGCGGCATATTGTCAGCCCGGCACGCATCTTGAGCCACGACGATGATGTGATCCAGGCCGAGGCCAGCTATGTTGTTTGCCGCACCAAGCCGGGCGCGTCGGGAGCTGGCGTGAGTGAGGTTTATAACGTGGGACGCTATATCGACGAGCTGGTGCGCTTCGATGGCGCGCTGAGGTTTAAGTCGCGTCTGGCCGTGTATGACAGCGAGATGGTTCTTAACTCGCTGATCTACCCAATTTAAAAGCCGGTAGTGCCAACACAAAAGGCGACGCGCTGGTGTTGCGCGTCGCCTTTTTTGATGGGAATGAGTTTATTTTTTCTTGCCGACTTCGTTGCCGATCAAAGCGCCGGCTGCGGCGCCACCTACTGTGCCAAGCGTGCTGCCAAACACTGCGTTGCCCACAACACCGCCAGCGATAGCGCCAACGCCAGTGCCGATTTGTGCATTCGTCGGGTTGGTTCCGCAACCCGTCAGGGCGATCAGGGAGGCCGCAATTGCAGACATTAAGAGTTTGGAGTTCATGGTGTGTACCTTTTTTTTACTGA
>JANXTM010000303.1 GCA_025352405.1 Polaromonas sp.
GGGCGAGCTGGCTGCCAAAGCGCGCTACCGGCAGGTGGACGCCGGTTGCCTGCTGCGCAGCGCCACACAGTCAAGCTGCGAACTGGTGTTTGCGCAAAACCAGTGGGCCGTGACACCAGGTCAGTCTGCCGTGCTGTATGACGGCGATGTGTGTCTGGGCGGCGGCGTGATCGCCAGCAGCAATGTGCAGAACCTGCCCAGTAAATCTGGCGGGTTAGCCGCGTGATTGACAGTCAAATAGGCCGTTTCTGCAGGAAAATAGGTCGCCTCTAGCTATATTTTTTATAGCACAAGGAGATGCCGCGCAGTTTAAAGCGCAGTCTCAACGTAGGTGTAGATGTAATTCGAGCCGCCGTTGACATTACCCAGCAGGCGCGAACCGCCAAAAATACCCGAGCGGTGCGATACGCCAAAGCCGACGTAAGTTTCTTTTAAGGGCCGGTAGCCAAGCAGGTCGCCCAAACTCATATCAATGGTGGGGTCCAGGCTCTGCAAAATGCGGGAGGCGGGTTTAGGGCCTGTGCTGGCATTGGGAGCTTCGGTGTAAGGCGCCCGTTGCGCCAGCGACACACCAGCACCCAGCCCGAGGCGGGTTTTGACCCGGTCACTCCACGGAAACCCGGAATAAAACGCTTTGACAAACAGATCGAGCTGCGCGCCATTGGGCTGCAGACCGCGATCATTATGTTGCAGCAGCCCGGCATAGCCGACCACATCAACCGGCCAGCCGTTCAAACCCTGCACCAGTGTTTTGCCCACCTGCAGCCCGGCAATGCTGGTGGCGTTTTTACTGGCGGTAGACAGGCAACGCGCGGTGATGATCTTGGCCAGATGACAGCCGTCTTCAGTGGCCTGACCATACATGAGCTTGAACCAGGTGGGGGAGCTGGCCTCGGCCACCTCCCGCTTTTGCCCGCCAAAGTCGTACGTTGCGCCCACATAAATAGCGGGCAGCACGCGTTTTTGCACAATCGGGCTGCTTTTAATGCCGCCACTCAGCACCGTGGCCGAAACGCCGCCCAGCAGTTGCCAGCGCTGCGTCAGCGCATACGTGCCGTACAGACCAGCCGAGGCATTGACACCCGCGCCGGGCGCGTAGGCCGCGCGAGTGGCGGTGGCTTCACCGGGCAGCACGCCGTAGTAGTAATTGTTGAGCTTGGCGTCGCGCAGCGACAGCGACACGCCGGGACGCAAGGTCCACGGGCCGGACCGCCATTCGTAACTGTAGCCCAGCCGGGCTTCGCTGCCCTGGCTGGTGTTGGCGGCGTCAAACAGCAACTCGGCCTGCAGCGTTCCCCAGCTCTGGCGGTAGCTGTACGCCAGGCCCACATCCGTCGAAGATGAGCGCATCGCCATGCCGGCCACGCTGGCGGGAATCTTGTTGGCCTGAAAGCCTTCAAGCCGCTTGTCCAAAAACAGGTCAAGCCGGTGTTCCGGGCTGTCCAGCAGCTTTACCCCAGCGCGGCCGGAATGCAAAAAAGCCCGCTCACCTTCGTACAGATAAAGCGGCAGCAGGTCACCACGGATACCTGCGCCTTTATAGGGCGATGACTCGATCTGCGTGATCGCACCCAGCCCGACGCTGCCCGGCGTTGACAACACATCGGTGGGCGGCTCGTTGATACCGCTGGCCTGCGCTGATGAGAAAGTTAGCGCGCCCACCACCAAGAGTGCGGTACGGGTGGCTAGGCGATGAGGCCAGAGATTTTTCATGACGTCTTTTTCGAAATCTTGTCTTGATGGACGGCTTATCCACTGTTTCAAGACGGCATTACACGCGCAAAGCAGCGACTGAACCTGGCTACATGACACACGGCTGGATAGGTCATTTTTCACAATTTTTGTAACTTTATGCAACTTTCCTTATCCCATTTTATGGTATCTCGCGTTAAACAGCCAACAGCCCACCGTCGGTGGGTACCCAACTCTTCGGTTGCCAACATCCGGGGCAACTGGCGCGGCCGCGAATGGCCGAACTCCAAAGCAGGCCATTTGTCACCCAGCGCCTTGAAGCGCGAGGCGACCACGCGACAGTTTTTGTTGCATCTCAAACAACCTGAACAACCTGAACAACCCATTTATGCCGTTAATGCATGCAGCTGCCCGCCCCGAACCCCTGCCTTTTGATGAATTTTTTCCAATGGGCTTCAGGGGCCATCCCGACATCCTGTGGGGTCAGAACGAGGCAGGCATTGTTCGCGTCGAGATCCTGGCCGACATTCTTGAAGCAACCGCCGCGCGCACGCCCAATCAGCTTGCGCTCATATTTGGCCACCAGACGCGCACTTATGCCGAGTTAAATACGCAGGCCGACCAGATCGCATCGCATTTGATCGAAGCAGGGGTGCGTCCGGGCGACATTGTTGGTCTCTGGATGCCGCGCGGCATTGGTTTGCTGACGGCACAAGCGGGGATCGCGAAGGCCGGTGCGGCGTGGTTGCCCTTTGATGCAGACACGCCGGTTGAGCGCATCGCCGTTTGCCTGGCGGATGCAAAGGCTGCAGGCCTGGTCAGTTGTCAGGCGTTCGAAGCGCGAATGCACTCGTCCAGCATCCCCATCTGGACCTCTGAGGCTTTGCTGGTGCCAAGCGCCAAACTGACGCGCCGCAGCGCTGTGCTGCCATCGCACCCGGCCTATGTCATTTACACCTCCGGTTCGACCGGCAAGCCCAAAGGCATTGAGATCAACCAGGCCAGCATCTGCCACTTTTTACGCAGTGAAAATTCACGCCTGTGCGTTCAGGCGCAAGATCGGGTGTATCAGGGCTTTTCTGTGGCCTTTGACATGTCATTCGAGGAAATTTGGATCAGTTACCTGGCTGGCGCCACGCTCTGGATCGCGCCAAAAGAGATTGCCTCGGACCCGGAAGCCCTGCCGGCAGCCCTGGTTGAAAACGGCATCACCGTGTTGCACGCGGTGCCCACCCTGCTTGCTCTTTTCAATCAGGATGTGCCAGGACTGCGCATGATCAATCTGGGCGGCGAGATGTGCCCTCAATCGCTGGTTACGCGTTGGGCCCGGCCGGGTCGCAAGGTGTTCAACACCTACGGACCGACCGAAGCCACGGTGTCGGCCAGCCTGGCAGAGCTGCATCCGAATGAACCGGTGACAATTGGACGACCGCTGCCAAACTACGGCCTGCTGGTGATAGATCCAGCGACTGAAAACGGCCTGGTCATGATGCCCCGCGGAGAGGTCGGTGAACTCTGCATCACCGGACCGGGTCTGGCCGATGGCTATCTGGGCCGACCTGCCCTGACAGCGGAAAAATTTCTGCCCAACCCCTGGAAAAGTGATGCGCATGACGCGCGTCTTTACCGGACTGGCGACCTCGCCCGCATAGATGCTAACGGCCTCGTGCAATGCCTGGGCCGCACCGACGACCAAGTCAAAATCAGAGGCTTTCGGGTAGAGCTTGGTGAGATCGAAGCGGCACTGGCGCATCAACCAGGCGTCGGTACGGTGGCTGTTGTGTTGCGTCCGCAAGACGGCATTGATCAGCTGGTTGCCTATCTGGTGTTTGAGGGCGGAATCCGCATACCGAACAGTGATCTGCGCTCGGCACTGGCCAAAACCCTGCCGGCTTACATGGTTCCAGGCTACTTCGAGGCACTGTCCGAAATGCCGCGCCTGACCTCCGGAAAGATTGACAGAAACAATTTGAAGGCGCGCCCGCTGGTGGCACTCGACGCCGTAGCCGGCGATTCCGACCAGCCGGAAACGCCAGCCGAAGAGGTCTTGTTTGCGGCTTTGCACCGGCTCTTTCCCGGCCAGCCCATTACCCGGACTGCTGATTTTTTCTCTGATCTGGGGGGCCATTCCCTGTTTGCCGCCCGACTCGCCTCGGCCTTGCGCGCGGACCCTCGATTTGCTCACATTACCGTGCGAGACATATATCAAATCCGCCTAGTAGGTGGCATTGCTGAAGTGCTCAGTGACGCCCCACAAGCCTCTGCGGGCGTCGATTTGACCTGGCGACCACCATCCCGGCTTAAACGCTGGACTTGTGGCGCCGCACAAGCGCTAGCGGTACCCGGACTGGTGGCCTTGCACATGGCGCAATGGATGGCACCTTTTTTCACCTACCATTACTTTACCGGCGATCCCGAAGACTCAATTGCCATCGCCATCGCTGCCTCGGTCGCCGCTTTTTTGCTGTCTACCTTATTGGAGTTTGTATTCGCAATTGGCGGCAAGTGGTTGATCATGGGTCGCCTCAAGGCCGGGCGTTACCCGCTTTGGGGCTTGACCTACTACCGGTGGTGGTTGGCAGACCGGCTGATTGAAGCCGCGCCGACCTATCTGCTCAGCGGCTCACCGATGTACGCCTGGTGGCTGCGCGCCCTGGGCGCCAAGGTTGGGCGGGACGTCATTATTGGCTCGATCACGTTGCGTGCCCCAGATTTGCTCACTATTGGCGACGGCGTCAGCATCGGCAACGCAGTCAATTTTGAAAATGCCCGGGTAGAGCACGGCGAATTGCGGCTCGGCCACATCACGCTGGCGCGCGAAGCGAATGTGGGCTCTTATGCCGTCCTGGAAGGCAACACGCAAATCGGTGCTTACGGACACCTTGAAGGTCAGTCTGCGCTGAGCGACGGCGAGGCGCTTCCGGCAGGACGCATCTGGAAAGGATCGCCGGCCATTGATGCAGGGGCGTTTGATCACGCCGCCCAACGCCCACGACCGGCAGTGTCCATCGCCCGCAGGCTGCTGGAAAGCGTCTACTTTGTGGCCGGCGCTTTGTTGATTGCCACACTGTTTTTCTTGCCCGTCTTCCCCAGTTTCATGCTGATTGACTGGATTGATGATGCGGACCTTTCACCTTTGCTGAGCTACACCGACCTGCCGTTTCAGTTGGTCAAGTACTTTCTGCTGGCGTTTCCGGCCACTGGTCTGTTGATCATTTGCACAGCGTTGCTATCTGCCGGCATCCGCTGGACGGTGTTGCCCCGACTCAAACCCGGCAGCTGGCCAGTGCACAGCAACCTGTACTGCGCCAAATGGCTGGTTAGTCAGATACAGGAGTCCAGCCTGGCGGTTTTGCACGGCGTCTACGCTACCGTCTACGCGCCATTCTGGTACCGGTTGCTGGGCGCCAAGGTGGGCCGCGACGCAGAAATTTCTTCTGCCCTCGGTCTGGTACCCGACATGCTCACGCTGGGCGATGAAACCTTTATCGCCGATGCGGTCATGCTGGGCGACGAAAAAATCGACGGTGGCTGGATGAGCATGCAGCCCACGGTCATTTCCAGACGCAGTTTTGTAGGCAACGGCTCCTACATTCCCGACGGCACCATCCTGCCGGAAAACGTGTTGATCGGCGTGCACTCCACCGTACCGGACAACCACCAGATGCAAAACGGCGACACCTGGCTGGGCTCGCCCCCTATCAACTTGCCGGCGCGCGAGACCACCACAGGCTTTCCTGAAAGTCTGACTTATCGGCCGTCACCGGTTCGCCGCCTGGCGCGAGGACTGATTGAAGCTTTCCGTATCGTGGCGCCGCACGCGATCGTGACGTCGGTGGGCTACACCGTGGTGCTCAACACCATGCCCTTGGCCAACGTCGGCAACTGGTGGGCCGTCATCGCATTTCTCGCAGCGGCTGGCCTGCTTTATGGCGTTGGAACTTTCTTTTTTATTGCTGCAATAAAGTGGTCCATCATGCGCCGCTACCAACGCTGCAGCGTTCCTATGTGGACGCCCTTCGTCTGGTTGTCAGAGGGACTGACCAATTTGTATGAAGGCATCGCGGTTCCCAACTTCCTGCGCTATCTGCGCGGCACACCGTGGTTGCCTGTGGCCATGAACTTTTTAGGCAGCCGTATTGGCAAAGGGGTTTACCTTGACACGACCGACTTCACTGAATTTGACTGCATTGCCATTGGCAATTACAGCGAGTTGAACGCGCTGGCGTGCCCCCAAACCCATTTGTTTGAAGACCGCGTCATGAAGATCGACCATGTCATCATCGGCGAGCGGGTCTACATGGGACCACGCAGCGCCGTGCTGTACAGCGCCGTCGTCGGCGACAACGCCCAACTCGGCGCCTTGACGCTGGTGATGAAAAGCGAGTTTATTCCAGCCGCGTCCAGCTGGAAGGGCTGCCCGGCAGCACCGGCGCGCAACTGACATGCAGCCCGTGCGGGAACTCGTCGCCGTTCATGCCTGGCCTCAAGACCAGTGGCTGGCGGTACAGGCACTCCGCTCAGCTCAAGCGATGGCGGTGATCCGTATCGCCACCCCGGCCACTGAAAATCGTCAGATTGCAAGAAGCATGGTTCGCTGCGCACTGCGAGAAATACTTGCGGTTCTGCTTGGTCAGCCGGCCGCGTCAATTGTCTTGACCTCACCCCCTGGGGGTGCCATCTACGCCGACTCATCCGTTTGCCAACTGAGTCTGTCGATCAGCCATTCGCCCGGTGTAAGCATTGCCGCCATCTGCCAGGGTGCCGCGACGATTGGCATTGATGTGATGCAGATCGAGGCCATCACCTTGGGGAACCCGGAGTGGATGCGCTTGGCTGGCGATTACCTCGGGCCGCGGGTCGCGGCCAAACTGCAAAACGCGCCGCCAGCGACGTTTCCAAGCGTATTTGCACAGGCCTGGACCGAGTTTGAAGCCGCCCTGAAGTGCTTGGGCCTGGGCCTGACCGAATGGTCACCCGAACTCTCCAGGCGGCTGGCAAGTTGCCGCGTACTGGCGCTAGATCTACCCGCCGACTACTGCGGGTCGGTTGCAATAGCGGCTCACGTTTTGCCCCCTCCCACAACCGATAGCAAACGCGACGTTCCATACGGCCCGCTCGGGCGCTTGTCTGTCCGCCCTAACTGACGCAACCTTAAAACGGAATGTCGTCGTCCATGTCGTCAAAGCCGCTGCTGGCTTTGGCGGCCGCCGGAGCCTGGCGCGGGGCTGCAGCGGGTGCGGTGCGCGGGGCGGCAGGCGCAGCGGCGCGGCGCCTCGTAGCCCCCCCCCTCGTCGCCGCCGCCAGCGGCGCCCATACCCTGACGGCTGCCGAGCATCTGCATCTGGTCGGCACGAATTTCGGTGGTAAATTTTTCCTGACCATCCTTATCGGTCCACTTGCGGGTGCGCAGGCTACCCTCGACATACACCTGGGAGCCCTTGCGCAGGTATTCCGCAGAAATTTCACCCAGTTTGTCGAACAACACCACGCGATGCCATTCGGTACGCTCTTGCTTGTCGCCCGACGTGCG
>JANXTM010000316.1 GCA_025352405.1 Polaromonas sp.
ATGCCGCCCAGAAAAAGATCGGCCACGATAGGGCCCATGGCGGCGTGGTTAAGTTCTCCGTCTGGTTTCATCCAGGTAAACATCCAGTTGACCATGCCGAAAAGCAGCATCGTCAGCGGTTTGGATAACTGCTCGCTGGCAAGGCCTGGCTGCATGTCGGCGACTGCTTGGGCAAAGCCCGCTACAACCAGCCGCTCTTTGTCGAGCACCCGTTTACGGTCTTCTGCTTCCAGAAACCTGACGTCTTCAGTCAGCACCCGATGCGCATCCTGTGCGCCTGAATATTCTTCAACGATGCGGTTGATGAGGTGCCTCAGCCGCGTCTCGCCATGCAGCGCAAGTACCTGTTCATCTTCGACCATCGCGGCCAGCCGCGATACATGGCCGTCAGCGATGCTGACCAGCAAACTGTATTTGTCGCGGTAGTAGTGGTACAGCGTCGCCTTGGACAGGTTGGAGGCCTGCGCGACCTGGTTCATCGATGTCGACGGGTAGCCATGCTTTGCAAAAAGCTGCGCCGCGCGCTCCAGAATCATGTCCCGCTGATCGTCGTAGGTTGCAGATTTTCCGCGCGCCATTAAAGATTCCTTTTTTAATTCAAATTAATGCACGCTCGTATTACCCGATAGGCGCTCGCTCGCCAGACCGGGCCCACAGGCTTGGGGTCAGTGATAGGGGTCGCGTGTTCAAAATCAGGGTTTGCACCAAGCTTAAATTACTTGTATTGCATTTCAAACCGATAATATAATCTACCGGACGGTCGGTCAATAGTGTTTTAACCAGCCGATCATTACGGTACTTACCCAACAATCAAACGATGGCAGGAAGTTAAGACGATGACAGATCCTTTGATAGTGGTCACGCGCACTGCAGTGGTGACAACGCTGACGTTGAACCGTCCCGCTGCGATGAACAGCTTGACTACGGCCATGCATGGGCAGTTACTCGCCGGTTTGAACCAGGCTGCCGGCGATACGTCGGTGCGCTGCGTGATCATCACGGGCAGTGGCCGTGGCTTCTGTGCTGGCCAGGACCTGGGTGATCCGCTGGCCGCGCCAGGGCAGGACTTGGGCGCGCTGGTCATGACGTATTACCGACCGTTGGTGCAACGCATTCGCTCCATGCCGGTCCCGGTGATCGCAGCGGTTAATGGTGTGGCTGCCGGCGCAGGTGCCAACCTTGCGCTTTGCTGCGACCTGGTCATTGCGGCCCGGTCGGCCAACTTTATCCAGGCGTTTTCAAAAATCGGTTTGGTGCCAGACACTGGTGGCAGCTGGCTTTTGCCGCGCCTGGTTGGTCATGCCCGCGCGCTGGGAATGGCGTTGCTCGGCGAGAAGGTGTCTGCAAGCGACGCGGAGCGCATGGGCATGATCTGGCAATGCGTCGATGACGATGTTTTTAGCAGCACGTCTGCAGCGCTGGCTGAAAGGCTGGCCGGCATGCCCACGCGAGCGTTGGTCGCGACGCGTGAAGCACTGGAAAAAGCACAGGGTCTGGACCTCGACGCAGCGCTGATCATGGAAGCGCAGCAACAGAGCCGGTTCGGTTTGGCGCACGATTACCTTGAAGGCGTGGATGCTTTTCGTCACAAACGTGCAGCTGTTTTCACCGACCGTTGATAGACATCACCATGAACGCAATGACCAACCAACAACTTGCCGAACACGTGCGCGACGGGATGCTGAGAAATGATCGCGCGACACGCAGTCTGGGCATGCAAGTTCTGGACATAGGCCCTGGTAGGGCGACCTTGTCCATGAAGGTTCGTGAGGACATGCTCAACGGTCATGGGACCTGCCACGGCGGTTTGATTGCAACGCTGGCCGATTCGGCTTTTGCGTTTGCCTGCAACTCGTACAACGAGTTAACGGTTGCCTCCGGTTTCAGCGTTGACTTCATGGCACCAGGGTGCTGCGATGACTGCCTGACAGCACGCTGCGTTGAGGTATCCAAAGCTGGCCGTACCGGCATTTACGACACTGAAATCACCAACCAGCGGGGCGAGCGTATTGCCGTCTTTCGCGGTCGGTCCCACACCATGAAAGGCACTCCAGCTGTCGCTCAACCCTGAGACGCGTCAGCTTATGGAGGAATAAAAAATGCCTGTAAAACGTCCCGCACCCGGCGACCTGGAGCCGATCGAAACGGCCAGCCGCGACGAACTGATGGCCCTGCAACTCCAGCGCATGCGGGCGAGTTTGCAGCATGCCTACGACAACGTCCCCCATTACCGCACAGCCTTTGACGCCAAAGGTGTGAAACCGTCAGACCTCAGGCAACTCAGCGACCTGTCGCTGTTTCCGTTCACGGTCAAAAGCGATTTACGCGACAACTATCCGTTTGGGATGTTCGCTGTGCCGCGAGCACAGGTGGCGCGTATCCATGCTTCCTCTGGAACGACGGGCAAGCCCACGGTGGTCGGCTACACCCGGAGCGACATCTCTATCTGGGCCGATCTGGTGGCACGCTCAATTCGCGCTGCAGGTGGCCGCCCTGGCGACATGGTTCACATCGCATATGGCTACGGCCTGTTCACTGGCGGGCTGGGTGCGCACTATGGAGCCGAACGGGCGGGTTGCACGGTGGTTCCAATGTCTGGCGGCCAGACAGAAAAACAGGTGCAGCTGATTCAGGACTTCAAGCCCGACCTGATCATGGTCACGCCGAGCTATATGCAGGTGATCATTGAGGAGTTTGTCCGCCAGGGGCTTGACCCAGCGGCAAGCTCGCTGAAAGTGGGTATTTTTGGTGCCGAGCCATGGACCGAAGCCATGCGCAGCGACATTGAAGCCAGGGCCGGTATTGACGCGGTTGATATCTACGGCCTATCTGAAGTGATGGGTCCCGGCGTGGCCAGTGAATGCATTGAAAGCAAGGACGGCCCGGTCGTTTGGGAGGACCATTTTTACCCTGAAATTATCAACCCTGATACCGGCGAGCTGGTGCCCGACGGACAAGAGGGTGAGCTTGTCTTCACGTCGCTGACCAAAGAAGCCATGCCGGTCATCCGCTACCGAACGCGCGACCTCACGCGCCTGCTGCCGCCCACGTCACGCGCATTTCGCCGTATTGGAAAAATTGTTGGCCGCAGTGACGACATGATGATCATTCGCGGCGTGAATGTGTTCCCGACGCAGGTCGAGGAAATCGTTTTGGCGCATCCGCAACTGTCGGGCCTGTACCAGTTGCACGTGAGCCGCGAAGGTCTTCTCGACCAGGTTGAAGTGCACTGCGAATTGCTCTCCAGCACCGCTGTGACCGGCAGTGAACGGGCGGTCATTGCGCAGTGGGTACAGCAACGCGTCAAGACACTGGTGGGTATTTCCACCCGGGCCTGCGTGTTTGATCCGAACTCGATTGAACGGACCCAGACCGGCAAGGCCCGCCGTGTGGTCGACAAGCGGCCAAGGTGATGACCGGCAAGACAGCTTGCCAACCGAATAAACCCAGTAAACCGGGCACCACGCCCCAGCTAACCAGGACAACACGATGTACACACAAGCAATGGACACCATGGGCAAGGATGCGGTTGATGGCGAAAAGACAATTCGCTCGGCAGAAGACATGCAGCGCCAGCAGCGTTTTGATGCGCACATTGATGCGGGTGATTTCATTGAGGCCAAAGACTGGATGCCGGACAATTACCGCAAGACCTTGGTCCGGCAGATTAGCCAGCATGCGCACTCCGAGATCGTGGGCATGTTGCCTGAAGGCAACTGGATCAGCCGTGCACCGACCCTCAAGCGCAAGGCTATTTTGCTGGCCAAGGTTCAGGATGAAGGTGGTCACGGGCTGTATCTGTACGCCGCAGCAGAAACGCTGGGAACATCACGCGACCAGATGTTTGAGGCCCTGCACAGCGGCAAAGCCAAATACAGTTCCATCTTCAACTACCCGACGCTGACCTGGGCCGACATGGGCACGGTCGGCTGGCTGGTCGATGGCGCAGCCATCATGAACCAGGTGCCGATTTGCCGCTGCTCTTATGCGCCCTATGCACGCGCCATGATTCGTATTTGCCGCGAAGAAAGTTTTCACCAGCGCCAGGGCTTTGAGGCCCTGTTGACCATGATGAAGCAAGGCACAGACGCACAAAAAGCCATGGTGCAGGACGCCGTGAACCGCTGGTGGTGGCCGTCGATCATGATGTTCGGCCCGCCTGATGACCAGTCCCCGAACAGCGCGCAGTCGATGCGCTGGGGCATCAAGCGCATCAGCAATGACGAATTGCGTCAGAAATTCATTGACGCAACCGTTGAGCAGGCCCGCATTCTTGGTGTTACGCTGCCAGACCCTGATCTGAAGTGGAACGAGGAACGTCAAGCACACGACTTCGGCACCATCGACTGGAGCGAGTTCTGGCGTGTGGTGGGCGGTGACGGCCCCTGCAACCGCGAACGCCTGGCGGCCCGCGTGAAAGCGTGGGACGACGGCGCCTGGGTCCGCGATGCAGCACTTGCCCATGCAGCCCGGCAACAACAGGTGGCGCTGGCCGCCTGAGCACCGGTGTGCCGAACTCCCCACTCCCTTACTAAAAGATAAAAATGACTGCCCCAATCAAAATTCAACCCGGCACCGAATGGCCGCTGTGGGAAGTCTTTGTGCGCAGCAAGGCCGGACTCGACCACAAGCATTGCGGCAGCCTGCATGCCGCTGATTCAAAAATGGCCATCCAGATGGCACGCGACGTCTACACCCGCCGCCAGGAAGGCAGCAGCGTCTGGGTGGTGCGCTCTGACCAGATCATTGCCAGCGACCCCGGCGACAAAGAGAGTTACTTCGACCCGTCTGAAGACAAGGTCTACCGCCATCCGACCTTCTACGTGCTTCCCAAAGCCGTAGACCACATGTGAGCGCCTCGATGCAATCGTCTATTGAACTCAACCGAACAGCTGAAACGCAGTACCTGCTCCGCATCGGTGACACCTGCCTGATTCTGGCGCAGCGGCTGGGTGAGTGGTGTGGCCATGCGCCGGTCCTTGAAGAGGACATTGCGATGGCCAATATTGCACTCGACCTGGTCGGTCAGGCGCGTGCTGTTTTGACCCGCGCTGGCCAGATCGAAGGGCAGGCGCATGACGAGGACCAGCTCGCTTTTTTGCGCCATGAACGCGATTATTTCAACCTGACGCTGGTGGAGCTGCCGCGCGGTGACTTTGCCTTCAGTGTGCTGCGCAACACAATGGTGGCCACATGGCTCAAGTTGTTGTGGGAGCGACTTGCTACGTCTAACGACGCAGAATTGGCCGCCATCGCCGGCAAGGCTGTCAAGGAAGCACGCTACCACCAGCAGCACTCGGGTGACTGGGTGGTGCGGCTCGGGGACGGTACGCCCGAGTCACGCCGACGCATGACGGCAGCCTTGTCAGACCTGTGGCGTTACGCACCAGAACTGTTTGACACCGATGCGGTTGATGAAGAGGCGGCTGCCTCTGGCCTCGGCCCCTTGTGGTCAGACCTGCAAGCCCCCTGGCATGCAGACATGGAAATGATTCTCGGCGAGGCGGGGTTGGCGGTGCCCACTGCTTCAGCTTTCAGGAGCGACGGCAAGCGCGGCCGACACAGCGAACACATGGGCTTCATCCTCACCGACATGCAGTACCTGCAGCGCACGTTTCCGGGCGGTGTCTGGTGATGGTTTCAGCGCCGGTTGCCAGCGCCGCGCGGGCGGTCCGCATCCAGACCGCCTGGGACGTGCTGGGCAACGTGCTGGACCCCGAGGTGCCAGCCGTGTCGGTGCGCGATCTGGGTATCGTGCGTGACGTCATCGCGCATGACAACGGACTTGAGATCGTGCTGACCCCGACCTACTCAGGCTGCCCCGCAACCGAAGTCATTGAGCAGGATGTGCTGGCAGCCATCCACGCCGCAAACCTTGGACCCGCCTGGGTCACACTGCGCCGCGCACCAGCGTGGACCACTGACTGGATCACCAGCGAAGGGCGACGCAAGCTTACTGAATATGGCATTGCGCCACCGGCCCAGGTGCGTTCTGGCGAGGCACAGCCGATGCGATTTTTCGGCCGTCAGCCCAACGGCCAGCGCCTGGTCTGCCCGCGCTGCAGCAGTAACAACACCGAGTGTTTGTCGGCATTTGGATCAACCGCTTGCAAGGCGCTTTATCGTTGCCTGGCCTGCAAAGAACCGTTTGAGCATTTCAAGCCAATCTGACGCCCCCGATAACACGCTGACCCTACCAGTACCGGAGAGCTTCATGAGCGTTATCTTTCACCCGCTTCGCGTGCGCGCCATCGAGCCCGACACGCCTGAGGCGGTTATCGTCTCGTTTGACGTACCGGTTGATCTGCGCGAGGTCTTTGGCTTCACGCAGGGCCAGTACCTCACGTTGCGTTCCGACATTGACGGGCAGGACTTGCGGCGCTCTTACTCAATCTGCGCTGGCGTGGATGACGGCGAGTTGAGGGTCGGCGTGCGCAAGGTGCGTGGTGGCGTTTTTTCGAACTGGATCAATGCCCACCTGCGTGCCGGTGACACTTTAAGCGTGATGGCGCCCCAGGGTCGCTTCTTTGTGCCGCTCGATCCGGCGTTGAGGCGTCACCACGTCGGTATTGCCGGTGGCAGTGGCATCACCCCGATTCTGTCCATCATGAAGACCGTGTTAGCACGCGAACCCCTGAGCAGGTTCACCCTGATCTACGGCAACCGCCTGCTCCAGTCCACCATGTTCAAGGAGGAAATCGAAGACCTCAAGAACCGCTACATGGCGCGTTTGGTGCTGCAGCATGTGTTCTCAAGCGAACATACCGACGCACCACTGAACCACGGCGTGATGAACCGGGAAAAAATCGGCGAGTTCTTGAAAAGTGTGATGCCCGCAGGGCAGATCGACCACGTCTATGTCTGCGGCCCCTTCCAGATGAATGACGAGGCTGAAGCTGCCCTGTTGTCGGCGGGGGTTCCGCCCGAGCGCATTCATATCGAGCGTTTTGGCGTGGCCCTGGCTGCAGGCGCACCGGTGGGTGCGGTAGTGCATGATGCCAAACCAGGCGATGCACCGCTGGCAAAAATCGTCATCATTCGTGATGGCTTGCAGCGCGAAATCGCCTTTGTGAAGGGCCAGCCCAGCATTCTCGACGCAGCATCTGCCGCTGGCCTTGAGGTGCCTTATTCCTGCACCTCTGGTGTGTGCGGCACGTGTCGCGCTAAAGTGCTTGAGGGCGAAGTGCGCATGGAACGCAATTTTGCGCTGGACAAAAAAGAGGTTGCCAGCGGCTTCGTGCTGACCTGCCAGGCCCACCCGCTGACAGACCGCGTGGTGCTGTCTTTCGACGAGCGTTGACTCGCCAGGCAAGTCCGGGTAAATCCGTATGGCGACAAGGCGGTCAACGCGGCCCACTGGCGCACGACAATCAGTGACAAACCCCATTTTCAACAACGACGGAGACCACCATGAAATTTCGTAAATCTCTTATTCTTGCCAGCCTGCTGGCAAGCACAGTGTCCGCTTATGCCGACATCAATGTCGGCGTCACGGTGTCGGCCACCGGGCCAGCCGCATCGCTCGGAATTCCCGAAAAAAACACGGTGGCCATGATGCCAAAAACCATCGCCGGCCAGAAGATCAACTACATCGTGCTCGACGATGCGTCTGACACCACGGCCGCTGTTGCCAACACCCGCAAGCTGATTACCGAAAGCAAGGTAGACATCATTTTGGGCTCAACCGTGACGCCCAACTCCCTGGCAATGATTGATGTGGTGTCTGAAGCGCAAACACCCATGATCTCGATGGCGGCTTCGGCGCGCATCGTGGAGCCCATGGATGCCAAACGCAAATGGGTTTTCAAGACACCGCAAAACGACATCATGATGTCGCTGGCGATTGCCGAGCACATGTCAAAAATGGGCATCAAGACGGTTGGCTTCATCGGCTTTTCTGACGCTTATGGCGAAGGCTGGTCGCAGGAATTCTCCAAGGCTGCCGGGCTGAAAGGCTTGACGGTGGTGGCCAGCGAGCGGTTTGCCCGCACTGACACCTCGGTGACCGGCCAGACGCTCAAACTGATGGCCGCCAAGCCCGATGCGGTGCTGGTTGCCGGTTCGGGCACACCCGCTGCGCTGCCGCAAAAAGCACTTAAGGAGCGTGGCTATGCGGGCAAGATGTACCAGACCCACGGTGTCGCTAACGCTGATTTTCTGCGCGTCGGCGGCAAGGACGTCGAGGGCACCTTCCTGCCGGCTGGCCCAGTGCTGGTAGCCGACCAGTTGCCCGCCTCAAACCCCGTGCGCAAAGCTGCGCTGGTTTATGTGGCCGCTTATGAAGCCATCAACGGCAAAGGCACGGTTTCTACGTTTGGTGCGCACGCTTGGGATGCCGGTCTGCTGATGACAGCTGCAGTGCCCGTTGCCCTGAAAAAAGGCAAGCCTGGTACGCCAGAATTTCGCGCTGCCTTGCGTGATGCCATTGAGGGCTTGCAAGAGATCTCTGGTGCTCACGGTATCTTTTCAATGTCACCGAATGACCATTTGGGTCTGGACCAGCGCGCTCGCGTGATGGTCAAGATCGAGAACGGCACCTGGAAATACCAGCCCTGAACGCGGCCCTGCCTTT
>JANXTM010000025.1 GCA_025352405.1 Polaromonas sp.
GTTGACCGCTTGCAAGCTTCTCACAGACCGCATGAACACTCAGTTTTCAGCTCCGATGGCCTTCACCTCTTGGGCAGCAGCGCTATGCACCTGATTGCACCACGCCCGCCATGCCCGCCATGCCCAGCCGCGTTGTTCCGCCTAGCGGGCAGTAGCCCGCGTCGTTGTCACACCTTGCTGCACGCGCCGCTCGCGGCACACTCAGGCGCATTCAACTGCTTTTTTTAGGATAACTCTGGAGATAAAAATGACCCTCCCAACTCATGCAGAAATCGTGATTGTCGGCGGCGGCATTGTCGGCTGCTCAGTTGCCTACCACCTCGCCAAACTTGGTAAAACCGATGTGCTGCTGTTAGAGCAAGGCAAGCTCACCAGCGGCACAACCTGGCATGCGGCGGGCCTGGTCGGCCAGATGCGGCCCAACCGCAACATGACGCAGATGAGCAAATACGGCATCGAGCTGTATGCCTCGCTTGAGCTTGAGACGGGCCTTGCCACTGGTTGGAAGCAGTGCGGCAGCGTAAACGTTGCCAGCACGCCCGAGCGCATGAAAGTGCTGCGCAAGCAGGTCGCCATGGCCAACAGCTTTGGGGTGGAATGCCATGAAATATCAGCCAAAGAAGCAGGCGATAAATACCCCATCATGCGCACCGACGACTTGCAGGGCGCCATCTGGCTGCCAGGCGACGGCAAGGCTAACCCGGCCGACCTGTGCATGTCGCTCGCCAAGGGTGCACGCAAGCGCGGCGTGAAAATGCATGAAGGCATTGAGGTCACCGGCGTGACGATTGAAAATGGCAAGGCAGTCGGCATCCAAAGCGCACAGGGCGACGTGCGCTGCGAAGTCATCGTCAACTGCGCCGGGCAGTGGGCGCGTCAGTTTGGCAAGCTCGCTGGCGTCAATGTGCCGCTGTATTCAGCCGAACACTTCTACGTCGTCACTGGAAAAATCTCCGGCGTTAACCCCATGCTGCCCGTCATGCGTGACCCCGACGGGTTTATTTATTACAAGGAAGAAGTCGGCGGGCTGGTCATGGGCGGCTTTGAACCCAAAGCCAAGCCCTGGAAGATGGACCCGATTCCCGCTACCTTCCAGTTTGAGCTGTTGGGCGAAGACTGGGACCAGTTTGAACCCCTGATGACGGCGGCCATGCATCGCACGCCCTGCTTGGCGACGGCTGACATCAAGATGCTGCTCAATGGCCCCGAGAGCTTCACGCCAGATGGCAACTTCATTCTTGGTGAAGCGCCCGAGCTGCGCAATTACTTTGTCTGCGCCGGCTTTAATTCCGCCGGTATTGCCAACAGCGGCGGCGCGGGCCGCCTGATGGCCGAATGGATTGTGGGCGGAGAGCCGAGCACTGATTTGTGGGATGTGGACATTCGCCGCTTTGGCAGCTTTACCGGCAACCGCAAGGCGCTGGCCGAGCGCACTGGCGAAACGCTGGGCCTGCACTATGCCATGCGCTGGCCGCGCCAGGAGCTTGAAACCGCCAGGCCCCTGCGTACGTCACCGCTGTATGACATGCTGGCCGCAAAAGGCGCTGAGTTTGGTAGCAAAAACGGCTGGGAGCGCGCAAGTTATTTCAAACCCGACGGCATCACCAGGCCCAACTACACACTGGGCATACCGAGCTGGCTGCCCTGGGTATTGGCCGAGCAAAAAGCCACCCGCGAAGCCGTTGCGCTCTACGATCAGACCTCGTTTTCAAAATACCTGCTGCAAGGCCGTGATGCGCTGGCCGTGTTGCAGCGCCTGTGCGCCAACGACATGGAGGTGCCGGTCGGCAAGATGGTCTACACCGCCATGCTCAATGAACGAGGAGGTTTCGAGAGTGATCTGACGGTGATTCGTGAAGCCACCAACCGCTTCATGATCATCACTGGCTCGGCCCAAACGGTGCGTGACTTTGACTGGATCACGCGGCATATCGGTGAGGCAGAGCACGCGGTGCTGACCGATATCTCTGCCATGTATTCAGTATTGTCCGTCATGGGGCCAAAAGCACGCGAGCTGTTGGCGCGGGTCAGTCCGGACGACCTGTCGCCCGGGGCGCTCAGGTTTTCATGGACCAAAGAAATCGATGTAGGTTTTGCAAGAGTGCGAGCAGCCCGCATGAGTTATGTTGGCGGGCTGGGCTTTGAGCTCTATACGCCCATTGAAATGGCGCGGCACGTGTATCTGGCACTGATGGACGCGGGCCGTGACCTGGGCCTTGTGGATGCCGGCTATTACGCGCTCGATGCCCTGCGCATTGAACAGGGGCGTCGCGCCTGGGGTTCAGAGCTAGGGCCGGACGAAACGCCGTGGGAGGCTGGCTTGGGCTTTTCCGTCAAGCTGGGCAAAGCCGATGACTTTATCGGCAAGAGCGCGTTGCTGAAGGCGCAGGGCCAGCCGCTGCGTAAAAAACTGGTCACGCTGGTGTTTGACTCGCCGGATGCGTATGCCTGGGGCAGCGAAGGCATCTTGTTGGGTGGCGTGCCTGTCGGTGACATCACGTCTGTCGGCTGGAGCCCGCTGGCCGGGGCTTGCGTTGCGCTGGGCTATGTGCGCGGCGATGCGGCGCTGCAGCCGCATGTGGCAACACCTGCGCATATCGAGCTGTGGGGCGAGCGCGTGGCCGTGACCTTGCATGACCGGTGGCCGCCAGTATTGCCAGTGTCTTGATTTGCTATTTTATTAATAGCGTATGGTGCCCGTAATTGCTGCCACAGGGCCGTATTTTTACCCCAAATCCGGGCGTTCCATGCCGACAAAGCGTATGGCAATGCGCACGCCGGGCGAATGCAGGTGGCCAGACAGTTTGGCATCTTCTATGGTGATGGTGGCGTCGTGTTGGTTAGCGATTTCCAGAACAATCGCCAGGCCCAGGCCTGAGCCATCGACATTGGTGCCGAGTGCGCGGTAAAACGGTTGAAACACCAGCTCACGCTCGGACTCTGGAATGCCCGGCCCCGAGTCCTCGACCAGCAACACCAGCACGCCGCTGAAGCGGTCTGTTAGCAACCGTAAGGTCACCTGGCCTTTTTCGGGGGTGTAGGCAATCGCGTTGTCGAGCAGGTTGCGCACCATCTCCTTGAGTAGAGTGGCGTTGCCTTCAAGCTGAGTGGCTTGTTCGCCAGCTACAGGGCCGTCATACCCAAGGTCAATCTTTTTCTCAAGCGCACGCGGTACCGAGTCTGCCATGGCCTCGCTGGCGATGTGCACCAGGTCAACGCGGTTCTTGGCCAGGCTGCGGCCCGTGGTCTCTGCCCTTGCCAGCGCCAGGAGCTGGTTCACGGTGTGGGTTGCACGTATGCTGGCGCGACCAATGTGCTTGAGTGACTTTTTAAGCTCGTCAGCATCGGTTTCACGTTGCGCCAGGTCGGCCTGCATGCGCAGCCCGGCGAGTGGCGTTTTGAGCTGGTGCGCTGCGTCGGCGAGAAAGCGTTTTTGCGTGGTCAGCGACACCTTGAGACGGCTCAGCAAATCGTTGATGGACGATACCAGCGGCGCGACTTCTTCGGGCACGGCGGTGTCGTCGAGCGGGCTCATATCGTCTGGCTTGCGGGCCCGTATGCGCCGTTCCAGTTGCGCCAGCGGCTTGATGCCGCGCACCAGCGCCAGCCACACCAGCAGCACGGCCAGCGGCAGAGTTACAAACTGCGGCACCATGGTGCCTTTGACGATTTCAGTGGCCAGCGTTTTGCGTTTTTCAAGTGTCTCGGCCACTTGAACCAGAACTGGCCCAGCGCCTTTAACATCGACTCTGATCCAGGTGTATGCCACGCGAACCTCTTCACCCTTAATTTTGTCTTCGCGCAGCCGCACCTCGGCATCGTTACCTCTGTCTTCGTCGGGAGGCAGGGGCAAATCATGCTCGCCGCTCAGGTACTCGCCGCGTGTGCCCAGCACCTGGTAGTACACCAGGTCGGTGTCGTCCGCCCGCAAAATCTCGCGCGCCGGACCGGTCAGGTTGAACTGCACCTGGTTGTTTTTAACCGCCACCAGTTTGGCTAGCGCCTGTACGTTGTATTCGAGCGCCCGGTCAAAGGGTTTGCCCGCAATGTTCTGCGCTACCAACCAGGTCAACGCCAGGCTGATCGGCCACAGCAGCAGCAGCGGCGTGAGCATCCAGTCGAGAATCTCGCCGAAAAGGCTGCGCCGCTCGCGCTGAAATAATCTTAAAGCCAAATAGGCCCCCACGCTCCACACTTCGTGTGGTTCGCTGCCCCCCGAGGGGCCCGCCCGCCTGCAGCTCCGGACCTGCTTGCGCAGGTTCGGACAGGCGACAGAAGCGAAGCCTCTGGCGAGCGGCGGCCTGCAAGGTTCAGGGCGCTACACGCAGTGAGCAGCCGTGGGGGCAACATCATCCAGGAATCTTCTCCAGGCAATAGCCCAGCCCGCGCACGGTCGCAATGCGCACCGGTCCCTTTTCTATCTTCTTGCGCAGGCGGTGGATATAAACCTCAATGGCGTTGTTGCTGACTTCTTCGCCCCACTCGCACAGGCGTTCGACCAGCTGGTCTTTGCTGACGAGGCGGCCCGCGCGTTGCAGCAGCACCTCCAGCAGCCCCAGCTCGCGGGCTGACAGCTCGACCATCAAACCGTCAATGGTGGCGACGCGCCCGGCCTGGTCGTACACCAGCGGGCCATGCTTGATGGTGCTGCTGGCACCGCCCATGCCGCGGCGAATCAGTGCACGCACCCGGGCTTCGAGCTCCTGCAATGAAAACGGTTTGGCCATGTAGTCGTCAGCGCCGTAGTCAAGGCCCTTGACGCGCTCTTCAACGCTGTCGGCGGCTGTCAAAATCAGCACCGGCAAAGACGAGCCACGGGCGCGCAGGCGCTTGAGCACTTCCAGCCCGTGCATACGCGGCAGGCCCAGGTCGAGGATCAGGAGGTCAAACTCGGTATTGGTCATGAGCGCCGCGTCGGCCTCAGACCCGCTGGCCACGTGGTCGGCCGCCGCACCCGACGCACGCAGGGTGCGTAGCAGGCCGTCTGCGAGAACCTGGTCGTCTTCAGCAATCAAAATTCGCATGCTTGTCTCCATGTGCCGACCCGTTGCGGTGCTTGTGGGTCGATGTTTTTACTTGTAGCCCAAATTTTAGGCGTTTACCGCCCTCAGCTTGCTGACAAACCATCGGTGCCCGCATACGCCTCCAGTCCGAGTGCCACCACCGTGGCAACATCCTGTCCCACAGCGGTCTGAAATTCGTCTTCCGCTTGCGTTACTGCGCGCTCAAAAGCCCCCAGCCACATCAAGCCGGATGTGGTGAACACAACTTTTTTGGCGCGTTTGTCGTGTGCGTCAAGCGCCCGCGTGACCAGTCCCCAGGCTTCGCACTGCGTGACCAGATCGCCCATGGCCTGCTTGCTCATGCCGGCACTGAGCGCCAGATCTGTCAGGCGCGAGCCACCGATGGCCAGATGCCGTGTGATGTGAATGTGCGCTGCACCGATCTGGTCGCGCGCCGCCAGGTTGGCCAACGCCAGTGGTACTTCGACGTTGCGCGCCATCAGCCACAGCACGCGCTCGTCAAAGCGGCGCAGCGCATGGCCCAGCAAACGGCCCAGATGGGTGACGCGCCAGGCTGGGTCGGAGGCAGGCAGCAGATCTGGTTCAGACATGCTTCATCCTAACCCATATCGTCAGGTAAACTTACTAAAAATAGGGTTTACTTAATTCAACCTACCTCATAAAGTACTGGTCATGCATCCAGCGTGTTGTTAATGACAGCCACTGGAAACCAGCCCCAAGTTTTTCAAGTATTCCCATTCAAGGAGATTTTCATGGAACTGACCAGCAAACTAAATCCGGCCCAAAACCCGGCCCAAACCGCCGCCCTGAACACCGAAAAAGCCAAGGCCCTGGCGGCTGCGCTGGCCCAGATCGAAAAGCAGTTCGGCAAAGGCACCATCATGAAGCTCGGCGCCGGTGAGGTGATTGAAGACATCCAGGTGGTCTCTACCGGCTCGCTCGGCCTGGACATCGCCCTTGGCGTTGGCGGTTTGCCGCGTGGCCGGGTGGTTGAAATTTATGGCCCCGAGTCGTCAGGCAAAACCACGCTGACCCTGCAGGTGATTGCCGAAATGCAAAAGCTCGGCGGCACCTGTGCCTTTGTCGATGCAGAGCATGCGCTGGACATCAACTACGCCCAAAAGCTGGGCGTGAACCTGCAAGAGTTGCTGATCAGCCAGCCTGACACCGGCGAGCAGGCGCTGGAGATTGTGGACTCGCTGACCCGCTCTGGCGCGGTGGATTTGATCGTGATTGATTCGGTGGCGGCGCTCACGCCCAAGGCTGAGCTCGAAGGCGAAATGGGTGACTCATTGCCCGGGCTGCAGGCCCGCTTGATGAGCCAGGCGCTGCGCAAGCTGACAGCCACCATTAAAAAAGCCAACTGCATGGTGATTTTCATCAACCAGATCCGCATGAAGATTGGCGTGATGTTTGGCAGCCCGGAAACCACCACCGGCGGCAATGCGCTGAAGTTTTACGCCTCGGTGCGGCTGGACATTCGCCGCATTGGCTCGATCAAAAAGGGTGAAGAGATCATCGGCAATGAAACCCGCGTAAAGGTGGTTAAAAACAAGGTGGCCTCGCCCTTCAAGACAGCGGAGTTTGACATCCTGTACGGCGAGGGCATCAGCCGGCTGGGCGAGGTGCTGGACCTGGGGGTGGCGGGCCACATCGTTGAAAAAGCCGGTGCTTGGTATGCCTTCAACGGTGAGAAAATCGGGCAGGGCCGCGACAACTCGCGTGAGTTCCTCAAGGAAAACCCCGAGCTCGCCATAGAGATCGAGAACAAGGTGCGCGAGTCGCTGGGCATCCCGCTGGTGCAGGTCAACGCCGAAGCGGGCGACAAAACGGACAAAGCTGACAAGCTAGAGAAAGCTGCCAAACCAGAAAAAGCTGAAAAAACCGTCAAGGCAGCTGCCTGAGGCCAGTTTTTTGATGAAAAATAGTTCGCTCTGGCAGCAAATACGGGTGGTGTACGCTATTAAAAATATAGCAACTGCAGTGCCCGGCAGGTGGTCACCCTGATGGCAGCGGCCACACCAGCCGCCCGCAGAGGTTTTGCCATATCGCTCAAGGGCCGCGCCCTGCGCTTGCTGGCGGGCCGGGAGCAGTCGCGGGCTGAGCTGGAGAGAAAACTCAAATCGCATGCAGAAACGCCCGAGCAACTGGCGCAGGTGCTGGACGAGTTGCAGGCCAAAGATTTCATCAGTGAGGTGCGCGTGGTGGAGTCCGTCATCAATCGCCGGGCTGCCCGTTTTGGTACGGCACGGGTGCGGCATGAGCTGCTGGCCAAAGGTTTGGACGCGGAGCTAGTGCAGGAAGCTGTGCAACGCCTTCGGGCCACAGAGCTCGAGCGCGCCCAGGAGGTCTGGCGCAAAAAGTTTGATAGCAAGGCTGACAGACCGGTGCCTGATGCGGCCGCGCGCCTCAAGCAAATGCGCTTTATGGCCGCGCGCGGCTTTGGCACAGAGGTGATACGGCGCGTCGTGGCAGGTGCCGATACCGATGACCAACTATCAGCATACAGGTTACCTAAAGTGTAAGCAAAACCAGTCCGACAGTAGAGATGGGATATGGGCACTAAATGCTATTAAATACGTAGCATTTTTGTATCATGTTCTGCCGCTGTTTGCCACGCTCAAGGCGGCATCGCACGTCAGTGAAGACATTCGCGTCAGTCTGGTGATTGCTAAGCTGATGCGTCAGCCGTACTCAGCGTGAAATAGAACGTAGCGCCCTCGTTTGGCTTGCTTTCGGCCCAGATGCGGCCACCGTGCCGGTCAATGACGCGTTTGACCGTTGCCAGGCCGATACCGGTTCCCGGAAAATCCGACGGCGAGTGAAGCCGCTCAAAGGTGCCAAAAAGCTTCTCCGCATAGGTCATGTCAAAGCCAGCGCCGTTGTCCTTAACGAAATAAACGGTTTCCCCAGCCTTTCCTGGTTGGCTACCCACTTCAATTTCTGCAAGTGCTTGCCTTGAAGTGAATTTCCAGGCGTTTCCGAGCAAGTTCTGCACGACGACCAGTAACTGGCGGTGATCGCCCGTCACCAGCATTGCGCTTTGAATGTGAAGGTTTACTAGACGGTCCGGGTCCCGCTCACGGTATCCCTGCCCGATACTTGCAGCGATGGCGGTCAAATCGACCTGGCCGAGCTGCAGTGTGTCGCGCGACAGTTGGGCCAGGGATAGGAGGCCATCAATCAGTTCGCCCATTTGCCGCACGCCGTCCCGAATCCGGTTGAGGTAATGCGCGCCCTTCTCCCCAGCCTTGTCTCCAATGATTCGCGTCAGCAAATGGCTGAACCCATCAATGCTTTTCAGGGGAGAGCGAAGGTCGTGCGACACCGAATAGGAGAATGCTTTGAGTTCC
>JANXTM010000074.1 GCA_025352405.1 Polaromonas sp.
GACCTATAGGCCAGTATTTGTGGAAGTCAATTGCTATAGTTTAAGTAGCAAATAGCAAATAGCAATTTATCAGCTTTGACAGACCTGCTTTTACGCTTTCTTTACGCTGCCCACCACTCTTTCATCCCCGTTTTTACACGCTAAAACCTACTCTTCTTCCATCGTTTCTAGTCGGAGAAGATTGATGGATATTTCGTTTGTTTTTGGCATTGCTGGGTTATGGGCTGTGATGGCCTTGATGGTTTGGGGCTTTAAAAAGCTTGAAAAACCTGAAGGAGGTCGGTCATGATCAGCCTTGATGTGCTTTACGGCTTTGGTGGCATTTGTGCCGTGCTGTTGCTGGCCTATCTGGTGTATGCGCTGATCTGCGCCGAGGAGTTTTGATGAGCAATTCACCCTGGCCACTGCTCGTTCTTTTCCTGGCTGTCCTGTTGGCTGCATCATGGCCGCTAGGAATCTGGCTGGCACGTTTGTGTTCTGGTCAGTTACCGGTCTGGATGCACAAACTCGAAGCACCGCTCTACCGCCTTGCTGGCACGTCTGCCGACAAGTCCATGAAGTGGTCGCACTACTCGCTGGCCTTGCTGGCCTTCAATGCGCTGGGCGTGCTGGTGGTCTACGCGCTGCAGCGGCTGCAGGTGTGGCTGCCGCTGAACCCGGCGGGCATGGTGGCTGTGTCACCTGACTCTGCCTTCAATACGGCGGTGAGCTTTGTGTCCAACACCAACTGGCAGGGTTACGCTGGTGAGTCCACCATGAGCTACCTGACGCAGATGCTGGCTCTTGCGGTACAGAATTTCTTGTCCGCCGCGACTGGAATTGCCGTGCTGTTCGCGCTGATTCGCGGTTTTGCCGCGCGCTCCACGGGCGTAATCGGCAACTTTTGGGTCGACATGACGCGCATCACTGCATGGCTGCTGGTACCGCTGTCGATTGTGGTTGCTGTGTTGCTGGCTGGGCAAGGCGTGATCCAGAATTTTGATGCGTACAAGGATGTTTCGACGCTGGAAATCACCAGCTACCAGCAGCCCAAAAATGGCCAGGACGGCCAGGCCCTGAAAGACGACAAGGGCAACCCAATCATGGAAGACATGACGTCTGGCGCGCAGACCCTCGCCATGGGGCCGGTGGCGTCGCAAGAAGCCATCAAGATGCTGGGGACCAATGGCGGTGGTTTTTTCAATGCCAACTCGGCCCACCCCTATGAGAACCCGACGGCACTGAGCAATTTTTTCCAGATGCTGTCGATCTTTTTGATTCCTGCGGCGTTGTGTTTCGCCTTTGGCCGCGTAGTGGGTGACCAGCGGCAGGGCTGGGCCGTGCTGGCGGCCATGACCGTGATGTTTGTCATCGCCGTTGTCGCCATCACGCCCGCAGAGCAGGCAGGCAACCCCTTGCTGACGCGGCTGGGTGTCGATCAAAGCGTCAGCACCCTGCAATCGGGCGGCAACATGGAGGGCAAAGAGACGCGTTTCGGCATCAATGCCTCCAGCCTGTTTGCCGTGATTACTACCGCTGCATCATGCGGTGCTGTAAATGCCATGCATGACTCTTTCACGCCCCTGGGCGGCATGGTGCCCATGGTGATGATGCAGCTTGGTGAGGTGGTGTTTGGTGGAACCGGAACCGGCTTGTATGGGATGTTGATTTTTGCGATCTTGGCAGTCTTTATTTCCGGTCTGATGATAGGCCGCACGCCGGAATACCTGGGAAAGAAAATCGAGGCCCATGAAATGAAGCTGACCTCGATAGTAATTCTGGTCACGCCCATCCTGGTGCTGGCAGGCACAGCGCTTGCCGTGTTGGCAGGCGCCGGAAAAGCCGGTATAGCCAACCCTGGCGCGCATGGGTTTTCTGAGATCCTTTACGCCCTGACTTCTGCGGCCAATAACAATGGCAGCGCTTTTGCCGGGCTGTCGGCCAACACGCCGTTTTACAACGTGTTGCTGGGCTTGGTGATGTGGCTGGGCCGCTTTGGCGTGATCGTTCCGGTGCTGGCCGTTGCAGGCGCACTGGCAGCCAAAAAACGTCTGCCCGTAACCGCCGGAACCATGCCGACACATGGCCCGCTGTTTGTGACCTTGCTGATCGGTACGGTGTTGCTGGTTGGCTTGCTCAACTACGTCCCTGCGCTGGCCCTGGGGCCAGTGGTGGAGCACCTGATATTGAACGCTCCGGTTTTGTCCGCCAAATAAACGCAGCAAGGAAGAAAAAAATGATTGAAAAGAAGCCCTTCGTGTTGCTGGATCCGGCGCTGCTCAAGCCAGCAGTCATCGCGTCTTTCATCAAACTAAATCCGCGGGTGCAGTGGCGCAACCCGGTGATGTTCGTGGTTTATATCGGTAGTATTTTGACCACGCTACTTGGTCTGCAGACGTTACAAGGCAAAGGACCAACCCAGGCCGATTTTATCTTCTCGGTGGCTCTTTGGCTGTGGTTCACGGTGCTGTTTGCCAACTTTGCCGAGGCCCTGGCCGAAGGCCGCAGCAAGGCGCAAGCGGCATCGTTGCGTGGCCTTAAAAAGAGCACCTGGGCCAAGAAGTTTACGGACCTGACCAGCAAAACTTTCCATGGCAAAGCCTGGTTGCCAGACCAGGCCGAAAACCTGCGCAAGGGCGATGTTGTTTTCGTTGAAACAGGCGACATGATTCCACTGGACGGCGAGGTCATTGAAGGCGTCGCTACGGTCGATGAAAGTGCCATCACGGGCGAATCGGCACCTGTGGTGCGCGAGTCGGGTGGTGATTTTTCATCCGTCACGGGCGGTACCCGTGTGTTGTCTGACTGGCTGGTTGTGCGCATTTCGGTCAACCCTGGTGAGTCGTTTTTGGACCGCATGATCAGCATGGTGGAAGGTGCCAAGCGCGCCAAGACACCCAACGAAATCGCACTGACAATCTTGCTGGTGGCCTTGACCATTGTGTTTTTGGTGGTGACTGTCACCTTGTTGCCGTTCTCGATTTTCAGTGTCGGCGCAGCAGGCGCGGGCACGGTGGTCAGCCTCACGGCGCTGGTGGCTTTGCTGGTCTGCCTGATCCCGACCACCATCGGTGGCCTGTTGTCTGCTGTGGGCGTGGCTGGCATGAGCCGCATGATGCAGGCCAATGTGATTGCAACGTCGGGCCGCGCAGTTGAGGCGGCTGGTGATGTGGACGTGCTGATGCTGGATAAAACCGGCACCATCACGTACGGTAACCGTCAGGCTTCGAGCTTTTTGCCAGCGCCCGGCGTGACGGAAACCATGCTGGCTTTGTGTGCCATGCAGGCTTCCACAGCTGACGAAACACCGGAGGGCCGCAGCATCGTTACGCTGGCACAAAAGCTCAATGCGGCCACACCATTGGTGGGGGCCACCACTGAAGTCGCGTTCACTGCGCAGACGCGTATGAGCGGCGTGGATGTGCAGCAGGTCGACGGCAGCACACGCCAGCTGCGCAAGGGCGCAGTCGATGCGGTTCGCAAGCATGTCGAAGCCCTTGGCGGCAGCGTGCCCAGCGAAGTCGTGCGGGCCTCGGATGACGTGTCGCGTCGCGGCAGTACGCCGTTGGCCGTCAGCGATGGTAAAAATATTCTGGGTGTGGTGGAGCTCAAGGACATTGTCAAGTCCGGCATCAAGGAGCGCTTTGGCGAGCTGCGCCGCATGGGCATCAAAACCGTGATGATCACGGGTGACAACAAGCTCACTGCGGCGGCCATTGCGGCCGAAGCGGGGGTGGATGATTTTCTGGCTGAAGCGACGCCCGAAGACAAGCTCAAGCTGATTCGCCAGTACCAGGCCGAGGGTCGTCTGGTGGCTATGACCGGCGACGGCACCAACGATGCGCCGGCCCTGGCCCAGGCCGATGTGGCGGTGGCCATGAACAGTGGCACGCAAGCGGCCAAAGAAGCAGGCAACATGGTAGACCTCGACTCCAACCCAACCAAGTTGCTTGAAATTGTCGAGACTGGCAAGGCGCTGCTCATGACGCGTGGGTCGCTGACCACGTTCTCGATTGCCAACGACGTGGCCAAGTACTTCGCTATCATTCCCGCGATTTTTGTCACGACCTATCCGCAGCTGTCAGCGCTCAACGTGATGCATTTGGGTAGCCCGTCATCGGCCATTTTGTCAGCCGTTATTTTTAATGCGCTGATCATCGTATTTTTGATTCCACTGGCCCTCAAAGGTGTGAAGTACCGCGCGGTCGGCGCTGCGGCACTGCTGCGGCGCAACTTGGCAATCTACGGTGTGGGCGGCCTGATCGTGCCTTTTATCGGCATCAAGGCGATTGATCTGGTGCTGGTCGCTTTGAATCTGGCCTGACGGCTGAACAAGCCAAGAAAATTCAAAAGAGAAACCTATGAAAACGATTCTTCGTCCGGCCCTTGTTTTATTCCTCATACTCACCTTGCTCACCGGTGTGGCTTATCCACTGGTGGTGACAGGGATTGCAAAAACGCTGTTTCCTGATCAGGCTGCTGGCAGCCTGATCAGCCGTGACGGCAAAACGGTGGGCTCTGCGCTGATTGGGCAAAACTTCAGTGACCCACGGCATTTCTGGGGCCGTCCGTCAGCAACCAGTCCCATGCCCTACAACGCAGTGGCGTCAAGCGGCTCCAACCAGGGCCCGCTGAATCCGGCTTTGGTTGAGGCTGTCAAGGGCCGTGTGGACGCGCTGCGTGCCGCCGACCCGGGCAACACCGCAGCTGTGCCGGTGGACCTTGTGACAGCATCTGCCAGCGGACTTGACCCGCACATCAGCCCGGCTGCGGCCCGCTACCAGGTCGCACGCATCGCCAAACTGCGCGGCCTGCCGGCCGAGCGTGTTCAGACACTGGTGGATGCGCAAACTGAAAAGCCATGGCTCGGTATTCTGGGCGAATCGCAGGTCAATGTATTGCGGCTTAATCTGGCGCTGGATAATCTGCGGTAAATGGCAAGCGTTCCCGACAACCGCCCTGATCCTGACCAGTTGCTGGAGCAGTTGCGCAGCCATGAAGAACGTGCGCGCCGCGGCAAGTTGCGGATTTACTTTGGCGCAAGTGCGGGCGTCGGCAAAACCTACGCCATGCTCTGCGCCGCGCAGCGGGCGTCCAAGGCTGGTGACGATGTGCTGGTCGGGGTTGTGGAAACCCACGGCCGCAGT
>JANXTM010000081.1 GCA_025352405.1 Polaromonas sp.
CATGCTCGCGCACAAGGCGGTGCACGAGGCCCACGTGGCGGCAGAGGTCATTGCCGGCGAGCTGCAAGGCAACAAAGAACTGGCCAGCGCAGCGTTTAACGCCCGCGTCATCCCAAGCGTCGCCTACACCGACCCCGAAGTGGCATGGGTCGGCCTGACGGAAGACCAGGCCAAAGCGCAAGGCATCAAGGTCAAAAAAGGCTTGTTCCCCTGGAGCGCCTCAGGCCGGGCCATTGCCAATGGCCGCGATGAAGGCGTCACCAAACTGCTGTTTGACGATTCACCAGAAGCCCACGGTCACGGCAAAATCCTGGGCGGCGGCATGGTCGGCACCCACGCCGGCGACATGATTGGCGAAATTGCACTGGCCATTGAGATGGGCGCTGATGCAGTCGATATCGGCAAGACGATTCACCCGCACCCGACGCTGGGCGAAAGCATTGGCATGGCGGCTGAAGTGGCACATGGCAGTTGCACGGATTTGCCGCCAGTGCGCAAATAGCCAAGCGGTATAAACCACCATGCATCGCCTGGTAATTGTGTTTTTGGTTCTTTGCTATCGGGCACTTTGACACTGGTAACCGCGGCAACAGCCAATTTCAAAACGGCGGCCATTCTGACCGGTGACCTTTGATATTCAAAAGAAACTGTTACGAGTCGTTGAGACAGCGGAGGCGCTAATCGACGACGGCTCCTGATGCTTTTACGATGGGGGCCCATCGGGTGATGTCTTCCTGAAGCATCTGCGCTAAACGAGTTGGACCACCGGTGAGGGGTTCAACACCTGCGATCTTGAACCGCTCCTGTACGTCCGGCGCTGCGACAGCTGCGGCGACCAGTTCAGCCAGCTTGGTCACGACGTCGCCCGGTGTGCCCCGAACTGCAAACAGTCCTACCCATAGTTCGCCGGCATAGTTAGGCACCACCTCGCCGATGGCCTGCACCTCTGGAAGTGCAGGCGAGCGCTTTGCAGAACTTACCCCGAGCGCGCGGAGCTTTCCACCCTTGATAAACTCAATGCACGATGGCAGGCTGGCGAACGCAACCGGAACCTGCCCGCCCATCACGTCAGTCAGTGCAGGTGCTACGCCGCGATAGGGGACATGCTGCAAAGGTACTCCCGCACTGCTGGAAAGCATGGCACCTAACAAATGGTTGAGCGAGCCATTTCCGGCAGACGCATATTGAACTTCAGGCTTGCTGGCCCGTGCGACCTGAATGAACTCCGCCAGCGTTTTCGCGGGGAAGGATGGGTTCACGACCAGGACGTTCGGCACGATACCAACAGGTGCAATTGGCGCAAAATCCTTGACTGGATCAAATGGTATTTTTTTGTACAGAGCAGGATTAATCGCCTGCGTACTGCTGATGGTCAGAAGAAGGGTGTAGCCATCCTTGGTAGCGCGTGCCGCAAAATCGGTTCCGATGTTTCCGCCAGCACCCGGCCGGTTGTCTACGATGACCCGTTGACCGCTTAAAACGCCAAGTTTTTGAGCGAGAATCCGCGCCACCGTATCGTTTGTGCCACCGGGCGCCTGGGGAACGACGATGGTGATTGGTTTGGCGGGATAACTGTCGGCATGGGCACCGAGCGCAAATAAACTGGCGGCTGAGAGGACGGTGAAGTCCCGACGTGACTGGTCCATGTTTTCTCCGGATTTCTGATGGAATGAGGATTGTTTTTTAGAGCTGGGCAAGCAGTTTCTGGGCACGGCGATAAACTGGCATATCGACCATCGCGCCATCAAGCTTGATGGCGCCTTCGCCGCGGGCGAACGCTTCGTCGAAGGCATTCACAATACGTAGCGCGTGCTTCACGTCATCGGGAGTCGGCGTGTAGCACTCGTTGACCACATCGAGGAATTTCGGGTGTACGACAACAGCACCACGGAAGCCCAGTTCACGTGCCCTATGCACGACAGCCCTGAAGTCCTCTGAAGAGCCTAGTTCTGCAATCGATGCAATGAAGCCGATGGGTTGAATGCGTGCGGCGCGTGCGGCGGTCAGAATAGCCATACTGGGATAGAACAGGGCGTCGGGTGTGGGCAAGCCCCCGCAATCGAGCGAGTAGTCCTCACTGCCCAACATCATGCCCATCACACGGGGCGATGCCGCCGCAATCTCATAGAGCCTTGGCAAGGCCGCAGCGCTTTCGATTTGCAGAAGAAACCGCACATGGCCAACTGGCATGGTCTTCGCGGCTTCTATACCTGCGACCATTTGAGCAACGATCTGGACGTCTCTCGGATGCTCCACTTTTGGAAGTACGAGAATATCCAATCCAGGCTGGACAGCGGATTGCAAGTCGACCACTGCGGTGAGCCAATCGCTGTTGATTCGCACCGCGGCCAGTTTGTTGGCTGCTTTCAGGCAGGCGATAGAGTCGGCGAGTCGCTGACGCGCCAGCGGTCGCTGTAATGGGTGAGTGCCATCTTCCAGGTCGAGAATGACTGCATCGCTGGATTTGTTGACCGAGCTCTGCAGCAGCTTCTCATTGGCTGCAGGAACGAAAAGGAAGGAGCGAACGGTTTTCATGTGGTCAAGGGGACTGTCTGGTGCCGGAGGGTAGTTCATTGGAAGCCGGGCGCGGTGCGCCAAACCATGCATCGTTGTCCTGGCCTAACGTTGGCGCCCCGCGCCGAATAGTGGGACGCTTGCCGTTGATGCGATACGGCGCGGCATGAACCGAGACTGTTCGCCCGTCGGGTGCAATCTGGTCAACCAGTAAATTGCTCTCAACGATGTAAGGGTGTTGAAGCAGGTCTGAGATGTCGCATACCGGACCCGCCGTGATGTCGCGAGCGGAAAAGAAGTCCAGGGCTTCCTTCAGCGTAAGCTTCGTAATGTGCCCCTGGATGAGAGCGTCCAGCGCGTCAATGTTTTTAAGGCGGGCTTCGTGGGTGGTGAAACGCTGGTCCTGAAGCCATTCAGGGTAGCCAATGCCCTCGAATAAACGTGCCAAAGTACCTTCCATGCCCGCAGAAAGTGCGATCCACTTCTCATCACTCGTCTTGTAAACGTTGCGGGGCGCGTGGGTGGGCGAGCGGCTGCCTGAACGTGGTGTCGCTTTTCCCGTCAGCTGAAACTCAGCTGCCTGCGGACCGAGTATGGAGAATAAGGGTTCGAAAAGCGAGAGGTCAATTTCCTGCACCGAGGCATTTGTCTTGTTGCGCTGACCATGTAGAGCGGCCAGCGCCAGTGCCGCGCCATAGATACCAGTCACCGAGTCAGCCATGGCAAACGGTGGCAGCACCGGAGGGAGGTCGGCATGACCGTTCATCGAGGCAAAGCCACTCATGGCTTCAATCAGGGAGCCAAACCCGGCCTTGCTCGCGAATTGCCCGGTCTGCCCCCAACCGGAAATTCGAACGACCACCAACTTTGGGTTCAAGGCATTCAGCCGCTCTGTGCCGAGACCCATGCGTTCCAGTGTGCCGGGCCGAAAGTTTTCTACAAGGATGTCCGCATCGGTGAGAAGCTCCACCAACTTGGCCATGTCGTCCTCACAACGTAGGTTGAGCTCAACGCTGTCTTTGTTTCGGCTGTACGCGAGCCAGTACGTGCTCATGCCTTCCCGTTGCCAAGCCCGCAGTTCGTCCCCCTTACCGGGCGGCTCGACTTTGATGACAATCGCACCAAGGTCAGCAAGGACGTGGGTGAGCATATTGCCAGATACCAGTCGAGAAAGATCGACGACTTTCACGCCCGACAAGGGCTGCGTCACATTGCCGTCAGAAAAAAGGGGGGACTGGTTCATTGGTTGCTCCTGCGGCGAGTTTCGACTGTTTGCCGGTATCTGTAAAAAACATTTTTTGTCTACCAGCTATCGTAATAATTAATATTTATGGAATTGCGTCAACTTCGGTATCTCGTAGGAGTTTGTGAAGCTGGTGGGGTATTGGCAGCCTCAAAGACGCTTCACGTGGCTCAACCAGCGTTGAGCCAGAGCATCGCGTCGCTGGAAAGCGAACTGGGTGTCCAACTATTTGTGAGGACAAACAGGGGGATGAGCCCGACCGACGCGGGCCGAACCATGCTGGAGCACGCGCGGGTGGTCCTTGCCGACATCGAGCGTGCGCGGAGTGCTGTCCAGCATTGCGCCCATGAAATTTTGGGTGAAGTGGTCATTGGGCTTCCAACGACTGTCGCCCTGGTGGCAACGTTGCCCATTCTCCGCGCGACAAGAGCGCAGTTCCCGAAGGTCAAGCTCAAGATCATTGAAAGTCACAGTGGCTTTCTGGTGGAGTGGTTGCGTGCAGGCCGACTGGACCTCTCGATACTATTCGTGTCTGGGAACGAGTCGTCTTTCGAGTACCGACTTCTTTTGGAAGAGCGGCTTGCGCTGGTGACCGCGCCACACAATGCACCTTCAACCAAGGAAGTCTCGATGCGGTCCCTGACGTCGAGACCGCTGGTTCTTCCTGCCCGGGAGCATGGATTGCGAAAAATCATTGACAAAGTTTGCGTAGAGCACAGCGTGGCTTTAGAAGTGATCGCAGAGATTGATTCGCTGCCAAATATCAAAAGGGCAGTGCAAGAAGGAATGGCCAGCACCATCCTTTCGCCAGGTGCCGTTGCCGATGAGGTGCGCGCTGGACACCTTGTTGTGACGACCATCACCAGACCTCACATTTCACGGCAGGTGGCATGTGCGACTTCAATGACGCGCCCACTGACGCCCGCCACTGCAGCGATGATTTCGCTGGTAACTGCACAGATGCACGATCTGGTTGCAGGTGACCTTTGGCCGGCGCGTTGGATTGGCAAGATTGCAACTTAGAGGTAGCGAGGATGGTCATCGCCGTGCGGGCCATCGTCACTGTCGCCTGGCAGGTATTCAACACCATCTCGTGGTGGCTGTTGCCAGCGCGAGGCGCGGCGGGTGTCATCAGCCGGCATGGCGGTTACAGCGCCTTCGTTGAATTCGGCAAGCAGGGTGCCATTCCACGGGGTGGAGCGGTACATACCTCAGCATGTTGCCTGCCCCTTCAAGCTCCATATTTCTCGCGCTTTGAGCTAAAAATTGTTTTGTTTGGGTACTGTGGAAGCGCTTGAAATTGATAGCGAATTTTTTGGAAAAAAATTCAAGGCCGCACCCCTGGCGTTTCACCCGGCATCCCTCTGGCCCGCGCTGCCAGGTAAAGCTCCAGCTCCACCAGTTCCTGCGCACCATAGGCAAACGGTTCTGCGCGCACGCCGCTCATGCAGTTGCGCAGACGCCGCTGCAGCGAGCCCAGTGCCTGCCATTCAAGCCGGTAAACCGGATAGCCCATCGGGTGCGCTTGCGGAATCAGGCTGCTGCCCAGGCGGCCACCAGCGTTATCGTCATGGCATTGGGCACAAGACAAATTGAGCTGGCCCATGCGTTGCATAAAGCGCTGTTCTCCGCGCTGCTGAAACGGTTTTAAGCGGGCGTCGTCCGGCGGCGCGATTGGCATGCTTCGTGATTGCAGGGCAAGGTAACTTTCGAGGCCGAGCAGTTCCTCGCTTTCTGGCCGCAGCGCGGGCGCTTGCTGGTAATGCTGGCGGCACTGGTTGATGCGCTGGTTGAGTGTGATGGGGCGCTGAAGTTTGTCGTCCATGGCCGGGTAGCGTGCTGCCACACCTTTCATGCTGCTGCTGGCTGCTGCGTGGCAGCTGGCGCAGGACTTGTTGCTTAGGCCGACTGGGTTCTGCCACAAGGCCTCGCCGTTCTTCACCCACAACATGCCGGGGTTCAGTGAGTCGTCTTTCTGCATTGCCTGGGTGGAAGTGCCCATGAACTCAAAACCCGAGCGCCGCGAGTCGGCCGCAAATACTGGAGTGCTGGCGGTCATGGCGGCTACCCAAACCACCAGCGGCGCAAGCAGGCAACGCTTCATGGCCGGTAGCACTTCATGCGGTTACGGTCAGGGTCACGTTTTCGGTTTGTGTGAAAGCGTTGTCGCCTTCCCACGTCAACGCCAACGTGCCAGATTCAATCGCAATGGTGTGAAAAGCCAAGTAGGGGTTGGCCGCCACCGCAGAAAAAAGCTCGGCGCTAAAGACCAGCTCGCCGTTGTAGTGGCAACTGAAACGTTTGATAAGGTTGCGCGGCAAAATTCTGCCGTCATCGCCCGGGCGAAAACCGGTTTCCATCGGGTGACCTATGGTGGCGCGTATTTCAATCACGTCGCCGCGTTTGGCAGTTGACGGCGCGTTAATCAGGGTTCTGGCCATCAGGTGTCCCCTTCGATGCATGCGGCCAGGGTAACGATCACATCTACCGTATGCGACCAGAAACTGCCATCACTCATTTGAGCCACAGCCACCAGTTTTTGCGTCGTTGCCAGCCGTATGCGCGTACTCACCGCAGGCTTGCCGTAGCGCGCTCCAAGCGTGAACTTGACAACATCACGCTGCGGGTTTTTCTCATTAAAAACGGCTACGGCCTTGACGTGATCAAGGGCGGTCATAGGGCTGTCCACCGTGATGGTGATGGGCACCACGTTGCCGTTGTCAACCAGCTCGGCAATGTCCAGCCTGACCTTGCCCGGGGTAACCGTTGCACCGCCGGCATAGCTGGCTACTGCTGCCGCAAGATCGTCAGTTGCAGCAAGGGCAGGGCGCAGCAGCACCCATGCAGCTGCGCCAACCGCTGCAACCACCACGTGGCGACGTGAGGGGAAGGTATTCATGTTTTTATAGTCTGGATGATGGCGTCTGGTCGGCATGTTGAATGGTTACTCCTTCAAGGTGCGCAAGAAAGCCACTACGTCTTCGATCTGCTGCGCGGCCAACAAGGGCTTGCCTTGCGCAGCGCTTGCTACGCGGCTCAGGCCCGTCGTTCGATAGTAGGCAGGCATGATGCTCGCCGCGTTCAGGCGGCTTGCATCTGCCAGGCGCAGACGCAACTGGCCTTCAGACCAGCGCGAACCGGCACCACTCATATTCGGGGCCAGGTTGCCCTGAAAGCGCTCTTCAGGAAAAGGGCCGGTATGACACAACAGGCACAGGCCGACTTGTCGGTTGGCGATGATGGCGCGGCCATTGGCTGGGTTACCCGGCACATCGGTAAGGGGGGTCGGGACAGCGTCGCCAACAACCGTATAAAGCTCTTGCGCCGCAACCAGCAAGGGCAGAAAAAGCAGTATTGCAACTGCTACCCCTGCTGGTGTGCGCATCTGGTCAAGCCTTTTTCAAGCTGGTGTTTTTAATCGGCAAGTCACGAATGCGCTTGCCAGTGGCGGCAAAAATAGCATTCAACACCGCAGGCGCAGCCACCGCAATGGTCGGCTCGCCCACACCGCCCCAGAAACCGCCAGAAGGCATGACGATGGTTTCGACTTTGGGCATTTCATCCATCTTCAGCATTTGGTAGGTGTTGAAGTTTTCCTGCTCCATACGGCCATCTTTGACGGTGCATTCGCCGTACAGTGCAGCTGACAAACCATACACAAACGAGCCTTCAACCTGCGCTTCAATTTGCTGCGGATTGACGGCATGGCCAGAATCGGTTGCCGCAACAATACGGTGGACCTTGACCACGCCTTCGTCGCTGACCGAGACCTCAGCACAAGCTGCAACGTAACTGCCAAAACCCATGGTTTGCGCCAGGCCGCGAAACACGCCCTTAGGCGCTGGCGTGCCCCAGCCTGCGCGTTCGGCCGCGGCATTGAGTACGGCTAGGTGCTTTGGGTTGCTGGCCATCAGTTTGCGGCGCAGCGCCAGTGGGTCCTGCTTGGTTGCAAAGGCGATTTCGTCTATGAAAGACTCAAGGTAAATCGTGTTCTGGTTCAGGTTGACGCCGCGCCAGAAACCCGGCGGCACATGCGGGTTGCGCATCGCGTGGTCAATCAGCAGATTGGGAAAGCTGTAGCCGATCGACGCTTCAGGCCCGGGCGGGTTCAAGCCCTGGAACACGGCTGGGTCCTTGCCGTTAACAATACTTTGCGGCGCCACCGCCGCCAAGATGGACTGGCCCGATATGCGCATGTGCAGGCCGGTAATATTGCCCTGTGCGTCCAGCCCGGCGGTCATCTTGCATTGCGTCACCGGGTGGTAGCGGCCGTGCAGCATGTCTTCTTCACGCGACCAAAGCAGCTTGACGGGCGTACCCGGCATTTCTTTGGCAATCGCTACGGCCTGACGCACGTAATCGGTCATGCCCCGTCGGCCAAAACCGCCGCCGAGGTGGACTTTGTAAACATCACATTGCGACGGTGTCAGCCCGGCAGCCTCGGCACATGCGGCCAGCGCGGCTTCGCCGTTTTGTGTTGGCGTCCATACCTCGCAGCGCGTGGGCGTCCACTTGGCCGTGGCGTTCATGGGCTCCAGGGTGGCGTGGTTTTGGTACGGGTAGGCGTACACAGCCTCGACCTTGCGGGCGCTGCCTGCAATGGCCGCGCGCGCGTCGCCGTTGGCATTGCCGACCACGGCGTCTGGTGCGTCAAGCCCGGCCTTCAGGATGGCGGCGATGCTTTCACTGGAGACTTTCTCGTTGGGGCCGTTATCCCAAACGATGGGCAGTGCATCGAGCGCCGACTTGGCGCGCCACCAGGTGTCTGCCACCACCGCTACAGCGCTGTCGCTCACGCGGACCACTTTTTTGACGCCAGGGCGTTTTTCAATCGCTGCGGCGTCAAAGCTTTTGAGTTTGCCGCCAAACACCGGGCAGTCTTTGATGGCGGCGTTAAGCATGCCGGGCAGCACCAGGTCGGCACCATAAATCTGTTTGCCAGTGACCTTGTCGACGGTATCCAGCCGGGCCAGCCGTTTGCCAGCCAGCTTCCAGTCTTTCGGATCTTTCAGCGTGACGGTTGCAGGTGGCGCTATTTTTGCCGCCGCATCGGCAACCTTGCCGTAGGTGGTGGTGCGGCCGGTGGGCTTGTGTGTGATGACACTGCTGACGGCGCTGCATTCGGCCGCCGGAACTTTCCACTCGTCAGCTGCAGCTTGCACCAGCACCATGCGGGCGGTGGCACCGCCTTTGCGCATGTAGTCCTGTGACTCGCGCACGCCGCGGCTGCCACCGGTACCAAAATTGCCCCACACCCGGCCTCTGGCCAGGCTTTGGCCGGGCGTCGGGTATTCAGTGGTGACTTTTGCCCAGTCGCAGTCCAGCTCTTCGGCTACCAGTTGGGCCAAGCCGGTCAGCGTGCCCTGGCCCATTTCGGAACGTGCGATGCGGATGATGACGGTATCGTCTGGCTTGACCACAACCCACGCATTAACTTCCGGCGCCTGCGCGCCTTGCGCCAGTGCGGTACCGGTGAACGGGATATGGAAAGCCACGACCAGGCCGGCTGAAGCAGAAGCGCCCAGAAAACCCCGACGTGACAGTCTGCCGGACGGAGTGAGTGCAATGGTGTTGGCGTTCATGTCGTGCTCCCATCGGTGTGCTGAATCGCCAGTGCCGCGCTCTTGGTGTTGCCGCCCTGCGCCACAACCTTGATGGCCGCACGGATGCGGTTGTAGGTGCCGCAGCGGCAAATATTGGTGATGCTCTCATTGATCTGCGCATCGGTCGGGTTAGGCGTGGTTTTAAGCAAGGCCGCAGCCGCCATGACCATGCCGCATTGGCAGTAGCCGCATTGCGGTACATCCAGCGCGACCCAGGCTTTTTGTACTGGGTGCGAGCCGTTTGGCGACAGGCCTTCTATGGTGACGACTTTTTCGTCCGCGCCGACGGTGGATGCTGGCCGCACACAGCTGCGGGTCGGTACGCCGTCAATGTGCACGGTGCAGGCGCCGCATTGGGCAACGCCGCAGCCATATTTGGTGCCGGTCAAACCGAGTTGCTCGCGAATCACCCAGAGCAGCGGGGTGTCGTCCTCCGCTTCAAACTCCCGCACCTTGCCGTTTACGTTCAGTTTTGCCATGGTTGTCTCCTGGGTTTTTTTTGAGAAAGGGCGTAATGTTAATAAAAAAGATCGTAACGTCAGCCAAAGGCTGACACCTGACGGTTGTTTATACCCGAGTAAAGCGTTGAACGTCGATATCTTTATGGCTGGCTGGGCGGTGCAAACCCGGTGGTCGCCAGGCGCGGTGCAGCACACAATGAGCTGCTACAACTGTTGATCTGGAGAAGCCATGCCCGAGCTTGCGTCTGTTCGCCCCGTCGTCATTGGCTTGTCACGCCGCCGTTTCAATATCGCCCTGGCTGCTGGCGCCAGCGCGGTAGGCACACCGCTGGTTGCCCAGCAGGCCTGGCCCAACAAGCCAATCCGCATCATCGTGCCATACACGCCCGGCGGCTTCACAGACCAGATGGCGCGGCTGGTACAGGTGGGCCTGCAAAACCGCTTGCAGCAATCTGTCATGGTCGACAACAAGCCCGGTGCCAACAGCATCATTGGGGTCGACATGCTGGCCAAGGCCCCTGCCGATGGCAGCACCTTTGCTGTGGTGATTGCCGCCTTTGCAGCCAACACCACGCTTTACCCCAAGCTGCCCTACGACCCGCGCAAAGATCTGGTGGGGGTATCCCTGATGGGAGTCTCGCCGTTGCTGGCTGCAGTCAACAACGACGCGCCCTTTAAAACCGCCAGACAACTGGTTGACTATGCGCGTGCCAATCCCGGTAAGGTGAGTTTTGGCTCATCAGGCAATGGATCTGCCGCGCATTTGACCAGCGAGTTGCTCAAATCGCTTACCAAAACCTACATGGTGCATATTCCCTACCGCGGTGCCGTGCCAGCGCTCACGGACTTGATGGGTGGACAGATCCCGCTGTTTTTTGATGCCGCCACGGGCCTCATCGCACAGGGCAAGGCGGGCAGGGTCCGCCTGATCGGCGTTGCCAGCGACCGGCGGTTGTCAGTCGTGCCCGATGTGCCCACTTTTATCGAACAAGGTTTTGCCGGTTTTACGGGCAGCACCTGGGCGGGCATGCTTGCCCAGGCGGCGACGCCCAAAGACATCGTCAAGCGCATGTCAGAAGAGGTGGGGCGCATTATTCGCAGCGATGAAACACGTGCCCGTCTGGATGCCATGGGCACCTTTGCGGCGGGTGGCACACCAGAGGATTTTGATGCGTTTATAGCCGCAGAAACGACCAAATGGGCTCGGGTGATCAAAGATGCGGGCGTCAAGGCCGACTGAGCGGGCCTTGCTTGTTCGCCGTTATTCCTTGTTGTTTACCGCAGCGTTTGCGCTCGCATTTCCCGATTGCGTGGTCGGGACGCGGCGGGCGCCGTCAAAGCGGTGCTGCCAATAGCTCATGTTCATGCTTTCAACCCGCACCTCCGCGCCAGGTTTCGGTGAATGAATGAATTTGCCTTCACCGACGTAAATACCCACATGGCTGAATGCGCGGCGCATGGTGTTGAAGAACACTAGGTCACCGGGTTGCAAGTCGGTGCGGTCAATATGCTGTGTGGCAGCGGCTTGTTGTTCGGCGCGGCGCGGCAGGATCAGACCAATGCTTTGTTCGTACATGGCGCGCACAAAACCGCTGCAGTCAAAGCCGGTTTCAACCGTGTTGCCGCCGCGTTTGTAGGGCACACCCAAAAAACCCATGGCGTTCACTACCAGTTCCGATGCCTTGTTGCTGACGGTTTGCCTGACCTGTTCAATATGGGTCAAAAGACCTTTGTCAGCCAGCATTTTTTCAAGATCGTCACTCTGGCTGGCTGGTGCGGCATGTGCCGCCATCGTCAACAGCAGAGCAGAGGCCAAAGAGAGCAGGTGGGTAATCAAACGCATGGGGAGCAGCTTACTTGAAGGTCTTGTCCTACGTCAACCTCTAGTTGTTTCTGGGAAATGACTATAAAGCATTGATTTGTAACGAATCACATGAATTCGGCGGTTTTGGAGCGGTGGTAGCCAGCAGTTTTTGTGGAATAGCTCAAATTCAAATCGTCCAACACCATAATGACCCAATGCAAGTCGCCACCCGTAAATTTACCCTATCAAAAATGCCGTTATGGCAGGAAAAACGCAGGCTATTCGCTATAAGTTTTATAGCGTTTTTGTTGACCGGGAAACTGGCTGAAGTGCGAGCGCAGCCCCTGCGTCCAGAAACTGTGGCCACTGGCCTGCAAAACCCCTGGGGCCTGGCTTTTTTGCCAGACGGCCGCTTTTTGGTGACTGAACGTCCTGGTCGCCTGCGGGTGGTGGACGCGGACGGCAAACTGGGCGCCCCCTTGGCTGGGCTGCCCAATATAGCGGCTGGCGGGCAGGGCGGCCTGCTGGATGTGCTGCTGGATGCCGACTTTGCCAATAACCGCCAGCTGTACCTGTGCTTTTCAGAGCCTGCCGCCAGCGGTAACGCCAACAGCACCGCGCTGGCACGCGCCACGTTGCGTGCTGATAGTTCCCGTCTGGAGAACTTGGAGGTGATCTTCAGCCAGAAGCCAAAAGTGGCCAGCTCGGCCCATTTTGGTTGCCGCATCGTTGAAAGCCGAGCAAACGGCGTGGGTGGCCAGGCCGACGGCAAGCTGTTTTTAACGCTCGGCGAGCGGTTTTCGCGCAAGGATGACGCCCAAAAGCTTGATAACCACCACGGCAAGATCATCCGCATCAACAAAGATGGCTCGGTGCCGCCAGACAACCCTTTTGCCGGTAAAGCCGGTGCGTTACCCGAAATCTGGAGCTACGGCCATCGCAACCCGCAGGGCGCCGTACTCGCGCCTGATGGCGTTTTGTGGGTCCACGAACACGGGCCCCAGGGCGGCGACGAAATCAACTTGCCCAAAGCCGGTGTCAATTACGGCTGGCCAGTGATTAGCTATGGAGAAAACTACGGCGGTGGCAAGATTGGCGAGGGTTTGACGAGTAAAACCGGTATGGCGCAGCCCTTGCACTATTGGGTACCGTCCATTGCCCCTTCGGGCATGGCTTTTCTGACCAGCGAACGTTACGGCAAGGCCTGGCAGGGCAATCTGTTCGTGGGCTCGCTCAAGTTTGCCTACCTCGACCGAATTGAGCTGTCCCGGCCATACGCTGGTCAAGTGGTGCGTGAAAGCCGGTTGCTCACGGAGACCGGCGAACGTATTCGTGACGTTCGCCAGGGCCCGGATGGCCTGCTGTATGTGTTGACTGACAGCAGTAATGGAAAACTTTTACGCCTTGTGCCGGATTCTTCAAGGTGATACGAAACCCGGGTCGCCGGTGTCGCCTTGCACGACCTGCAGTTAAAGCTTACATCGCGCGGCGAGGATTCACGTGCTGATGCGTAACAGCACGCAGTTATCATCAGGCCATGCCTTTGGTCTCAACCTGGCGGGGCCTGATTGCCCGTACCAACCACATCGCGCAGCGTTGGCTGGCGGAGTGGTGGCGGCTGGTGCATTTGGGAGCAGTCATCTTGTTGCTGATCTGTTCACCGTCAAGCTACGAGCGCAGTAACCGCTTGGTATTGGCGCGTCATCTTTATGACAACACCGCACCGATTTTGATGGGCTTCACGGTGCTGTGCGCGTTGGTCAGTTTGGTGCTGACGCGCATCGTGACGGCCACCGCCTTGAGCTACGGGCTCTCGCAATACGCCCTGCAGGTGGTCATTCGGGTGCTGGTGCTGGAGCTGATACCACTGACTGCGGCCCTGTTTGTGGCGTTGCGTTGCACTATTCCCGATGGTGCCGAGCTGGCCCAGCTGCAAGCCAGGGGTACGCTGGAGTCCTTGCGGCAGCAAGACATTAATCCGGTTCACCGTGAAGTTTTGCCGCGCGTGGTGGCGGGCATTTTTTCAACCGTCACCCTGGCTGCACTGAGTTGCGTGGTGGCTTTGCTGGTGGCATATCTTGCGGTATACGGTTTTGGCTTGGCGGGGCTGGCCGGCTACACGCGCTTGTTCGGGCAGGTGTTTACGCCCGCCGTGTCGCTCATTTTCGTTATGAAAACGCTGTTTTTTAGCCTGGCAGTCTCGCTGATCCCTATGGCATCAGCTTTTTACGGCATGTCCGAGAGCAGTACCCGCAGCAGCGCTGAGATGCGCGGGCTGGTGCGCATGTTCGCGGTAATCTTGCTGATCGAAGTGCTGTCACTCGTCGGCAACTACTACTAACGCGTATTTACGGCTAGCAGACACATAAATTGTGAAACGTATTTTGAAATTCTTCGAAGAAAACATTCACGCATGAGTGACACCCTAGATCCGAGCTTGCTGAACCCCCCTGCCAGCCCAGCGGCGCCGCAACCTACCGAGCATTTGGAGTTCAAGGCCATGCTGTTGCTGGTCTTTATGCTGGTGTTGGTAATTGG
>JANXTM010000123.1 GCA_025352405.1 Polaromonas sp.
TTTATAAAAACCTTCTGCAGTGCGCTCGCCGGTAATGAAAGGCTTGTCGTTTTCATCGTAATCGCTGGTCAGCAAGTCAGCGGCTTCTGCGTCGGTACGGGCAATCACCAGGGTGGGCACGCCGCAAACGTCGGCAGCCATACGTGCTGCAATCAGTTTTTGGCAGGCCTCAGCTGTCGGAACCAACACTTTGCCGCCCATGTGGCCGCATTTTTTGACTGATGCCAACTGGTCTTCAAAGTGAACGCCAGCCGCGCCGGAATTGATCATGGCCTTCATCAGTTCAAATGCATTGAGTACGCCGCCAAAACCGGCTTCGGCATCGGCCACGATGGGCGCAAAGTTGTCGATGTAGCCTGCGTCGCCAGCGTCAATACCCTTGGAGTGCTGAATTTCATCGGCGCGGCGGAAGGTGTTGTTGATGCGCTCGACCACCTTTGGCACCGAGTCCACGGGGTACAACGACTGGTCGGGGTACATGGCGGCGTAACCGTTGTTATCGGCGGCAACTTGCCAGCCCGACAGGTAAATGGCTTTAACGCCAGCCTTGACCTGCTGCATAGCCTGCCCACCAGTGAGTGCACCTAGGCAATTGACATAAGGCTCGTCATTGACCAGGTTCCAGAGCTTTTCTGCACCGCGGCGGGCCAGGGTGTACTCGATAGGGAAAGAGCCACGTAGACGAACCACATCTGCCGCGCTGTAACCGCGCTTGATGCCCTTCCAACGCGGGTTGGTCGCCCAGTCTTTTTCAAGGGCAGAGATTTGCTGGTCGCGGCTCAATTGTTCGGTGAGGGTTTGTGGCATGGTGCGCTCCGTGGGTTAGGAAAAGAGTAGAAAAGAAAACTTGAGAACTGACTTAAGTTTAAGTCTTCTACAAGACTTTATTTACTCTTATGTCTTATATAAGACAAATTATTAAATTCAATTTAATCATATACTTATAATTTTATTTTCACAATGCGAAATTTAATTTCTCGTATTGAGAAATTATCTTGCAGTGCAGCAAATTTATTTTTCATAATACAAAAAATTGATATTGAATGGTGAAATTTAGTGCATCTGTTTTTGCCTAGCTTCACAGCTACTTTTTAAGCCAGTCACCAGTCGCAATTGCAGGCATGCCGGATGTGCGCTTATCGGCAACCTCATAGACCAAGCAGGTCTGCTCTGAGCCAGACCCGTACCCAACTGATGCGTCAGTAAACGCCACGCGCACCGCTTGCCGGGTGTATTCCCCTGTTTGCTGCGGCCAGACTTCTTCTATGTCATCGAGCTGGCGCTCCAGCTCCGGGCTAATCTGGTAAACCTCGCCATGCACAAATTGGCTACCACCCAAGCGTACGCCTGGGTAAGCACCCAGGTCGTAGAGCACGCCTGGGGTCTGGCCGTAGCCCACTAAAAGCGGGGTGGGCAGCAGCAGATTGATGTCGCGCTGCTCGCCACGGCGCAGGGTGCCGTACACGAAAACGTAGCGTAAGGCGCTGAACGGCGGACTGTCAGCAGTTGTGTGGGTTATGGTGTCGGCCATGAACCGAATTGTGGCTTATGCCTGCCTTGCGCTCAGTATGTCTCTGGTGGGCAGCTACGTCGCACTCTCCAAGCCGCTGGTTGCCGCCCTGCCCGTCTTTTTGCTGGCCTGGTTGCGCTTTGGCATTGGTGGCGCTGTGATGCTGCACTGGCTTAAAAAGCCGGCAGACGAGGTACCCTTGACCGGCCAGATCAAGGGGCTTGTATTTCTGGAGTCTTTTCTGGGCAATTTTTTGTTTTCAATTTGCATGCTGTTTGGCGTCAGCATGACTAGTGCTGTGGCTGCAGGCGTGATCATGGCCGCCATTCCGGCGGCGGTGGCTGTGATGAGCTGGCTTTTTTTACGCGAACGCATTCACCCGCGGGTCTGGCTGGCGGTAGCCTGTGCGGTCATTGGTGTAGGACTCGTTTCACTATCAAAACAGGAGCACCTCGCCCAAGTAACTAATGCAGTAGAGGCAAATTGGACATCAAACAATGCGTGGCTGGGTAACTTGTTGTTGGTGGGGGCAGTGCTGTGTGAGGCGGCTTATGCCGTCATCGGCAAAAAACTCACCGGCTCGCTCAGTCCCAAGCGCATCACGGCTCTAATCAATTTGTGGGGTTTTGCGCTGGTGACGCCGTTTGGCGTGTGGATAGCCTGGGGTTTTGATTTTGCGGCAGTCAGCGCATCAAGCTGGCTGCTGCTTTTGTTTTACTCGCTGGCCGCCAGTGTATGGACAGTGTGGCTATGGATGACGGGGCTGAAGACCATCCCGGCAAACCGGGCCGGTGTCTTCACCGTGCTGTTGCCTGTAAGTGCTGCGGCTGTGGGCGTAATGGTGTTGGGTGAAACCTTGAGCGCCCTTCAGGCAGGCGCGTTTGCAGTTGCGCTAGTAGGCGTGGTGCTGGCTACGCTACCGCAGCGGCATTGATTTCACGGGCCAGGCGTTTTTGCCTGCGCAGCATGACGAGGCTGTAGGCCAGGATGCCCAGAGACACCGCCGCAATCAGCAACGTTGCCGCTGCGTAGATGGAAGGGTTCACGCCGCGCCGGGCATAGCTGAAAATCACTTGTGGCAGGGTTGTTACGCCGGGGCCCGACAAAAACTCAGATACCACCACATCGTCAAACGACAGCGTGAAGGTCAGCAGCCATGCTGATACCAATGCCGGCGCGATATTGGGCAGGGTCACCAGAAAAAACACCTGCACAGGCCGACAACCCAGATCCATGGCGGCTTCTTCAATTGAACGGTCCATCTCGCTCAGGCGGGACTGAATCACCACCGTGGCGTAGGCCATGCCCAGCAGCGTATGGCCTATGACGATGGTGGCAAAACCGCGCTCCGGGAAGCCAAGTGTGCGTTGCGCCGCCACCATCAGCAGCAGCAGTGACAGCCCAATAATCACTTCCGGCATCACCAAGGGTGCATTGACCAGGCCGTAAAACAAGGTACGACCTGAAAACCTACGGTAGCGCACCAGTACAAATGCGGCAAAACAGCCCAAAACTACCGACAGCGTGCCGGTGATCAGCGCCACCTTGAGTGAGAGGAAAAAGCCCTCTACCAGCCGTGAGTCTTCAAGCATGGCTTGGTACCAGCGCAATGAGAAACCGGTAAATACTGCGTCTTGCCGCGTACTGTTGAAAGAAAAAACAATCAGGAAAAAAAGCGGAATGTAAAGAAACAGGTACACGAGCCCAAGCCACGCGCGGCTGATGTTCCCTTCGACGAGTTGAAGGAGTGCTTTCACACCCAACCCTCCGAGTCATTTTTGTCTTTTGAGCGGTAATAAAAAGCCAGCGGGACCAGAATTACCAAAATCATCACGACTGACAGCGCGCTGGCACGCGGCCAGTTGTTGCTGCTGAACATTTCGTCCCAGACCACGCGGCCAATCATGATGTTTTCGGCGCCGCCCAGCAGCGACGGAATCACAAACTCGCCGACGCAGGGAATAAACACCAGCATGGAACCCGCCACAATGCCTGACTTGCTGAGCGGCACGGTAATCAGCCAGAAAGCCTTCCACGCGCTGGCGCCCAAGTCGTGTGCAGCTTCAAGCAGGCGCACATCCATCTTCACCAGGTTGGCATACAGCGGCAGGATCATGAAGGGGCAGTACACATAGGTCATGCCGACCAGCATGGACACGTCGGTGTACAGCATTGCCAGAGGCTCCTGAATGATGCCCAGGCTAATCAGCAAGTTATTGAGCACGCCCTGGTCAGCCAAAATGCCCTTCCAGGCATATACCCGAAGTAAAAAAGAGGTCCAGAAAGGCAGCATGACAAGCATCAGTAGCGCCGGGCGAATAGATGGCCGGGCGCGCGCCATAAAGTACGCAAACGGGTAACCAATGACAAGACATGACAGCGTGGTCAGCGCCGCGTACTTGAGTGATGTTTTATAGGCGTCCACGTAAATCGTGTTACCCGCGCCTAAAGCACCATCGCTGAAAATAGATAAATAATTTTGCAGCCGCAGCACCAGTCGCCATGACCCTGCGGCGGTGTCGATGATGGGCGCAAACGGGTCTATGCCTGCGCCCATGTCGGTCACGCTAATGCGAAGCAAAATCAAAAACGGGAACATGAAAAACAGCAGCAGCCAGATGTAGGGCACGCCTATGACAAAGCGCCGACCCAGGTTGAGCTGAAAACGCAGGGGTTTTTTCATTGGCTAGCTCGGCTTGTCAATGAGAACTTATTGGGTCAGCACTACTGGTGCCGCGTCGTCCCACCAGAAAAACACGCCATCATCCCAGGTAATGTCGCTGTCGTCATAGCGTGTGGTGTTGGTCTGGGTAATTTTTACGCTGCGGACTTCACCTGACTGGCTTTTGATATCAACAATAAAGGTGTTGTAACTGCCAAAGTAAGCGATTTCACGCACCTTGCC
>JANXTM010000125.1 GCA_025352405.1 Polaromonas sp.
AGAGCTGCATCTGTCGCAGCCGGCGCTGTCGAGGCGAATTGAAAAGCTCGAAAACGCGCTGGGTGTGCGGCTGTTTGACCGTACCACCCGCAAGGTGGACCTAACCACCGTAGGCCGGGAGTTTTCGCACCGGGCCAATGACCTGCTCAATAGCCTGGAACAGTCTCTGATGGGCATCAGCGATGTGGCTGCGCATGTCCGCGGTGAAGTCACGATTGCCTGCATTCCCTCAGCCGTGCGTTACTTCCTGCCCGCCATTCTGAAGACCTACCACGAGCGCTATCCCCGGATTCTGCTCCGCATCATTGACCAGGGCGCCAATGAAGTCCTGACCACAGTGCTGCGCAACGAGGCCGACTTTGGACTTAACCACATCGGCAGCCAAGAGCCCGAACTGGAATTTGAACCCATCCTAAAGGAAACCTTTGTGCTGGCATGCAGGCGCGACCACCCGCTGGCCAGGAAGAAAAAAGTGACTTGGTCGGAACTGACAGCGCACGAATACATGTCGGTGACAAAGGACAGCGGAAACCGCTTTTTGCTAGATCTGGCGTTGACCAACAAGCCTGAACGGCCCCGCTGGTTCTGTGAAGCCCAGCATGTGTCTACTTTGGTCAGCCTGGTGGAAGCTGGGCTGGGCGTGGCAGCGGTGCCTAGCCTTGCCATGCCGCCAGACGGTCACGCCACCCTGATCAGTGTGCCGCTGGTCGAACCGGTTATCAACCGGACCGTCGGCCTGATTCGCCGGCGCGGCCGCAGCCTGTCCCCTGCAGCCCAACAACTTTATGACCAGCTGGCTGCTTTGGCACCCAAAGCCAGAAAAAGGACGCGCTGAGCGGGCAACGCACCAGTGCGCTGCCCGCTCAGGCGACAGTCAAACTAGAGCAGTAAGGCATTGACGCGCTTGACATAAGCCGCCGGGTCTGACGGCATGCCGCCTTCGGCCAGCAGGGCCTGGTCAAACAGGATGTGGGCGAGGTCGTCAAAGTGCACGCCGTCCACAGAAGCTTCCAGTTTTCTCACCAGGGGGTGCTGGGCATTGACTTCCAGAATTGGCTTGACCTCTGGCACCGCCTGGCCGGCCTGCTTGAGCATGCGCGCCAGCTGGGTCGACATGTCACCGTCTTGCACCACCAGGCAGGCGGGTGAATCAACCAGGCGCGAGGTGGCGCGCACGTCGGTGGCCTTGTCTTTCAGTACTTCCTTGAGCTTGTCGAGAATCGGCTTGAACTGCGTTTGCGCTTCTTCGGCGGCTTTTTTCTCGTCGTCGTCCTGCAACTTGCCAAGGTCAACCGCGCCCTTGGCAACCGACTGGAGCGGCGTGCCATCAAAATCGTTCAAGTAATTCAATGCCCACTCGTCCACACGGTCGACCATGAGCAGAACTTCAATGCCTTTTTTGCGGAAGATCTCCAGCTGTGGGCTGTTTTTGGCAGCCGCCAGCGTGTCGGCAGTGATGTAGTAAATCGCATCTTGGCCATCCTTCATGCGGGCTTTGTAATCAGCAAAACTGACCGTGGCGGTGTCGGTGGTTGACGACGCAAAGCGCAGCAGCTTGGCCAGGCGCTCACGGTTGGCAAAGTCTTCGCCCAGACCTTCCTTGAGTACAGCGCCAAACTCGCTAGAGAACGTGGCAAATTTCTCGGCATCGTTGGCGGCCAGGTCTTCAATCATCGACAACACGCGCTTGGTGCAGCCCTCACGGATGGCTTTAACGGCGCGGCTTTCCTGCAGCAGTTCGCGCGACACATTCAAAGGCAAATCGGCCGAGTCGACCACCCCTTTGACGAAGCGCAGGTAGGTCGGCATCAGCGCCTGGGCGTCGTCCATGATGAATACGCGCTTGACGTACAGCTTGACGCCAGCCGCCTTCTCCCGGTTGAACATGTCCATCGGCGCTTTGGCCGGGATGAACAGCAGCTGCGTGTACTCGGTCGCGCCTTCAACACGGTTGTGCGTGCTGGCCAGCGGGGCTTGCTGGTCGTAGCTGATTTGTTTGTAAAACTCGTCGTACTGCTCTTGCGTGATGTCTTTTTTGGCCCGCGTCCAGAGCGCTGCAGCCTGGTTGACGGTTTCCCATTCACCGGCAATCACCATTTCACCGGGTTGATCGTTTTCACCGTCTTTCCACTCTTCTTTTGCCATCACTATCGGCAGCGAAATGTGGTCGGAGTACTTGTTGATCACGCCTTTGAGCTTCCACGCGTTGAGGTAATCCTGGGCGTCGTCCTTGAGGTGCAGCGTGATGCTTGTGCCACGTTCGGCGCGCTCAATCTCACTGACCTCAAACTCGCCCGTGCCTTCGCTGGACCAGCGCACGCCCTGCGTTGTGGGCAGGCCCGCACGGCGGCTTTCCACCGTGATGCGGTCGGCAACGATAAAGCCGGAATAAAAACCCACGCCAAACTGGCCAATCAGTTGCGCGTCATTTTTTTGATCGCCAGACAGCTTGTCCATGAAGTCGCGCGTGCCGCTTTTGGCGATGGTGCCGAGGTTGTCAATGGCTTCTTGTTGCGACAAACCAATACCGTTGTCGGCAATCGTCAGCGTTTTGGCGGCCTTGTCAAAACTGACACGCACCTTCAATTCGGGATCAGCTTCGTACAGACCGGCGTTGTTAAGCGCCTCAAAACGCAATTTGTCGCAAGCATCCGATGCGTTGGAGATCAGTTCACGCAGAAAAATCTCGGGGTTGGAATACAGCGAGTGCGTGACCAGCTTGAGGAGTTGGGCGACTTCGGCCTGAAATGAGAGGGTTTGAGGGTTGGAGGTTTTGGTCATGGGTGCGATGAATATCAAAAATGGTTGGTCTTAAAAAAGCGGGAAAACTTGGCAGCGACTGGGCAGTAGTTAAGCTCAAGTTTGATGTTTTCAAGCGCCGACTAATGCCAGAACAAGCGCTGAGGTGTTGTAATTTTACAAGCCGAACGCAGTCAGACCTTGAGCCAACGCAACAGTTGCGCGGTCACGTCGGGCCGCCTGAGCATTTCCATGTGGTTCATGCCTCTAGCCACCCACTGGTTTTCAGCCGCAAACTCAAGACAGTGACGCGCCTCATCATGCTGGCCCAGCGCGCTGCGCACAGGCACCAAGCCATCGCCGATCAGCTGGTCTTTCAAGCCGCCAGCTTTATCAGCCGTGGTGGCGGCTACGGTGAAGCAGGCCACCCCTTTGGGCAGCGGCAGCGGTTGGCGCGTGTCGGGCGCGCGCTC
>JANXTM010000003.1 GCA_025352405.1 Polaromonas sp.
CAGGTGCAAACCAGGTAAGCCCCAACCACAGCGTAAAGCAAGGTAGCCGCAGCCGCATGACCACTTGGAAAACTGTAGGTTGTCAATGTCAAAAGCGGGTGCTCAAACGAAGGCCTTGCGCGCTGAAAAATATTTTTAAGCAACACATTGAGCAACATTCCCAAAGGCACTGACAAAGCGACGCACAAAACCCAGTCCCAGGCCCTCTTTCGGATTAAAAACGCCGTGAATAGCAAGGTCAAGGCAAGCGCGCCAACCGTACCGTGGAGATTGGTAACGAACAGAAAAAACGTCGTTAGTGTTGATGTGGCGTGGGCATAAAACCAGGCGGAAACCTGCAAATCAAGCGTCACGATCCTGCCCGTCTTGAACACGTTTTCAGCAATACAGGCAAAGACGAGCCCGGCGATAAGCAGCGTGACAATCCCAACTGTCAGGTGTAATCCCAGATAGCCGTCGGCCAAAAGCCGTGCCTGAAAAAAGCCAGTTTTCAAATTGTGTCGTCTGAGAGTCATGATGAGAGCTTAAGGGCGAATTGCAGCGCATGCGCCAGGGACCTCGGCGATATCAGCATGTGTTCCCAGTGGGAAGTGCTAATTGCCATCGCCGCAAGCCATTTTTATGAAAAAGATCGACCGGAGGCCTCCCGCCGCCCCAATACCCAGGCAAAAAATACACCCTCCAGCGCCATCACCACCCCAGCCCCACCGATCACCGCGCTGCTGCCAATGCGGTCAATCAGACTGGCCGCCAGCACCACCCCGACCGACTGGCCCAAAAACAGGAAGGATGAAAACAGCGACACAGCCGTGCCGCGTGCATGAGGTGCCATATTCGTTGCGGTGGCCTGCATGGTGTTGTGAAACATGAAAAAGCCAAAACCCGACATGAGGCTGGCCGGTATGGCTACCAGCCAGTTAGGTGTGAAGGCGATCACGCAGGCGCACAGGCCAAAGACCGCGCCGCCAATGATGACTAGGCCCTGTTGGCCGAAGTGGGCGATCAGGGCACGGGCAAACACCATGTACATCATGCCGCCCAGCCCAAACAGCGCAACGATGGCACCGGCCACCGTTAATGACAAACCGAGCCGGTCGTGCAGGTGTGATGCCCAGATGGCCAACACGCCGAAGCTGACGGCGCCCTCCACCGTGGCCATCGCCAGCACAATTCGTGACCACGGGCCAGTGATGATCCCGATGGCCTGTTTGATAAAGTTAACTTGTTGTGTGGGCGGCAAAGCATGTGCGGCCTGTGGCGCGTTAGCAGTTACATCAAGCAAGGCCGCGCGCTGACGGCGCAGGTCGTTCAACAAAAAAGTGCCCACAACGGTAAACAGCAGTGCCATGAATACGAAGCACCAACGCCAGCCAAATGCATCGGTCAGTAGCCCGCCCAGCAACTGGCCAGCCACCAGGCCCAGCGTGCTGCCGAGGCCAGTGCGGGTGAGCATTTCCTGCAGGCGGTTGGTGGGCACAGAGTCGCCGACCCAGGCCATAGCCATCGGTATCAGACCTGCCACGCTGAGCGACATTAAAAAGCGGGCCACCAGCAGCATGTCCAGGCTGCTGGCAAACACCGCTACCAAGCTGGCCACGCTACAGCCAAAGGCACCGTAAGTGATAATGCGGTATTTACCCAGCCTATCGCCGAGTGGACCGTATATCAGCTGCGCCACACCATAGGTGATGGCAAACACCGACACCACTTGCGCCGCCTGCGCCAGGCTGACAGTAAACACGCGCGCCAATTCGGGCAGCATGGCGTCGCAAATGCGCTGTGCACACATGCTGGAAAACGTCGCAAACGACAGCAGCAAGATTGAGCGGCGGGTTGTGGTGGAGACGGCATCGGCGTTGTGGGTTGTCACTGGGCGGCTAACGGTTTGTGTTCGGATCCATGTACGCAGGTAAAGCCCATAACAACAACAAGAGCGGCAGTCAGATTGCTTTACCCAAACGAGCCATGCCTTCATTGATCTTGCCCACATCTGCAGTAGCAAAACTAAGTCTGAAAGTAGCCGTATCGGGATTAGCCGCATAAAACGGTACCCCCGGCACAAAAGCCACGCCCTGCTCAATCGCTCGCTTCGCAAATTCGCCAGCATCTTGCAGCTTGCCGCCCGCGCCTGTCAGGCGTGCCCAAAAAAACAGACCGCCCTGCGGTTGGGTGAACTCTACCGCGTCGCCCAGTTCTTGCATGAGCGCTTCACCCATGACTTTGGCGCGCTCGGCGTAGACCTTACGCACGTTGTCTAGGGTGGCGGGCATGCGGCCAGCCTTGAGGTACTGGGCCGCTGTCGCCTGTGCAAAAGTACTGGTGTGGGCGTCGCTGAACTGCTTGCACATGGTGGCGTTGGCCAGTAATTCGGGCTGCGCGACCATCCAGCCGACGCGCAGGCCAGGTGACAACACTTTTGACAAAGACCCGCAATACACCAGCAAGTCCCGGCTACCAGGAACGCTGGCGCTGAGCGCGAGCAAGGTAGGCGGCGGTGGCGTACCAAAATAAAGGTCGCCATAAGGGTCGTCTTCAACCACCAAAGTGTTGTATTTGACGGCCAGCTCCAGCACTTTTTTGCGGCGTTGCAGGCTTAGCAGTGCGCCGCTGGGGTTACCGAAAGTAGGAATCAAATACACAAACTTGGGCTTGTGCTCGGCGATCAGCTTTTCAAGCGCATCGGTATTGACGCCATCGGCATCCACCGGCGCGCTGACTAGCTCTGCGCCATACAGGCGAAAGCACTGGATGGTGGCCAAAAACGTTGGGCCTTCAACAATGACTTTGTCGCCGGGCGAGATCATGGTTTTTCCGAGCAGATCAAGCGCCTGCTGGCTGCCGGTGGTGACGATCAGCTCATTCACTGAGACCGCCCCGCCCTTCGTCGCCATAAAGGCACTGAGCTGCTCGCGCAGCGGTTGGAAGCCCTCGGTTGCGCCGTACTGCAGCGCTGCGCCTGGCTCCTCGCTCAAAGCTTTGTTGGCGGCCTCCCGAATGCCTTCAACATCAAACATGGCGGGGTCAGGAAACCCGCCTGCAAAGCTGATGATGCCAGGCTTGCCCAGCAGCTTGAAAAGTTCACGGATGGCGGAGGTTTCTACGTTGCCGAGGCGGGAGGCGAATTGCAAAGACATGTAAAAATAGACCTATGAAAAAGGAAAATATCGCGCCATTTTTTGCCACGTTGAAAGCAGCCAATCCACAGCCCGTCACTGAGTTACAGTATACGAGCGTGTTTGAATTGCTGACGGCTGTGTTGCTCTCAGCACAGGCCACCGACGTAGGCGTAAACAAGGCCACACGCAAACTATTCCCTGTTGCCAACAGCCCGCAGGCGATTCTTGATTTGGGCCTTGACGGGCTGGAGCGCTACATCAAAACCATTGGCTTGTTCCACAGCAAAGCCAAACACCTGATGCAGACCTGCCAGATACTGGTCGAGCAGCACAGCGGCCACGTGCCGCGCACGCGCGAGGCGCTGGAAGCACTGCCCGGTGTTGGCCGCAAGACCGCCAACGTGGTGCTTAACTCGGCCTTTGGCGAAGCGACCATGGCGGTCGACACGCATATTTTTCGCATGGGCAACCGCACCGGGCTGGCGCCGGGCAAAACGCCGCTTGCAGTAGAGCTAAAGATGCTCAAGCGTATTCCGCCTGAATACCTGGTGGATGCACACCACTGGCTGATCTTGCATGGGCGCTATGTTTGCGTAGCCCGCACACCCCGCTGCTGGGAGTGTGCAGTCAGCGTCTATTGCGACTACAAGCCCAAAACGCCCATGCCAGGGTGATGACTAACTTGCTATTATTTATATATCGCAAAGCCCCCATATCTGCTGCAGTTTAGGCTTTTTTATCAATAATTATCGACATCAGATCAGTCGGCGTAGATGCCGGCCTTTTTGATGACGGGCCCCCACTTGTTGATCTCGGCTTCCAGATGCGTCTTCAGCCCGGCCGAAGAAATCTTGTCCATGGGCGGAATATCTGAACTCAGCTCTGCCAGGCGCTGTTTGATCACCGGGTCTTGCATGGCTGCGCGCAGGGCGGCGTTAAGTTTTTCAATCACCGGGGCAGGTGTACCTTTGGGGGCGTACATGCCGTGCCAAACCTTGACCTCAAACCCTTTGAGCCCCTGCTCGCTGAGCGTGGGCACATTGGGCAATGCAGACAAACGGTTAAGGGTAGTCACGCCATAGACCTTGACGCGGCCGTCCTTGATCATGGGCACAGTCTGCGTGGTCTGGTCACACAGCAAGTCAACCTGGCCACCAAGCAGCGCATTCATCGCAGGGCCGGTGCCTGAATAGGGAATAGTGTTGAGCTCGACACCCATTTGGCTCATGAAGAGCAAGCCGCACAGGTGTGACACGGCACCCAAACCAGCGTTGGCTAGAGATACCTTGTTGCCATTGGCTTTCAGATAGGCTGCGAGCTCGGGGAAATTGGTCGGCGGGAAGTCCTTGCGGGCCAGCAGCGTCATGGGTACGTCCACTACCTGGCCAATGTATTCATAGTCCTTGAGTGGGTCAAAGCTGAGTTTTTTATACAGCGCAGGTGCGGTAGACATGCCCATGTGGTGAATAAAGATGGTGTAGCCGGTGGGCGCTGCGCGGGCAACTTTGGTGGCAGCGATGGTGCCTCCTGCGCCCACGGCGTTCTCAATCAGCACGGTCTGGCCGAGCGCCTTGCCCATGGGGATAGCGATCATGCGGGCCACCACATCAGTCGGGCCGCCAGCGGCAAACGGCACTATCAGAGACACGGGTTTGTCGGGGAAGGCTGCCTGGCTGAGGGCCAGCGTGCTGACACCTAGCGCCGCCACGGCAGCGCCTGTGCGTAAAAGAGTGCTGAGTCTGAATTTCATGTTTGTCTCCGTACCGTTGTTAAAAGTCATGCAATCAAAGACCGGGAAGTTACGACGTCATGGTGCAGCAGTTGCCCCGTGGTCGTCCAGCGGAATAACACTAAGCCCGCGCGGCTAACAAATTGCCAACCTTTGCACAGCTGGCCATAGCCCATAAGCCGTCAATGGCCTGAGCCATCTCAAGTGGCGTGGCGGCCTGGCTGAATGCCGCGAGCCGCTGGGCCTTGGCAGTAATCTCTTCACGACTCAAGGTGTTGCCAGGGTCGCCTTTAGGCTCATCTACCCTGCCCTGCAGCACGCGGCCATCGGTGGTGGTGACGGTGACTTTTCCGATCCAGCGGCGCGGGTACGCGGCATCAACCTCGGCATCAAGCACCATCTCAACCCGTTCGCACAAGGCGCGCGTGGCAGCCGCGTTGAAGTGCTGGTCAAACTCCACCAGACCGGCATGGCCAAAGCGCGCCACCAGACCCAGCACGGTGCCCATTGAAAACTTGCTTTGATGCACAGTGGCCGGGTTGACGACTGGCCCCAGCACGTCAATGGCCCCCTGGTGCACATGGGTGACCACCCGCGCCAGGTCTTCTGGCTTGAGATGATTAACCTGCATGACTTGCAGCAATGCGTCAGCCGCCGGATGCGTGTGGCGACAAGACGCGTGGAATTTGAAAGATGTTTCAGCTGTGGCCCAACGCGTGCCGAGCGCATCGGTCAGTTTGGCCGGGTCGGCATCGCTCGACATGCCCGCCGCCATGCCCTGCGGGCCCTCAAGAATTTGCGCGGCACCGGTAAAGCCATCACGCGCCAGGCAGGCTGACATCAACCCAACAGCCGCAGCGTGCGCCGTGTGCAGCTGCTTGGAGTCTGCAGCAGTGCGCAAAAACTCCCACAGCCCGGCTGACTGCGTGCCGGCAGAGCCAAAAGCATGCTGCATTTGTGTAGCATTCAGCCCGAGCAGACTGCCTGCTGCAGCCGCAGCGGCCAGCGTGCCCGCCGTACCGGTAGTGTGAAACACCTTGTAATGCGAGCGCCCCAAAAACTCGCCCACCCGAATGCCCACCTCGTAGCCCGCTACCGCTGCCGTCAGCAGCTGCTGGCCGCTGGCACCCAGGGTTTGCGCCATGGCAAGTGCCACTGGGAAAACCACCGTGGCCGGGTGAAACACCGAGCCGTTGTGCACGTCGTCCTGCTCGGCCACATGCGATGCTGCGGCATTCGTCATGGCGGCAAAGTAGGCGCTGCTCTGGCTGCGGTTGACCAGCATTTCGGCTGTAGCGTTGGCAGAGCCGCCTGCTGGCCCCATGCTGGCGGCGAAGCGTGTGATGGTTTCAACCGGGCGCGCGCCTTTGCCCGCCATGGCCGATCCAAACCAGTCAACCAGAAGGTCTTCGGTTTTGCGCACCACGGCCATGGGAATTGCGTCAAAACGCAGATCGGCCGCAAAGGCGGCTAGCTGGGCGGTGGCAGTCGGGGTGGCTGGGGCAAAGGGCATGGCTGTCTTTAAATTTTCAATAGCGAAAAAGCGATCCGAGGCGGAAAATATAGAGTCTACGTGCTATACATTAAATAGCAAATGCGCTTCGTGGAGGTCAAAACGACCTCGGCAAGCCCAGCAGGTGCTCGGCCACGTAGGAATAAATCAGGTTGGTCGAAATGGGTGCCACCTGGTAGAGCCGGGTTTCCCTGAACTTGCGCTCCACGTCGTATTCACACGCAAAACCAAAGCCGCCATGCGTCTGCAGGCACATATTGGCGGCCTCCCACGAAGCTTTCGCCGCCAGATACTTGGCCATATTGGCCTCGGCGCCACAGGGCTGGCCCGCGTCAAACAGTGCGCAGGCCTTGAAGCGCATCAAGTTGGCGGCTTCAGTCTCGATGTAGGCGTCGGCTATGGGAAATTGCACGCCCTGGTTTTGACCAATCGGCCGATTAAAAACCACGCGCTCCGTCGCGTAGCGTCTGGCCTTGTCGATAAACCAGTAAGCGTCGCCAATGCACTCAGCGGCAATCAGCGTGCGCTCGGCGTTAAGCCCGTCGAGGATGTATTTGAAGCCCTTGCCTTCTTCGCCAATCAGGTTTTCGGCGGGGATTTCGAGGTTGTCAAAAAAGACTTCATTGGTCTCGTGGTTAACCATATTGGCAATTGGCTGCACAGCCATGCCGCGACCTATGGCGTCCTTCAGGTTGACGATGAATATCGACATGCCTTCGGATTTTTTACTCACCTCGGCCAGCGGCGTGGTGCGGGCCAGCAAGATCATCAGGTCAGAGTGCTGAATACGCGATATCCAGACCTTTTGCCCATTGACGATGTAGCGGTCGCCTTTTTTAACCGCCGTGGTTTTGAGTTGTGTGGTGTCGGTACCGGTGCTTGGCTCAGTCACGGCCATGGACTGCAGGCGCAGCGCACCGCTGGCGATTTTCGGCAGATAGAGCTTTTTTTGCGCGTCAGAGCCGTGACGCAGCAGTGTTCCCATGTTGTACATCTGGCCATGGCAGGCGCCGGCGTTGCCGCCGGCAAAGTTGATTTCTTCCATGATGACAGATGCCTCGGTCAGACCCAGACCCGAGCCGCCGTATTCTGCGGGTATCAGCGCAGCCAGCCAGCCGGCCTCGGTAAGGGCCGTCACAAAGGCTTCGGGATAAGCGCGCGCATGGTCAATTTTTTGCCAGTAAGCGGAATTAAAGCTTGACAACATGCCGCGCAGAGCTTCGCGCATGTCCTGGTAGGCGTCTGGAGTAGGGATATTTGTTTTCATGGTTTGATTTTGGCCAAGGCACCATACCGGCGCGTTTTCGAAGGTTAAGGTGCGGCAATCGGTAGCAATTTGCCGATGGAGGCGGACGGTGCGGGCACGCCCAGCAACTTTGCCAGCGTCGGCGCGATGTCGACGATTTCCACGCGCGTCTCAATACGCCCCGGCTTGATCCATTTCGGTCCGTACATCAACAGCGGGACATGGGTGTCATACGGATACGGTGAGCCGTGCGTGGTGTTGGAGGTGCTGGAGCCAAACATCCAGTTGGGCTTGAGCACAAACTGCACTTCACCGGACACCCCGGGATGGTAGGCGCGGCGCATGGCCTCAAAAAAAGGCGAATCTTTAGCACTGACACTTTCTAGCTCGCGCCCGGTGTAAGCCGCTGCAATCGCGGGTTCATCCAGCAGCAGCTTGCGGGCCTCTTGCGCCACAGCAGCCGGGTCTACACGCTTTTGCGCCATGAGTTGTTTGTTGAGCAATAAGGAGGCAGCAGAAAATCCGGCAAGCCATTTGCCCTCGCCAAAACGCTGCTCCAGCCCGGCGTTCAAGCGTCCCAGCATCTGCGAGGCATTTACACGACCTGACGGCAGGCCCTGTACAGCGCTGACTTCAGGCGCGGGCATAAAGCCATGGTCAGCCGTGAGGACCGCAACATAGTTGTCTTTGCCAACCCTGGCATCGAGGTCCCGAAAAAACGTCTGCAGTAACTGGTCGAGCTGCAACAAGTGGTCATGCGACATGCGTGACTCGGCGCTGTAGGCATGGTTGACGTAGTCGTGCCCCGACAGGCTGACGGCGAGGATGTCAGGCTCATTTTTGCTGCCCAAGTTCTCACCCACAATGGCCGCGCGCGCAAAGTCCAGCGCCAGCGCATCACCGAACGGGCTGGCCAACAAGGCACTGTAGAACGCCGGGCCCGGCGCGTCGTCAGCCGCCACGCCCATCATCATGGGCAACTTGCCGCCGCGCGGCCCAAACCACAGCTGGTTGTCAGGCAGCGAACGTGCATAGGCGCTTTCTGGCAACAATGGTTTCCACGAGGTTTTGAAATAGCGGTCGGCTGGCCGTGCCGCATTGAATGCCGTCACCCAGGCCGGGTGTTCCTTCATGTAGTAGGTGGTAGATGCAAACCCGCCACTGGCACTCATGTACATGTACGCCGTTCCACTCTTGCCAGCCGGCAAGATCGCGCCGCGGTCTTTGCCTGAAATGGCGACGACTTTGGAGCCCGGGTTGGCGCGGCGCAGCACATCACCGACGGTTTCAACCTTCAGGTTTTTGGGACTGGTGCCGTCAAGCGCCTGCGTCCTGTGCCCGATGTACGCCGCGCTGGTGTCGCCCGTGTTGTAGACCGCTTCGCCCGTTGCCGGGTCTCGCCAGTCGTTGCCAATGATGCCGGTGCGGTCCGGGTATGCGCCGGTGAGCATGGTGGCATGGCCAGCCGCCGTCACGGTAAAAGCGTGCCCGTAATAGGCCTCACTGAACCAGCGACCTCGTTCCAGAAAGCGCGCCAAACCGTCGGGCGCAAGTTGGTCCCGGTATGCGGTAATTTGGCGTTGCGGCAAGCCATCCACGACAAGAAACACCAGCAGCTTTGGCCTGGGTACCGGCTCGGGAACGCTGGCACAGGCCGTGACGACAAGGACCGTGAATATGGCCAGGCAGATGCGAAAAGCGGGGATGGTTTTCATAACGAGAGCTTACGGGGTTTTCATAAGTGCGGCAAACCGCGCACAGGCCTGGATTCGGCAAAAAATGCCTGCTGTCTCGACGCGATTAGCAGCCAGTCCAGACCGGGCTTCTCTTACCCGCGAAAGCGACTACGCCTTCACGAAAATCACTGCTGTCATAACACTGGCGAATCAGATCTTCATCATCAACCAGGTCTTGTAGCAGGAGTCGCCTGAGGCTTTCCTTGCTGGCTGTTTGAGTCATCGGTGCCAGCGCAACGAGTCGGCCGCACAAAAGCGCGGCAGCCGCCGCAAGCGTGTCTACCTCAGAAATCTGATGCAAGAAGCCGCACGCAAGGGCTTCGTCGGCATTGAGTATTTCAGCCAGCAACAACATGCGCTTGACGCGCTGCGCGCCAAACACATTGCGCAGGCGGGCCAGGTTGGAAATCGACAAACAATTGCCCAAGGTTTTGGCAATCGGCACCCCAAAACGTGAGGCGGGGGTTGCAATACGAAAATCGCAGGCTGTGGCAATCGCCAAACCGCCGCCGACAGTCCAGCCCGAAATCACCGCCAGCGTGGGCATGGGCAGCGACTCAATCAGGCCAATACCCCGGTCAATAGTGCGCTCGTAAGCCACGCCCGCTTCTCCGGTTTCAAATGCCTTGAATTGTTCGATGTCCGTACCGGCCACAAACGCCTCACCACCAGCACCTTGAAACGTCACCACGCGCACTGTTCGGTCAGTCTGTAACAGCTCGCAGATAGCGGCCAGTTGCCCGTACATGGCCCAGGTCATGGCATTGCGCGACTGCGGTCTGTCAAAAAGCACCTCAGCCACCCCGCCGCTGATCGTCAGGTGTACGTTGCCGTCGCTCATGGCGCAAATGCCCCCTGGGTTTGCAGCGTTGCGCGCTCGGCGGCGTCCAGGCCCATTTCGGTCAATATCTCTTGCGTGTGCTCCCCGAGCAGGGGCGGATGCCTGCGAACCTGCTGCGGTGTGCCCGAGAGCTTGACGGCAAAACCGATATTTGGCACCTTGCCCTCCACCGGATGGTCAATCTCCATACGCATCTTGCGGTGCCGTCCGTGTTCGCTGTCAAACGCTTCAGGGTAGGTCAGGATTGGTCCGGCAGGTATGCCCACTGCAAGCAGGCTGTCGATCCATTCGGTACTGGTGCGGCTGGCAAACGACACCTCCAGCGCCTCAATCAGCGCCTTGCGGTTAGCCAGGCGCAGAGAAACTGTGGCGTAGCGCGGGTCGTTCAGCAAATCTTGCCGGTCGAGCACACCGCACAGCAGCTTCCAGAGCTTTTGGCTGGTCGCCCCCATCACGAAATGACCGTCTTTTGACTTCACAGCCTGATACGGCGCGCTCATACGGTTGGCCGTACCCAGCGGCTCGGGCGGCTCACCAGTACCCCAATACTGCGAAATATCCCATACGGAAAACGCCAGAGCCGAGTCAAACAATGAAGCGTCAATGTGCTGGCCTCTGCCAGTCGCTTTCACGCCAATGTAAGCGGCCAGCACGGCATAGGTGGCGAACAGCGCACAACCAATGTCTGCCACCGGCACGCCGGCCTTGACCGGGGGGCCATCCGGGTAACCCGTGACGCTCATGATGCCCGACATGGCCTGGGCCATCAGGTCAAAACCGGGGCGGTCAGCCCATGGCCCGGTCTGGCCAAAGCCGGAAATACTGGCATACACCAACTTGGGGTTGATGGCACTGAGCGTTTCGTAGTCAATGCCGAGTCGTTTCACGACGCCCGGGCGATAGTTTTCGACCAGTATGTCAGCGTCTTTCACCATTCTCAGCAGCACCGCGCGACCGGCCTTAGTCTTGAGATTCAGCGTAATGCTGCGCTTGTTGCGGTTCATGTTGAGGTAACCCATGCTGTCGTTACCCTTGAGCTTGAAGCCCATGGCACCGCGGGTCTGGTCGCCGCCATCGGGTGGCTCGACCTTGACAACATCAGCCCCCATGTCGGCCAGCAACATACACGCATAGGGGCCCGCCATGACCTGGCTGACATCCAGCACGCGAACACCCGCCAGCGGCAGCGGCCGCCCTTCACCAAATGACTTGCTCATACGTCCGCCTTGACGCCAGCGTCTTTCACGACCTTGGCCCATTTTCTGGCTTCTTCAATGATGAAACTGCCAAATTTTTCGGTTGAGCCGCCCCCGTCCTCAGCGCCATATTGCTCGAATTTCTCCACCACATCGGGCATAAGGAGAACTTTGTTGATGTCGTCATTCATTCGCTTCGCCATTAGCACCGGCAGCTTGCCCGGGCCGACCAGGCCATACCAGGTGGTCGCCTCAAAACCTGGAAACCCGGACTCCGCCATGGTTGGCACGGTCGGGTGTCCTTTGGCGCGCTTTTGTCGGGTTTGCGCCACCGCTATCATCTTTCCGCTTTTAACGTGCGGTGTCGCCGCCGTCATGGTGTCAAAGCTGTAGTCGATCTGCCCGCCCATCAGGTCGGTCAGCATGGGCCCTGAACCCTTGTAAGGTACGTGTATCGCGTCAATTTTTGCGGCGAGCTTAAACATTTCAAGGGCCAGATGCTGGGCTGATCCGGTGCCGGCTGAGCCGAAACTGATTCTTCCCGGATTTTTTTTGCACAGCTCGACGATGTCCCTAACCGTTTTAGCTGGCTGCTTTTCATTGCAGATCAAAAGATTTGGCGTGACCCCCACCAATGCAATCGGTGCGAAATCAGTCTCTGCGTTGTAGCCCAGCCTAGGCGTAAGCGCCGGGCCGATGGCGTGGCTATTGATATGCGCCATCAACAAGGTTGCGCCATCGGCTGGCTGCTTAGCCACATAGTCGGCGGCAATCATGCCCGCTGCACCCGCTTTGTTCTCTACGAGCACGGTCGTTCCCCACAGGGCGGTCAACTTCTGCGCCATGACCCGCGCAAGAATGTCGGTGCCGCCGCCCGGTGAAAATCCAACAATGATGCGGACCGGGCCGGTAGGCAGGTTCTGCGCCATCACATGAGGAAAAGCCAGTGATGCGCCAGTAGCTGCAATAAAGAATCTGCGTTGCATGTTTTTTGTCTCCAGGGCTGATTTGAATTTGGTACGAGAAAATAAAGCTCAGGCCGCCTTACGCTGCGGAACAACCGACACGTGGCTTGAAAAATAATCCATCGCGGCCTGCACGCCCGAGCCCGCCAGCTTGACGCCCGCCAGCTTCAGGCCCATCTCGCAACCGCTGAGTGCGGCGATCAGCGTGAGGTCATTGCAGTCCCCCAAGTGGCCGATGCGGAACATCTTGCCTTTGACCTTGCCCAGCCCGGTGCCCAGCGAGCAATCAAAACGCTCATAAATGATCTTGCGCACTGCGTCAGCATCCACGCCTTCGGGCGTCATCACGCCGGTAAGAATTGGCGAATACACCGCCGCATCAAGACACTGAATCTGCAAACCCCAGGCCTTGACGGCCCTGCGCACGCCTTCAGCCCAGCGCTGGTGCCGGGCAAACACGGCCTCAAGCCCGTGCTCAAGCAGCATGTCGCAGGCTTCGCTCAAAGCGTAGAGCAGGTTGGTGTTGGGTGTTGACGGCCAGTAGCCTGTCTTGTTCATTTCCATGATCTCGTCCCAAGCCCAGAAGGCTTTGGGCAATGTGGCTTTTTTGCTGGCTACTATAGCCTTGGCAGATAGCGCGTTGAAGCTGATGCCGGGCGGCAGCATTAGCCCTTTTTGTGAGCCGCTGATGCTCACGTCAACACCCCACTCGTCATGCCGGTAATCAGCCGACGCCAAGCCAGAAATCGTGTCTACCAACAGCAAGGCCGGGTGCTTTGCTGCGTCGATGGCTTTACGCACTGCCGCTATGTTGCTCGTTACGCCTGTAGAGGTTTCGTTGTGCACCACACAAACGGCCTTGATAGCGTGCTGGGTGTCAGCTTTCAGGCGCACTTCAATCAGGTCGGCTTTCACGCCATGTCGCCAGACCTCAGCGCCGGGGTCGGCCATGATTTCGGTTTTAAGGCCCAACCGTGCGGCAAGCTTTTGCCACAGGGCGGCAAAGTGGCCGGTTTCGTACATCAACACATGGTCGCCCGCGCTCAGCGTGTTGACCAGGGCGGCCTCCCATGCGCCGGTGCCAGATGCCGGGTAAATGATGAGCGGTTGCGTGGTCTGAAAGATTTTTTTGACGTCTGCCAGCACCTTCAGGCCGAGCACACCGAACTCAGGGCCGCGATGGTCAATGGTTGGATAGCTCATGGCCCGCAAAACGCGGTCTGGCACAGGCGATGGGCCAGGGATCTGCAAAAAATGTCGGCCCGTGGGATGAAAGTCAAGCATCAACATGGTGGCATGTTCCTTAAATAAGTTGCTATTTTTTGCATACAAGTTATTTTTGTCAATGCTTTTAAGGGTTAATCATAATGAACTGTACGTCTTAACATCACCATTTGACAGTAGCATTTTTTGCATACAAAATTATGGTATGACTGCAGAAATCATTTCAATACCGCGCACAGCGCTGCATGAGCAGGTAGCGCATCGTTTGCGCCAGATGCTGGTTGAAAACCGCATTGCACCCGGAGCCAAGCTCAATGAACGCGAGCTGAGCGAGGTACTCAATGTGTCCCGTACGCCGCTGCGCGAAGCCATCAAAATGCTCGCCGCCGAAGGGCTGGTTGAGCTGCTGACCAACCGTGGCGCGATTGCGGTAGAGCTGCTTGAAGCCGATGTACTCAACACTTTTGAAGTGATGGCCGGACTGGAGGCCCAGTCGGGCGAGCTGGCCACGCAGCGCATCACCGACGCCGAGTTGACTGAAATCAAGGCCATGCATTTTGAAATGCTGGCCGCCTATACCCGGCGCGATTTGCCGAGCTACTACCGGCTCAATTCGGCGATACACAGCGGCATCAACGCGGCTGCTAAAAACGCCGTTCTGACCTCTACCTACAAGCAGGTCAACGCGCGGCTGCAGGCGCTGCGTTTCAGATCAAATCAGGATGAAGAAAAATGGACATCGGCAATGCAAGAACATGAGCAAATGATCAACGCCCTGGAAGCGCGCGACCCGGTTGCCATGCGCGAGGTGCTGATGCGCCACCTGTTCAACAAACGCGATGTCGTGATAGGGCAGTTGCGCGCAGCAAATGCGCAAAAGTTTGCAGTGCTCGCAGAAGGTAAATCATGAACGCCCCGTTACCCCTGAAAATCACGCGCGACCTCGCCGCGAAAGCCTATGACGAGGTGGCACGTATCAGCAATGAGGTTGCGGGCAGGCTTGCCGCCCGCCTGGCAGCAGAGACCGCAGGTGAAGTGCTGTTCTCAAGTGCAGACCGCGGCCGCTACGCAACTGATGCGTCGATTTATCAGGCGATGCCGGTCGGCGTGTTTGTACCGCGCAGCACAGCCGACGTAAAAATCGCGCTCGATATTTGCCGTGATCTACAGGTTCCCATCGTCCCGCGTGGTGGCGGTACCAGCCAGTGCGGTCAAACGGTGGGTGCAGGCCTGGTGATTGACCACGCCAAATATGTGCGCAACATCCTTCACGTTGATGCAGCCGAGCGCACCGCAGAAGTAGAGCCGGGCATCGTGCTCGACCACCTCAACGCTGCGCTTAAAAAACACTCGCTTTGGTACCCAGTCGATGTATCTACCAGCGCTCAGGCCACCCTGGGCGGCATGGCGGGCAACAACTCTTGCGGCAGCCGCAGCATTGCTTACGGCAACATGGTGCACAACGTACTCGGCGCGACGGTGTTGCGCGCGGATGGCCGTTTGCTGCAGCTGGGGCGCTACGACACTGCAAGCGGCGATGCCCGTGTACTGGGCAATTACGTCAAGGCCTTGTCAGACCAGCTAAAGCCCGAACTTGAGGCGCACTGGCCCAAGGTCCTGCGCCGCGTAGCGGGCTACAACCTGGATATTTTCAACAACCAGAGTGAGAAACCGTACACGCAAGACGGTTCAGTCAATCTGGCGCATTTGATGATTGGCAGCGAAGGCACGCTGGGCCTGACGCAATCACTCACGCTGCGCCTGAGCGAGCTGCCGCGCACCAAGGTGCTGGGCGTGGTGAACTTTCCGACCTTCTACAAGGCCATGGATTCGGCGCAGCACATTATCAAGCTGGGTGACGGCACATTGACCGCCGTTGAGCTGGTAGACCGCACCATGATTGAGCTATCGCTGCAAAACCCAGCCTTTGCGCCTACCGTGCGCACAGCTTTGATTGGCCAACCTGAAGCAATTTTGCTAGTTGAGTTTTCAGGCAACTCCAAGGCTGACCTGATGCCCAAAATGCGGCAATTGGTCGAGCTGATGGGCGAGCTTGGTTTGCCGGGCTCGGTCGTGGAAATGATTGACGACACACCACAAAAAAACCTGTGGGAAGTGCGCAAGGCTGGTCTCAACATCATGATGAGCCTCAAGGGTGACGGCAAGCCAGTGAGTTTTATTGAAGACTGCGCCGTGCCGTTGGAGCATCTCGCTGAGTACACCACCGCGCTGACGGACGTGTTCAGAAAACATGGCAGTAAAGGCACCTGGTATGCCCATGCATCGGTCGGTACGCTGCATGTGCGGCCAATTCTGGATATGCGCCGTGAGGGCGGTGCCAAAATGCGCGCAATTGCCGAAGAAGCCTCTGCGCTGGTACGCCACTACAAGGGCGCATACAGCGGCGAGCATGGCGATGGATTGTGCCGTGGGGAATGGATTGAGTGGCAGTTTGGGCCAAAAATCAACGACGCCTTTACGCAGATCAAAAATTATCTCGATCCGCTCAATTTGCTGAGCCCGCAGCGCATCATCAACCCGCCCAAAATGGACGACACGCGACTGATGCGGTTTCCGCCCAGCTACAAAGTCATACCGATAAAAACAGCGCTCGACTGGAGCGCGTGGAACGTACAAAACGATCCAGTGACAGAGAAAACTAGCGCGCCTGGTACCGGCGGCGATGCGGCGCAGGGCTTTGCCAAGGCGGTTGAGATGTGCAACAACAACGGCCACTGCCGCAAATTTGATGCAGGCACCATGTGCCCAAGCTACCGCGTGACACGGGATGAAAAGCATTTGACGCGCGGCAGGGCCAATACCTTGCGCCTGGCACTCAGTGGTCAGCTGGAACGGATCAAGGCAGAAGATGCGCTTACCAGCGAAGCGGTCAAAGACGCACTCGATTTATGTGTAGGTTGCAAGGGTTGCAAGCGCGACTGCCCGACCGGCGTGGACATGGCCAAAATGAAGGTCGAGGTTTTGCACCACTACAAGACCAAGCACGGTTATACCCTCAAGGACAAGCTCGTGGCCTACCTGCCCGACTACGCGCATCTGGCCAGCCGCTTTGCGCCGCTGCTTAACTTGCGTGACACGGTTCTCGGCCTGGCGGGCTTGAGCGAGAAGCTGCTGGGCTTTTCAGGCAAACGTACTTTGCCGAAGTGGCAGACCAAAACCTTCTTCAATTCCGGTATCAAAACTGCAAGCCGCGAAGAAGTCATGCAGGCAGCAAAACCCGTCGTGCTATTTGTAGACACCTTTAACGGCTATTTTGAGTCTGAAAACGTAATTGCAGCATTAAAAGTGCTTGCCGCCTCCGGATATACTGCCCATGTAGCTACCAAAACCATAGCAGATGGCAAGTCATTGTGTTGTGGCCGGACCTACCTTGCAAGCGGCATGGTGGACACCGCAAAGGCCAAGGCACAAGAGTTGATAAGCGCCTTGAGGCCCTTTGCCGAAAAAGGCATTTCGATTGTCGGGCTAGAACCCTCATGCCTGCTGACCTTGCGCGATGAGGCGTTGGTCATGGGTCTGGGTGAAGCCGCTGTGACCGTCAGCAAGCACGCCCTGCTGCTCGAGGAGTTTCTGGCGCGTGAGGCCGCTGACGGCAAGCTGGAGCTGCTCAGGCAAAAACTCAAAACTTTAGGCCAACCGATCTTGCTGCACGGCCACTGCCACCAGAAGGCTTTTGGCGCGGTCAGCCCGATCATGGCGGTTCTGAAACTGATTCCGAATGCTCAGCCCGAGCTGATTGAATCAAGTTGCTGCGGCATGGCGGGCAGTTTTGGTTATGAAGCAAGCCACTACGAAGTGTCTATGCAGATGGCCGAGCTGAGCCTGCTACCGGCAGTCCGCAAGCAACCCGATGCAATAGTGGTTGCCGACGGCACCAGCTGCCGGCATCAGATTAAAGACGGTGCGCAGCGCGAGGCGATTCATGTGGCCGTATTACTGGCGCGCCAGCTAGACCATGACTGGCCTGAGCCAGACTAATCACTATATTTTTGATAGCGAATAGGCCTAGTAAAATCTGCCAAATCAGCCTTTTTTACTTTCCTGACGTGCGCCTGGAGGCCCACACCCAAAGCCCGATGCCGGCAACAATCATGGGCACGCACAGCCACTGTCCCATGCTCATGCCCAGCGCCAAAATGCCCAGAAAATTATCGGGTTCGCGGAAAAATTCAGCAATAAAACGAAACACGCCATAGCCGACCAGAAAAGCACCTGAAACCTGGCCGAGCTTGCGTGGCTTGCGGGCATACAGCCACAGCAATACAAACAGCAGCAGGCCTTCAAGTAAAAACTGGTAGACCTGCGACGGGTGGCGCGGCATCAGGGAGCCACTGTTTCTAAATACCATGCCCCAAGGCAAATCCGGTGCACTGAAGCGGCCCCACAACTCACCATTGATATAGTTGCCAACCCGCCCCGCCGCAAGCCCGGTGGGTACGCAAGGCGCAATAAAATCCATCACCTGCAACCAGGGCCGTTGGCGGGTGCGTGCAAACCACCACTGTGACACCAGCACGCCGAGCATGCCGCCATGAAAGCTCATACCGCCCTGCCAGACATAAAGAATCTCCAGCGGATGCGTGAGGTAGTAGCCAGGCTTGTAGAACAGGCAATACCCGATGCGCCCGCCAATCACAACACCCATCACGCCCATAAACAAAATGTCTTCAATGTCCCGGCGCGACCAAGCGCCAGGCCCGGTGATGGAGACATACGGCTGATGCGTCAAACGCCGGGTAGCCAAAAAATAAAACAGGCCAAAGGCCGCCAGGTAAGTCAGGCCGTACCAGTGGATGGCCAGCGGCCCAAGTTGCAGCGCAACCGGGTCAATGTAGGGGTGAATAAGCATAGCGGTATTTTGCACCCAAGTAGTGACGCCGCTTTGTCAAGCCGTTTCGCTGATAAACGTTACAAATCTATCCCGTACTGCATGGGCGCTGCCGGCAGTCCAGACCAGACTGGTTTCGCAACCGGGTACTTTGGCTGCAGATTTCCCGGTCGCCACTTCTTTATAGACCACGCCGGGTCTTTGAAACTGGCGCACGCTGCTGGGCACCCAGGCAATACCCAAACCAGCCGAAACCAGGTTCACGATGGTCTGCATTTGTATGGCCTCCTGCGCCAACTGCGGCAATCGGCCAGCCGCGTGGTACATGCCAAAAATCGCGTCATGCAACGACGGTACGATACGACGCGGAAAAATCACCAACGGCTCTACAAGCACTTTGACCAAAGGTATCGGTGAAACGCCAGCCAGCGGATGGTGTTCGGGTACGGCAAGTACCAGTGGTTCACTGGCGATCAGCATGCGCTCCAGCCCGGGAGGCGCAAAACCTGGGGAATGCAGCATCAAACCGGCGTCAACCTCGCCGCGCGCCAGCAGTTGCAACTGCACGTCTCCAGTGGCTTCGATTAGCTCTAGCGCTGCGAGCGGAAAGCGCTCACGAAAGGTGCGAACCCATTGCGGCAGCAATGAAAAACCCACCGTGGATACAAAAGCCAGCCGCAGTTGTCCAACTTCACCGCTTGCAGCGGCTTTGGCATAAGCTGGCAGGGCCTGAGCACGGGCAAGCAGGTCTCGTGCCGCTGGTACCAGGGCGACACCGGCCGCCGTGAGCTGCACGCTGCGCTTGGTGCGGTCAAATAACCTGAGGCCGAGCACGGCTTCCAGCTGGGCAATGGCCTGCGTCAGTGGCGGCTGCGTCATGTTCAGCTGTTGGGCAGCGCGGCCAAAATGAAGCTCTTCTGACAACGTTACAAACTGCCGCCACAAACGAAGCTCTATCAAAGGAGTTTTGCGACGGGGGTTGGTCAATTCAGTCATATGCCAAACATATTAATACAAGCATGAAAATAGATTGGAAACAATCAGTCAAAGAAAGCATACTCAACTTTCCGATCAATTCATAACGAGACACCCCATGGACACCAAAACCGTCAAGATCACTGTCATGAACCCGCGCAGTAAAAACATCACCGAAGGCAAATCGCGCGCGCCTAACCGCTCGATGTACTACGCCATGGGCTATGAGGCAGGCGATTTCGTCAAACCCATGATTGGCGTGGCCAACGGGCACAGCACCATCACGCCGTGTAACAGTGGCCTGCAAAGGCTGGCTGATGCGGCAATTGCGGCGATTGAAGAAGCTGGTGGTAACGCGCAGGTGTTCGGCACCCCGACGATTTCTGATGGCATGGCCATGGGCACCGAGGGTATGAAATATTCGCTGGTCTCCAGAGAAGTGATTTCCGACTGCATCGAAACCTGTGTGCAGGGCCAGTGGATGGATGGTGTGCTGGTGGTGGGCGGCTGCGATAAAAACATGCCAGGCGGCCTGATGGGCATGCTGCGTGCTAATGTCCCCTCCATTTATGTTTATGGCGGAACAATCTTGCCGGGTAGCTACAAAGGAAAAGACCTGAATATTGTGAGCGTGTTTGAAGCCGTCGGTGAAAACGCCGCAGGGCGCATGAGCGACGAAGACCTGCTGCAAATTGAGCGCCGCGCCATTCCGGGCACCGGCAGCTGCGGCGGTATGTACACGGCCAACACCATGTCAAGCGCGTTTGAGGCGCTGGGTATTTCCCTGCCTTACTCGAGCACCATGGCGAACCCGCACGACGAGAAAATGAATTCGGCTGCTGAGTCGGCAAGGGTGCTGATTGAGGCAGTGAGAAAAGACATCAAACCACGCGACATCGTGACCAAAAAGGCGATTGAAAACGCTGTAGCTGTGATCATGGCGACTGGCGGTTCAACCAACGCCGTGCTGCACTTTCTGGCGATTGCACATGCAGCGGAGGTTGAGTGGACCATCGATGACTTTGAGCGTATTCGCGTTAAAACGCCAGTGCTGTGCGACCTGAAACCATCTGGCAAATACCTCGCTGTTGACCTGCACCGTGCGGGCGGTATTCCCCAAGTCATGAAAACGTTGCTGGTAGCCGGCCTGCTGCATGGTGACTGCCTGACCATCTCGGGCCAGACGATTGCCGAAGTTCTCAAGGATGTACCTGACGCGCCACGCGCAGACCAGGACGTGATCCGCGGCATCGACAAGCCCATGTATGCACAAGGGCACCTGGCCATTCTTAAAGGCAACCTGTCGCCTGAAGGCTGCGTGGCAAAAATTACCGGACTCAAAAATCCGGTAATGACCGGGCCTGCACGCGTATTTGATGATGAGCAATCAGGTCTGGCGGCTATCTTGGCTGGAAAAATCAAGCCAGGCGACGTGATGGTCTTGCGCTACCTCGGCCCTAAAGGCGGCCCTGGCATGCCCGAGATGCTGGCACCCACCGGTGCGCTGGTTGGGGCGGGCCTGGGCGAAAGCGTTGGCTTGATCACAGACGGCCGTTTTTCAGGCGGCACCTGGGGCATGGTAGTTGGCCACGTTGCCCCTGAAGCTGCAGCGGGCGGCAACATTGCATTTATCAATGAAGGTGACTCCATCACGATTGATGCCCGCCAGTTGTTGCTGCAATTGAACATCAGCGATGCTGAGCTGGCCCAGCGCAAAGTCGGCTGGGTAGCGCCCAAACCGCGCTATACGCGCGGCGTACAGGCCAAGTTTGCGTTCAATGCATCAAGCGCCAGCAAAGGCGCTGTGCTGGACGATTACTGATTTATTTTTTGCGCTTGGTGGGTAGCATGCCCATCTGCTCGCGCTGCTTTTCAAGCCGGTCCTGCTTGCGCTTGTCCATCTTGTCCATCTCTTTGCGTTTGGTGTAGCCGGAGCTGTCAGCCCAGGCCCACCAAGCCACAGCCATGCCAAACGGTGACAAGACTGCCCA
>JANXTM010000171.1 GCA_025352405.1 Polaromonas sp.
TTTGACATCGCCGCCACGCGGCTGTCGGCAGATGTGATCACGCTAGATATCGCGCGATCGTCAGCTACCAAAGGTGAGTCACTGCTCGACACCATTTCCAATCTGAGCGCCATGGCGGCTGATATTTTTGTTGTGCGCCACAGCGAATCTGGCGCGCCCTACCTGATTGCCCAGCACGTGGCGCCGCATGTCCACGTGATCAATGCCGGGGATGGCCGCCACGCGCACCCGACGCAGGGGCTGCTGGATATGTACACCATCAGGCACTACAAAAAAGACTTCAGCAAGCTCACGGTGGCCATCGTCGGCGACGTGTTGCACTCCCGCGTGGCACGCTCTGACATTCATGCGCTCACCACGCTCGGTTGCCCTGAAGTGCGCGTGGTTGGCCCCAAAACACTGGTGCCATCTGACATGGCCCAAATGGGTGTGCGTGTGTGCCACACGCTTGAAGAAGGCATCAAGGGTGCAGACGTCATCATCATGCTGCGTCTGCAAAACGAACGCATGTCGGGTGGCTTGCTGCCCAGCAGCCAGGAGTTTTTCAAGCGCTTTGGCTTGACCAATGACAAGTTGCAACTGGCCCAACCAGACGCCATCGTCATGCACCCCGGCCCCATTAACCGAGGTGTTGAAATCGACTCGGCCGTGGTCGATGGTGCGCAAAGCGTGATCCTTCCACAGGTCACTTTCGGTATCGCCGTTCGCATGGCCGTGATGAGTATTGTTGCAGGGAATGAAGCATGACTATGGCCCCCACGCTCACCACTTTGCGTGGGTCGCTGTATGGGCTCGTGCCAGAGGCACTTGCTTTTCGCGCTGTCCAAATCCGCGGTCCTCGCTTGAATGGGGTGTCGCGTCAGCCTGACATGCTTACGTATCGTGGAGAACTGAACGCATGAAAATACTGATTACAAACGGCCGCGTGATGGACCCCGCTTCTGGGCTGGACTCGGTCTGTGATCTCGCCATAGCCGGCGGCCGGGTGGTGGCCATCGGCCACATTGCGGCGGATTTTTTGCCCAACAAGACGCTGGACGCCTCCGGCTGCATCGTGGCGCCTGGCCTGATCGATCTGTCAGCCCGCTTGCGCGAGCCAGGCCATGAGCATGAGGGCATGCTGGAAAGCGAACTGGCGGCCGCCGTTGCCGGTGGGGTTACCAGCCTGGTGTGCCCGCCCGATACCGACCCGGTGCTGGACGAGCCCGGCCTGGTTGAAATGCTCAGGTTTCGTGCCGAGAAGCTGCACCAAACCCGGGTCTTTCCGCTGGGCGCGCTCACGCGCGGCCTGAAGGGTGAGGTGCTGACTGAAATGGTCCAGCTCACCGAGTCTGGTTGCGTGGGCTTTAGTCAAGCCGAAGTGCCGCTTGCCAACACCCAGGTGTTGATGCGCGCGTTGCAGTACGCATCGAGTTTTGGCTACAGCGTCTGGCTGCGTCCGCAGGAAATCTATCTCGGCAAGGGCGTGGCCGCCAGTGGCGCGCTGGCCACCCGGCTCGGTTTGAGTGGGGTGCCGGTGGCAGCCGAAACGATTGCGCTGCATGTGATTTTTGAGCTGATGCGCGCGACGGGTGCCCGTGTCCATTTGTGCCGCATCAGCAGCGCTGCCGGCGTGGCGCTGGTGGCTGAGGCCAAGGCCCAGGGTTTGCCGGTGACCTGTGATGTCAGCATTAACAGCCTGCACCTGATAGACACCGACATTGGCTACTTTGACAGTCGCATGCGTCTGGACCCACCACTGCGCCAGCAACGTGACCGCGATGCCATTGCCTTGGGGCTGGCCAACGGCACCATTGATGCACTCGTGTCGGACCACACCCCGGTCGACGAAGATGCCAAAACCTTGCCTTTTGCCGAAGCGGAGCCTGGCGCAACAGGGCTTGAGCTGCTATTGCCTTTGGCCTGCAAGTGGGGCAAGGCGGGCGGCCAGAACAGTGTCGGCCTGATGCGCGCCCTGGCGGTGCTGACGAGCGAGCCCGCGCGCGTTTTGGGGACCGCCCTGGGTTCCCTGGCAGCCAGCGCTGGGCAGCTGGTCAAGGGCGGCGTGGCAGATATTTGCGTGTTTGATCCAGCCGCCGAGTGGACGGTCGAGCCAGGTGCGTTGCGCAGCCAGGGCAAGCACACGCCGTTTTCCGGCTACCAAGTGACGGCCCGCGTGCGATACACCTTGGTGGGTGGGCAGCTGGCCTACCAGTTCAAGGCTGAAGCTTGACCACCGGGTTGGGTGCTTGCGCATGAACCGGCTGGCCGCTTGCTGGAAGCTCACGCGCGCCCTGGGGCATATTTTGGTGGGTTTCTTGACCATACTGGTGGTTTTTCCGCGCATTTCCCAAGCGCAAAGAGCGCTGCGAATCCAAGCGTGGTCAATAAAAATGCTCGGCTGCATGGCCATCTCTCTGG
>JANXTM010000175.1 GCA_025352405.1 Polaromonas sp.
TTTTTCGGTGTTCTTGTCATACGACTCCATAGGTGCATGAAAACCGGCATCGTCGGAGACTTCAACACCAGCACTTTTCACAGCTTTGACCATGGCGTCCAGCCTCCCCCCCTGAACCGCAGAGGATTGATCCTTGAACCCAGCAAAACGATCACCAAGATAATTGACCTCATGCCCACGGGCCATGAGCTTTTTTAGATTCTCAGCAGATTTAGCGGCGTTTTCGCTAAGAATATAGTAAGTCGCCCGACCGCCCGCATTTTCAAGCGACTGGGCGAAAGCTACGTCGACATCCAAAATGACTTCAGCTGAATCAACCGCCAATACAAAGGCACTACGGTAGGGATATGGCCACGCTGAAAGGTAGGCCGAGGGCCGGCGTAACAGCCACATCAGACTGTTGTGGGCAATCGCCTCGAGAAGCTTGGGATCAGCCGATAGCCACAAACGCTCTGAATACCCGAGAACCACCGAGCGCGACAACTGGCCCGAAGATTGGGGACGTTCATCAAAAACGATGGTGGAGGTTGGTTTATCCAATACAAAGGCACGGGACCAATCCATGATCTGCGCCGCAGGATGCTGGCCTGCGAGCCGGAGAGGATACCAATCTTTGGGGCGGTCCAGCCAGATACGCATCCCGGCGGGCAACGAGTGCGTGACAGGACTATCCCCATGGGGCATCATAAAGTTGTCGTTTTCATCTGCTTCGGTATTGCCTACCACTTTGGCATCCAGCGTTTTTTCCATGAAACTGAATCCCTGCCACTCCCCCTTTTCGCCCCGCACACCCGTCAACCAGGAAGCTAGAACGCCTCCACCTTTAGCACGAAAACTTGCCACAGCCTGTTTTTCGCGCTCCGATAGCGCGACGGATGAGGGCAAAAGCAAAATTCCTGGTTGCGCCTTTTCCAGTTTGTCTACAGATGCCACTACCTGAAATGGAATCTTGTATTTACGCAAAAAAACTTCCCATTGCTGGATATTGATCTTTGCGTCAATTCCACCTTTCGCGAAATAGTTTTGTGTTGTGGGTGACGCGTACAGTAAAACCTCCAAAACCAGAGGAGATGATGGTGTGACGGACGTGGCGACCTGGGATACGAAGGCCGCGGCTGACGACGATAAAAATTGGGGCGGGTCAATGGTCACTTTACTGAATGTACCTGCAGGCACGAAAAGCCCCACCGCCTGACTGGCTGCAGCGCCCTGCGCCCCACCGGCAGGCACTACCTTGGCGCCGTTGCACCCCTGCAGAAAAACAAACATGACCCAAAGGCAGCCGAGCGCCGCCACCTTGCAGAGATTTAGCTGCTTCAACTCATGGAAAATGATCATCGAAATAATTAGAATAATGTTCCCCAATGATGAATGATTCAGTGACCCAAATGCCAATGACTTAAACAACGCATTATCATTAATAGCAGATATAACTTCAAGGCAAAAATCCGACACTCTTCAACCATTTCGGTTCATCGTCCAGTTTGGTGTATAAAAACCGCTCTGGTACCTCCCACACCAGTACTTTGGGTTTGGCAGACTTGAAGGCATCATCCTTCAAATAAGCCGTGGTAGCCTGCAATAACCCACCACCGTCTTTGGCAGTATTAAGTACTTTGGCTGAAAGCGCCTGCTGGAGAAATCCGTGAAAATTTCCCCGCAGCGAATAGGAGGTGCCTGTCAGGGCGACGGGCACAGCTGCGTCACCAAACAAGCCGGAGGATGCCTCAACACTGGTTTGTTTTGTCACCATGGTTATTTCTGTATCTGATGGCGGACGTAGTGCACTCGGAGTGTCCCCAAGCCCCATAAGACGTATCAAATCCCCAGGTCGCTCTGTTTTCTGGCCAGTGGCAGCGGTGACAAATGTCGTCTTCTCCAGCGCGACGCCGAGCTTGCGCACGCCGAGTGCTACCGCGTCTGCCGAAATCTGCGCTCCAAGCTGGTTCCAGTGTGTATCGCTGCTGTAATACACCTGTCCTTGTGATGCAGCAGCAGTCAAAGGTGTCAATAAATCGACCACGGTCACGTTTTGCTTGCGCATGGCTGCAAGCGCATCTTCATAACGTGAACGGTTGTACTCAGGGTAATGTCCACTGATCAGCCTACCCGAATACAAGCGGGCTTTGTCTGGAACCAGCGCTATAACGAGCTTCACACCCTGTCGGTCAAGCCCTTGCGATGCGCCGCCGAAGAGATTTGCGCGTGCAATCAAATGAGCGTTTCCGTCGGTGTCAAATCGTAATTCGTCAGTCAGGAAAAGCCATCCACCGTTGCCAACGCGCACCTGATCGCCGCCGCTGCCAGTAAGTAAATAGCGCAAGCTATTGGCAATGGCAATCAATGTTGTACGCGCGGGCAACTTTTGGTCAAGTTGCTTTTCCAACATACCGGTAGTGCGACCTTCCCGAAAATCAATCCACGTTCGGGGGAAATCCAGTTGCCCGGGATTCCAGGCGGCGGCAACGATTTGCCATAACCCGGCGAGCATGACGCATAAAAATGTCACGCCAGCCACTGACGCATAACGCGATGGAGCCAGGGCCGGAAAATCCGCTGCAAAAAAGTCTTTTTTCGACATAGCCACCTCAGAACTGAAAATACAGAAAAGGCGTAAATGACTGCGATGAAAGCGTTGCAACCGCCCACAGGAAAAGTGGCACAAGCAGGTAGCGGGCGTATGAGCCCTGTGTACGCCTGAGCCATGGCATCGCATACACCAGCCCTATGCCCAGAATTAGCATACCTATCCGATCAGGCGTAATCTGCCATTCGACTGGTGCACTGAACGGTATGCCGTTGAAGCCCGACATGCCCTTAAACATCCGGATCGCTCCAGAAATGTCAGTTGCCCGAAACAGCACCCAACCCACCATCACCAACAACATGGTCTTAACCACACGCAACCAGCCAGGAAGCAGTGGCTTGCCAAATCGTTGCTCCCAGTAGCGCTCAAGTACGAGGATGCCGCCGTGCCAGGCACCCCACAAAACAAAGGTCCAGTTAGCGCCGTGCCACAGCCCGCCGAGCAACATTGTCAGGAACAGATTAAAGTAAGTGCGGATGAGGCCCTTGCGATTTCCCCCCAAAGAAACATAAAGATACTCCCGAAGCCAATTTGAAAGCGACATATGCCAGCGCTTCCAAAATTCGGTGATGGAGCGAGAGACATAAGGATCGTTAAAGTTCTCGGGAAACACAAAACCAATCATCAACGCCAACCCGATCGCCATATCGGTGTAACCACTGAAATCGAAAAAAAGCTGAATGGTGTAAGCAACCGCCCCGAGCCAGGCATCTGCAAGGGTTGGCAAGGGCGCAGAAAACGCGGCATCTGCAAGCGGCGCGACCGTGTCTGCAATCAAGACCTTCTTGCAAAAACCGACCATGAACACCACGCACCCGCGGGAGAAACGGTCAAGTGAGTGCGTACGGCTTCTAAATTGTTCAGCCAGCAAGTGATATCGGAGCACGGGACCTGCTACCAAATGGGGAAATAATGCAATGAATGCAGCAAAATCAATCAGATTGCGCGCAGGTGGTGCCTCACGCCGATAAATATCAATCAGATAACTGATCGCGTGAAAGATATAAAAAGAAAGCCCAATTGGCAGCAACACATGCGCGAACTCAACTGGAGCCATGCCTGCACTAGCCAAAGCTACATTAAAGCTCTCAATACCAAAATTAGCATACTTGAAATAACCCAACGCTAACAAATTCACAGTAACGCCGGCGGTCAGAAAGTAATGTCGCCGAGTCTCGTCAGCTGTGGCTCCAATAGCCAAAGCAAAACCATAACTTACGACAGTGACCCCGACCAAAAGACCCAAAAAATCTGGCCGCCACCAGGCATAAAAAGCGTAACTAAAGACCAGAATTAGCGTTGACTTGGCGCGCCAAGGCGTCAGGTAATAGCAAGCGAGAAAAAGCGGGAGAAAAGCAAAAAGAAAGATATTTGAGCTAAAAACCACGCTGCGCTCCTTTATTTTTTATGATGACGTCTTTTGGGTGAAAATTTATCACCCTATCGAGATCCGCTGCTATCTTGCCGACCACCCATATCCCTTCTACGCAGAAAAAAATCAACCAGTTGGCCACCGTCATAACCAAGTGGGAAAAAAGCGATTCCACGGAGTTTTTCTTCTTCCAGATACTCGCTTTTTTCAGTTAGCGCGCGCATATCCTCAAACCAACCTTCAACGAGTTCGCCATTTTTTTTCTTGAACTTGTAGTAAGAAGATCCGCTGACCGGATCATGATTTGACCCATATTTTTTTACCCTTCCCAGGATATTGAATTGAATGTCTGGTGAAGGACCATCAGGAAGGAGCGCAAAGGATGTCGTGACACCGCTACCGACGGTCTCACTGCGCGGCGCTTGACTTTTAACCTCCCACTCATAGCCATAAAGGGGAAAACTGAGAAACATCTTAGCTCTGGGCACACCAAGTGCAACCCCTTGAGCAACTGCCTTTTTCCAGGTCGCAACTTCGGGGCCATTCAGAGGCGACAGCGGCCCGGCGGTCTTGCTATCCTTCCAGTGCGCGTCATAGCCTTGCAAAATCACATGATTCACGAGTTTCAATGTCGCTGCATCGTAAAGTCCCGACTCTCCGCCAATCGGGAAGAAAATCGACAAGTTTCTTGATGGAGACTGTCGGCGCAAACGATTTGATAAATCACGAACAAAACTTCTATAACGAATCAATATATCGGGCGCTATTGCGGTGTAAATTTCAAAATCAAGCTGTAACCCAGCGACACCGTCTTGACGAGCCAGGGTTACCGATTCTTCCAATAGTCGTTGCGTGGCCTCCGTTGAAGAAAATACGCTGATAAAGGTAGCCGGATCAAACAACGTCAGAGTGAGATCCAATGGCGTGTTTTTCTGCTTGACTGCCAAACGAAGATCAACCCATTTTTCTGGCCATCCGTTTCGCTCCGCGATTTCACCATTTGAATTGACTTTAAGCTCAAAAAAAAGCAAGCGATCAATACTTCTCAACGGCGCATTTCGCCAACCATCTGGCAACCACCACACACTATAGGCCCAAGCCTTAAGCGGACCTGCCAAAACTGGCGTTTGATAAAATAACAAGGCAAGCAGCAATACCAGATCCAGACGGCGAAGGTTAATCATTCCGTACTGTCGAGCAGCCAATCGGCCAGGTATTGAATATCAAGACTAGCCTTGCACCCTGGTTCATATTCGAGTACGGGTCGTTCAAAGGCAAGCGCTTGAGATACATTCGAATCGCGATGTATAGCCACAGGAACAAGCTGATGGGCGTAGTCTGTGTAAAGTGCGGTTCTAACCTTGTGCCCAAGCTTGCCATGCGTTGGCATCTGATTAATCAACAAATTCATGCCGATAAAATCCGGGCGACCAGCCGTATATTCTTCAACAAGCGAAAAAATCCACGGTATGGTCGCATAGGAGGCGGCATCAGCCAACACGGTCACCAGTGCCCTGTGCGCTGCCTGCAAGGCTTGATGGAGATAAACAGAAGACCCTGGCGGGGTGTCCAAAATAACAAAGTCAAAAAAATTACCACCAAGTGACTCAATACCGTCAGACAGCCAATGAGGGTGAATTTTTAATTCCATCTCAAACTGCTCTAGCTCAGTCTCGCTGACACGCCCAAACGGTATAAAACTTATACCGAAGGGACTGTCAAATAGGCCTGCAGATGATATCCCTTCACGAATCAATCCGGCGATTTCATCTGGATCCATTCCAAGGTGAAGACGTTGGACGTTCTGTGGGTCGAGATCAATCAACAAAACCCGTTGCTTGCGCTGCGCAAGTGCGACTGCGGTGTTGGCAGCGAGGGTTGTCTTACCTACCCCACCTTTTCCAGAAATAAAAGCGATTACTTGCATGAAGCGTTGCTAGGCACAAAACATAATTGACGTATTCCAGCACCAGGTAACTCGCCAATCAGGCTGCAATAACCAGTTTTACATGTAATTTTCTTCATCATTTTTATCTTTATATCAAATAATTTTTTGACGCCGTTTGGCAATAATATGGCGAAGGGGGCGATAAACGATCGCCGCCAATACAAAACAAATCAAAAGTCCCAAGACAACAAGCAACAAGGGCTGATCAGAGAAAAACCAGCGCACTTTGCTTATCGGTGGCAAAGTTCCTGTGTAGTAGGTCTCGCTTACCTTGGTGTGGTAAATATTTTTATTGTCAACTATTACAAAATCACCCTGAATTAATGACATTCGCTCCGGATCCGTAAGCAACTCCGAGAGTTTTTGAAGTCCGACAGCTTTGTCCGCATACAAGACAACGACACTTCTACCAGCTTTCAAGGGCGACTGAAAGGCCATGATTGCTGTCATGCTTCCAGCACTCACCTGGGTGAAGTCGCCATTAGGTTTGGGAACAGCCTGTACGTCCTGTTGTTCCCAGCGATAGGTTGGCAACCAATGGTTATTGACTTTGCGGACCTTTCGCTCACCATCAACGATAGCTAGAGGCAAACTGTCAACCCACTTGGTCATCAGGCTCTGGCTGCCGGCAGAACCAATAACGATCAGGTCTTTATCAGCCATTTTTTCGATATCGGGAGGTGCGATTACCGCATGGCGTAAAACAGGATAACCAGTAGCTTCACCCATTTTCCCCATGATAGTCAGAAATACTCCCAACTCGTCCGGATTTGGCCGCTCGGGTAACACCACAGCGCTTTCAGACAAATCGGCCATCCGCGTGTACGGAAAGCCAATATTTGCGAAGTAGCTCAGATTCGGGAGCGCTGCGTAATGGGGGAAACTACTGAAATCAACGGTCGATTCGGGATCTATTGCACCTTGCAGGTTGTTAGGCGGCATATAAGGACAGTCGGTGCCGCTTAGACCCAAACGGTTGATATCAAAATAATACGCAAACTGGAACTGGTCACGTCCAGTCGTCGCATACGGCGGAATAAAGAGCGACTCCTCGCGCATGCCCGAATTGGTAGATGCAGATAAGCTTCGGGGATTGGTCGCGTTAGTCCGTTTGTCGACTTCGTTGAGAGCAAAAGCCTGAATAAAGTTTTCGTTGGCACTTACGTTGAGGCTGGAGTTTTGATGCAACGGCAATCGCGTAGCTCGGTACTTTAATTTGACAGGCGCTCCAGCCGTGCGCCATGTAAACAAATCAGGCGAGACGCGGTAGTTGAGACGTATGACCGAGGGGTAATAGGCTTGCACCCGCAACTCCTCCAGCTTTGCCAGCTCGCCAAAACGCACTGGTCGGTCTATTGGGATCCAGGCTGGCGCATCATAGGGCTTGCGTGGCTGCGCATCGGTTTCTTTGGTCAGCGTTACCATTTGGCCAGAAAGCGTAGGCGCAGCCAGCGCTACCGAGTTTGCGGCACGCGCAATCTCTTCATCGGTATTGCCAGTAAATACCAGAAGTTTGGCGTTGGGATTGGTTGGGTGCGGCTGCAAGGACACTGTTGAGGTTTTAGCCCCCTTGACGCCGTCAATAGTCTCGCCACCCTGAATAAAAACCACAGCGTCGCTATTCGGCAAAGCATTCAGGGAAACTGGGAACTGGGCCCCGCGATTTCCGGCCTGCATCCCGAACCATGAGGCAACGACGCCTGCAGCCTTTACCGTACCAAAAGACGGCGCAGCTCCGAAGACGAAAGGCAGCGTGAGCTGTGAGTAAACGCGTTTATCAAAAAACGGGGCTGGCAAATCACGGAGGTTGTAGACTGTTCCGGATGGCGCAAGCGTTAGCACAATCAGACTTTCCTCACTCACAGTGAGCCAGACTGCCGGACTAAAGGGGTCGGGACAAGGCCCTCCAGTCTGCCCCATAAAATCAACGTTCAAATAATTGTTCTCGTCAAACGCCGCAGGGTTCAAATTGACTTCACGCTTGATGCCCACTGTGTTACCACGAGGAAGCGGATCTAGCATG
>JANXTM010000216.1 GCA_025352405.1 Polaromonas sp.
GACCCGCCATCGCTTGATTTGTGGCCCAACGTCAACTGGACACCTGACTATGTTCAAAGCAAGAAAGTTGACCTCAACACTTTGACCAAAGAAGAAGTTGCCAGCTGGAAACCCGGCCAGACCCTGCTGCTGAACGGCAAAATGCTGACCGGCCGCGATGCTGCGCACAAACGGATTGCCGACATGCTGCTCAAGGGCGAAAAGCTGCCGGTGGACTTCACCAACCGCGTGATTTATTACGTCGGCCCAGTGGACCCGGTCAAGGGTGAAGCCGTTGGCCCCGCTGGCCCGACCACCGCCACCCGCATGGACGGTTTCACAGAAATGATGCTAGCCCAGACCGGTTTGATCTCAATGATCGGCAAGGCCGAACGCGGCCCGGTGGCCATCGAAGCCATCAAAAAGCACAAGAGCGCCTACCTGATGGCCGTGGGCGGCGCCGCCTACCTGGTGTCAAAAGCCATCAAACACGCCGAAGTCGTCGGTTTTGCCGACATGGGCATGGAAGCGATTTACGAGTTTGACGTGGTCGACATGCCGGTGACCGTAGCGGTTGATTCGGGCGGCACGAGTGCGCATATCACCGGGCCGGCTGAATGGCAAAAACGCATTGCTACGGGGGAGTTCAAGCAGATTCCCGTGACCAGCGCCTGAGCAACAGCAAGATGCGTGAGAGTCATCACTTTCACTTCAAGCAGGGGCCGCGGAACTAGATTTGCCAGGCTGCAGGTACAGCGGCCCCTGAGGGGCTGAACGCTGCGGCTCCAAACCCGCCAGTGCGGGATTGGACAGCGCGAAGGGCCTGCGCGTCTTGCGCCGGCACGTCCAGGGCGCTACACGAAATGAGCAACCGTGGGGGCCCATATTGATAGGTGTTTTCGACAGCGGCATAGGTGGCCTCAGCGTTCTCAAGGCACTACGGGCCGAGTTGCCGCACGAAGGTTTCATCTACATCGCCGACAGCGCCCACGCGCCCTACGGCGAGGCCGAATACCCCCTGCTGCCCATCATTGGCGTAGAGCCCGCCCTGAAGCCCGCCGTGGCCTTGAGCAAAACCGACCATATCGCCGTGATGGCCACGCGCAGCACGCTGGCCAGCGCCAGATTTCAGGCCTTGATGGCGACACAAAAGGGTTTGGCACGTTTCACCGTGGTGCCATGCGATGGTCTGGCAGATGCTATCGAGCGTAGCGCAGACACCAGAAACGCTGCGGAAACCATAGCAGCATGCGACCGTATTACCTGCAGCGCAGGCCATTTCGGCATTCAAAAAGGGAATATCGACACCCTGGTGCTGGGTTGCACGCACTACCCGTTCGTCGCTACATACCTGCGCACGCTGGTGGAGCCAGACGTGCAACTGGTAGACAACGGCGAAGCGGTGGCGCATCAAACAAGGCGGCGACTTGAACAGGCTGGTGCGTTACACACCAGCCCTGCCCATGCGGAGATGGCCAACATCAAGTTGTTCAGTACAGGCCAAACCCAAGCATTGCAAGCGGCAGCCCAGTACTGGCTTGAACTGAAAGCCAGCAGCAAATCGCTATATTTTTAATAGCAAATAGCCCCCGAATTCCCTGCCGATAAGGCTTTTTTGGCACTACAAATGGCCAACAAAATACAGTTTTTCCCAAGCGTATCATCAAGATCGAAACTGATGACTTTTCCCGACCCGCCATCGATGCGGACGCCTGCAGACCTCACGGTATCGCGGCAACCACCGCGTCTTTCCATCCGCCACCCAGCGTTTTGTACAGCGTGACCTGGCTCTGCAACTGCGCCAGCCGGGTTTGCACCAAGGCCTGCTGCACAGAAAACAGCGAGCGTTGGGCATCGAGTGCATCGAGTGAGCTGGCAATGCCGTTTTTATAGCGCAGATCGGCCAGCTTCAAGCGCACCGCCTCGGCTGTGACTTGCGCCTGCTGGGCACGCAACTGTTCGCCCAGCGTGGCCTGGCCAGCAAGGGCATCAGCCACCTCGCGGAAAGCGGTCTGGATGGATTTCTCATATTGCGCCACTGCAATGTCGCGCCCGGCGTTGGCAACCCCTAGTCCGGCCTGGTTGCGGCCTGCATCAAATATCGGCAACAACAGCTGGGGAGCCAGTGTCCAGCCCCAGGAGCCGCTCTTTAAAAGCCCCGATAAACTGGAGCTGGCGCTGCCCACACTGGTTGTCAAAGAAATACGTGGAAAAAATGCTGCACGTGCCGCGCCGATGTTGGCATTGGCCGCCAAAAGCAGCTGCTCTGCCTGGCGAATGTCGGGCCGCCTGACAAGCACATCAGACGGCAGCCCGACCGGCACATTGGCCATCATCGGCACGTCCGCCAGACCTTTGCCTGCTGGCAACATCACCGCCAGATCGGGGGAAATAGGTTGCCCAATCAGCAGCGTCAGGGCGTTTTCATCGAGTGCGCGCTGACGCACCAGCTGGGCCAGTGACACGCGCGCCGCCTCTGTCAGCGACTCGGCCTGACGCAAGTCAAGCTCAGACGTCACCCCGTTGTCAAAGCGTAGTTTGCTCAAGCGGAAGGACTCTTCACGCGTCACCAGGGTTTGCTGCGTGATGGCCAGCAGCTCGTCGTCAGCCAGCAGGCTGAGGTAGGTATTAGCAACGCTGGCAACCAGACTGATCTGGGCCGTCTTGCGACCTTCTTCAGTGGCCAGATACTGCGCCAGCGCCTGCTCCTTGAGGCTGGCAACGCGGCCAAAAAAGTCGAGTTCGTAGGCAGTAAGCGTCAGGCCCGCGGTGTAGCTGCTGGCGATAGTGCTGTCGCCATTGGCTGCACGCCCGCCGGGCTGGCGTGCGCCGGTAGCGGCCAGGTTGACGGTGGGG
>JANXTM010000254.1 GCA_025352405.1 Polaromonas sp.
AGCTGAAGAGCTTGATTGGGACACGCTTGAATGCAAGCCAGACACACGCCGCGAGTACGGAGAACCCCGCCAGATTGGGTACGCAATCGCTGGTGACCGTCTTTACTGTGTGGTGTTTGTTGACCGCCCCGCTGACGCTCCAGCAGAGCGCCGCATTATTAGTTTTAGAAAAGCAAACAACCGAGAGGTAAAAAGCTATGGAAGCAAAACATCTGACGCTCAATAGCGGGCGAAAAATCCGCCTGAATACACCAGAGGAAGATGCCGCCATCAATGCTGGCATCGCTGCCGACCCAGACACTTACGAGATGGGCCCTGCCGAGTTCAAGCAGTTACGCCGTGGCCGTCCATTGGGTAGCGGCACAAAGACGCAGGTAACGCTACGCCTTGATGTGGACGTGCTGGAGAAATTCCGAGCATCGGGCGATGGCTGGCAAACCCGCATCAATGAAGCATTGAAAAGCTGGGTGAGAACACACGTATGAAATACCGCGAAGCCCCGCTGCAATTTACCTATTGCAAGAACAGGATTGAGATGTCGAGGCGGTTACTTTTTTACCGGAGTTTCACCATTGCTAGCCGCTTCTTGTTTGGCCTTTTTGTTGGCCATATGGCGACCAACAAGGCACCCAACCCCAGCTCCTAAAACTCCGTGACCACCAGCCAAATGACCACCGACGCCGCCCACGGCCGCCCCTTTCAGGCAACCTTTAGCCTCGGCTGCTTGCGAAAAAAGAGTAAGGCTACTGACGAGTGCGAGTGCGAAGATTGCGGTTTTCATGGTGTTCCTCAAGAAATGAATGAAACATTCAGCATAGGCGTTACGCGATTGCCGCACCGTCAGACAGGGCCGAATTGCAGCGTCAGCATCACGAGAAAACATGCACTCAATTAGCTAATTACCGCGAAGCCCTGGCGCGTTTTACCCAGGGCAAATAGACGGGGCCAGTAGGTGCGCAAACACCTGCCAGCCCCTGACCACAATCAAAACAGGAGTTTGAAAATGGCTGATACGAATCGTATAGCAACCCCAGCGGTCTATCGACTGCACCCAGAATCATCGCTTCATGGGCGAAGCTCAGACGTTAAAAAAGTACCCCGCCATGTAATCAGTGCCATTCACCTACACCCTGAAATAGCGGTACAGATTCACACCGCTGGCACTGATAAATTGTGGAGCATTCCAGTAAGCGAGGCGGCCAAAAATGACAGGCTAATTCGTGGCTTGTCTGCTCAGGATGCTTTGCTGGTGGGGGTTTGGTATGGCGAGGCTAAAAGCAGGAGGCTTTATCAAGAGCTGGCTGCATTACACGGTAACAAGTAACTGTAAATGGGTGAAAGCCGCATAAATCAGTTTCGCCCCAGCCTAGCCCGCGCCTAATTACCGCTGGCGAAAAGTCGGACACCTTCACCGGCAGGCTGGGGCTCCTAATGAAGTTCACCTATTATTTAGACGCGAATTTCTACGCATTTGACAATATCACAGTGTTGATTTAAAGTTACTCCCGATTGCTGAGATAAGTTTGTAGTGAGTTGCGAGATGTGACTCAGTTGTGCGAGTGATTCGACACAAGCTACAAAAGGATTTCTAAATTCTGCGAGATGCGGGAAGCGATGAGCCAGACTCATGCTTCCCTTTTTTTTTGGTTGCGTGGGTCTTGAAAAACTATTTTTTCAAGGTCAATCATGCAAACCGCATCAATCAGCATCCAAGCGATGCGCGAGGCAACAGCCCCGCAACAGTTCACACCCCTGGAACTGGAAACCCGTCCTACCGTGGACACCGCCGCATATGCACACTACATGCATATTGCGCCGCAAACAGCACGCATTCACGCTTGCAAGGAATCAGGGCCAATACGCCCTATTCGTATCGCAGGCAGTTCAAAGCTGCATTGGCCCACTGCCGAAATTAAGCGCGTGCTGGGGGTGGCGTAATGATGGCGGCCGCGTTTTACCTGGTGCTGCGCCTGCGCCAGTGGAGGGCTGCCAAATGAAAACGCCCGACACCACAAAAGCAGTATCGAGCGTCCCAAGCAAGCGTAAGTTTACCGGAACCGACAACCCGCGTCACCTGCGCGTGATTCAGGCATTGCTAACCCGCCCACTACCGCGTGAGCAGCTCGACAGCGTAGCGGGTGCATCTAATGGCCCTGAGCTTGTCGCGGAGCTTCGCCGCCGTGGGCTTGAGATGCCTTGCACCCGTACAAAGAAAAAGGACCGCGACCTGTTCGATTGCTGGCCGGGTGTGTATCACTTTACCCGCCGCGACCGCCGCAATGTTTATCGTTGGCTGGCACGGCAGCAACGGACACGCCGTGGCTAACGGGCGTAACAGTCGGCCTAGAGGTGACTCAGGCCGTGATTCGGGAGGGTTTGTAGCCCTGCCTTGGTCAGTCCTGGATTGTCCAGCCTATGCCCGCCTGAGCCATCCTGCACGGTCACTAATGTTTGAGCTTGCTCGGCAATTCGTGCGCGACAACAACGGTCGATTACTTGCATCCGCTGCTTACCTGTCCAAACGGGGATGGAAAAGCGCAGACGTGATTACGCGGGCGAAGCGTGAACTTATCGCCGCTGGGTTCATTCACGAAACCGTGATGGGGCACCGCCCGAATAAGGCAAGCTGGTACGCGGTAACGTGGCGAACGCTCGACAAGCTGCCCGGCTACGACGCGGGCGCTGCCGAATGCTTCCATCGCGGGGCTTATCAAAACGCAACCCTTAGACCGTCTCACGGCGTAGAGAGGCCTGTTATTGCACCGTCTCACGGCGTAGGGATAGCCCCTCCTACACCGTCTCACGGTGCTATCAGGCCCGTTTTAGTGACCCGCTCTACACCGTCTCACGGAAACCATCTAGAGAAGCCATCTCCTGCAACTCCAACCACACACTGAAAGACAAATCATGAGCAACTTCACCGACACCATCCCACACCTGAATATTGAAGTTTTGCCGGGCGGCCTAATTCGCCTTGAGAATGAATCAATGGGCGACAGCTACGCGGTGGACATTCACCCGATGCAGCTTCGCCACATTGCAGAAAAAACGGGGCTCATCGCTGAAGTTTCCGCAACCGATGCAGAACTTTTGCGGACGGAACGCGGACGGATTGCAGGCATGGAGCGCACTTTGACCCGATACAAGCGCGCCTTGCTGGATATTAAGGTGCGTACCGAGCAACTGCACGACAACATTCTGAGCATTTCGCAGCTCGGCCATGAGGACTTGGGCATAGAGGTGGCACAGTCTGCGGCGCTGGCTGACTTTGCAGAGTATGTCTGCATTGAATTTGAAGGTGACTTTACGGACACTCCCGACCCTGAACGTTCCGCTCGCGATTCAACTTGATAAAGCAAAGGAACTGCAAGAATGAGCGCACCAAAGAAAAAGCCGCCCGGACGCTGGAAACCGGGCGAAAGTGGCAACCCAAAAGGACGCTCGCCGGGCACGGGCGAGGTGGCCGCGATTCGCGCCGCAATCGCCGACCGTGTGCCTGACTTGCTGAACGCCATGATGACCCGCGCCCTTGAAGGCGATGTAGGGGCCGCCCGCCTGCTACTGGAGCGTGCTGTAGCCCCGCTGAAAGGCATAGAACAGGCTGTGACGCTGCAACTGCTCAACGATGGGACGCTAACCGCCAAAGCCACCGCTGTGCTCAATGCCGCCGCTGCTGGCGACCTTGCACCTGGACAGGCCGCCCAACTAATAGCCGCACTGGGGACACTGGCGAAAATCAGCGAAGTCGATGAGCTGGCCGCCCGTATCACAGCACTGGAGGCGCAACGTGGCAACGCTTAACGCTCGGCTTGAGACATTGGAGCGCGTCATAAACAGCGCGCCCATGGTGACGCTGCAAGTTGACACTGCACCAACTCCAGAGCAGCAGGCCACGATTGACCGTTGCACCCGCATGGGCCGTCGTCTTATTGTGTTTTGTATGCCCGGTGATACCGCATGGACGCCGGGCTATGGCCTGCCGCCGTGGGAGCTAACGCATGAAAACGCTTGAATCTCGATTGCTAGCGCTGGAGGCACTGCAAAGCCCCGACATTAAGCGGCTGCCCATTCTGGTGCTGCGTGGCCCTGATGAACAGGTAGAACTTTTCCATGCCCGCGCCCGTGGGTTTGCTGCCGAACTCGACACGCCAGAAAATAACGCGAGGTTTCTAGGATGACCAACGCACTACACCGCCGATTGCTGGCGCTGGAAACCCGCGATAGTCACCATGCAAAGCAATTGCCGGACGTGGTGGGTGATGACACGCCAGATTCAGAATTAGAGCGCCTGCGCCGTGCTGGCCGTGAGGTGTACCGCATGAGTGATGCTGTGGAGCTTTTCGTCTTATGAGAGCCGTGCTACTACGCCGCCTGCTGGCGCTGGAGACAGTCGGGCAAGTCGACAACATCCCGCGACTGGTCGTGGTGTGCCGCGCTGACCGGGAGAACGACGCCATAAGCGGTATCAAGGAACAACATAACGTGCCGGGCCTGCGCCGTCTGCCGGGTGAAACTTTGGAGGCCCTGGAGGCTAGGGCAATTGCCAGCATCAAGGGGCAGGGGCTGGCTGTGGTGATTGCCGACTACGCCGATGAGAGTCATACTGCGCAATAAGCCTATCAAAAGAACTACGGTGTTTGGTTATGAATGAGCAAGCTAAGCCCATTGAAAAAGTTGTTTTTGATTCCAATAGCCCAATAATTTTTCCACAATCGAAGAAAGTGAAAAAAACAAAATCGAGTTTTGGAGGCGACACCCAGACCTCATGGGAGGGCTGGAGTTTTGCGCCACCTTTCAGATGCGAACGCCTTTGCGCATTTTGAAACGTCACGGCGAATTGCACACAGACATCAATAAAAGTCCGCCGAAAATCGCAGCGGAGATGTGGCAGGGCATCTGGATATGGTTATGGAATACGAAAACATTTCGTCAGCTAGGCATACAAATTGACGAGTTTGAGGGGTCTATCGCCTCTGAGATAGGACCTGTAAACCCCGCCGATTACTTACCCTTTCTTATTGCAGTGCGTACCATCGTTGAAGCCCGAGAGTCGATAGATGTTCGCATCGGCAAACTTCACGCCTTGCAATTAATTGATAAGTGGGCAGGATTCGCGAATGCTCATGGCGGGATGAATCAGCTTGCCGAAAGATTTTTCCCGTTCATCGTTAACTGCATTCCTCAAATTCCGATGACCGCCAGACATCATTTGTCTGATTTAGGGCTCAACACGGCAAACCAACTTGCCGCCGCTACTGACGAAGCACTTTTAAGCGTGAGAGGTATAGGACCCGCCAAGGTGCAAGTGCTTCGCTGCTTCTGCGCGGGCATCATTGAAAGTCGGGACGCTGAGAGGCTGGATTACGTTTTCAGATAAGTCGGGTTGGTTCTCAATGCACCGCCGACCAATCCGTAACACTCGACAAGCCTTCCGCGTGCGGGTTTCTTTTGGTTTGTCACGCCGACCATTTGAAATACACCCAGCCGCACAATGCCGCCCCGATAGACCAAAGCATCCAAGTCTCAGACACTGCGTAAGGGAACAGCATCAGCGCTAGCCCCGCCCAGGTGAGAGCGCCCATCGAAGTCTTGCGACCACGGCGAAAAGCAATCCAGCCAACAACACCAAACAGACTTGCGCCGATTAG
>JANXTM010000227.1 GCA_025352405.1 Polaromonas sp.
ATCGGTTACGCATTGTTGTTCCGCATCGCTTCCGGCGAAATGCTGGGCAAGGACCAGCCCGTGATCCTGCAATTGCTCGAAGTGCCGGTAGATGGCCCGCAAAAAGCGCTCAAGGGCGTGATGATGGAGCTCGACGATTGCGCATTCCCGCTGCTTGTAGAGATGACGGCCCATAGCGACCCCATGACTGCATTCAAGGACGCTGACTACGCGCTGCTGGTCGGTTCGCGTCCACGCGGTCCCGGCATGGAACGTGCCGAACTGCTCGCCGTCAATGGCGCCATCTTCACGGCACAGGGCAAGGCACTCAATGCAGTTGCGAGCCGCAACGTCAAGGTGCTGGTCGTCGGCAACCCGGCCAACACCAATGCCTACATCGCCATGAAGAGCGCACCTGATCTTCCGCGCAAGAACTTCACCGCCATGCTGCGCCTGGACCACAACCGCGCTGCCAGCCAGATCGCTGCCAAAACCGGCAAGCCCGTGTCGAGCATTGAAAAGCTTGCCGTCTGGGGTAACCATTCACCGACCATGTACGCCGATTACCGCTTTGCCACCATCAATGGCGAGAGCGTAGCTGCCATGATCAACGACCAGGAATGGAATGCCAATACCTTTTTGCCGACCGTCGGCAAGCGCGGCGCAGCCATCATTGAGGCGCGCGGCGTGTCGTCAGCGGCATCGGCAGCCAACGCAGCCATTGATCACATGCGCGACTGGGCGCTGGGCACCAACGGCAAGTGGGTCACCATGGGTATTCCGTCCGATGGCCAGTACGGCATTCCTGCGGACACCATGTTTGGTTTCCCCGTGACCTGCGAAGGCGGCGAATACAAGCTGGTCGAAGGTCTGGAAATTGACGCTTTCAGCCAGGAACGCATCAACAAGACGCTGGACGAGCTGCAGGGCGAAAAAGCCGGCGTGGCGCATTTGCTGTAAATGATGGACGTGCGCCGCGCCTGGCTGCCCCAAGCAAGCACAGCCCCTTTTCCTGTGAAGGGGGCAGTGCAGTGCCGAAGACTCACGCAGTGACGACCTTGGGGGCTATACACCCCCGCGACATCCTCCTCGGCGCTCAGGCCGCAACTGGCTTCTTGCCGGTTTGCGATCACTACAGTGGCGTTGAGGCGCGAATGCGCAAAAGCCTGCAATTACAGGCCGACATGTGCGTGGAGTTCGGCGCCTGCGTTTTTGACGTGACGCTAGACTGCGAAGACGGCGCGCCGGCAGGCGGCGAGGCGGATCACGCCGCCATGGTGGTGGCGTTGGTCGCGCTTGCCGCCAACAAGGCGCGTGTGGCGGTGCGCGTCCATGCGGTTGATCACCCGGCGTTTGAATCCGACATTGCCACCATAGCGGGGAAGGTGGGGCAGCAGCTTAGCCACATCATGGTGCCGAAAGTCGAGTCGGTCGAAGACGTGGTCAGGGCCGAGAACGCCCTGACTGCAGCATCAGCCGCGCATCTTCCACTGCATGTTCTGATTGAGTCCCCAGCCGCAGTACACCGTGCATTTGAGATTGCGGCCCACCCGCGCGTGCAGTCCATCAGCTTCGGCCTGATGGACTTTGTGTCCAGCCACGGCGGCGCGATTGGTGCGCACGGTATGAGCAGCCAGGGCCAGTTCACGCACCCGCTGGTGCTGCGCGCCAAGCTTGAGATTGCGGCTGCCTGCCACGCGCATGGCAAAGTGCCTTCGCATTGCGTTGTCACAGAGTTCAATGACACTGCGGCCATGACGGTCGCTGCCCGATACGCTGCCCAACAGTTGGGTTACACCCGCATGTGGAGCATTCATCCAAACCAGATTCGACCGATTTTGGAGGCTTTTTCGCCGACCGAAGGCGAGATAGAAGACGCTACAAAAATAATAGCTGCTGCCGTCAATGCTGATTGGGCTCCCATCAGTTTTGGCGGTAAATTACATGACCGTGCTAGCTACCGTTACTTCTGGCAGGTACTTGAGCGTGCGCACCGGACCGGACGCGCCTTGCCTCCTGAAGCGCAGACCTATTTCCAGGCTGCGGCCTGAGTTAGAAAACCATTACCGAAAACCGCATGAAAATTATTCACATCACCACCCTGGCAGCCCTATTAGCCACTACAAGCTGTTTGCTTGCCCCTCTTACGACGATGGCACAAACCGCGACCGCAGCGGACAAGGCAGGTGTCAAGCCGGTCGCCAAAAAGAAACCACCTGTCAGCGCTAGCCGTACAGAAATAAAGAGCACTGCCAAAAACATGGCTGCAGGTATTGCAGCTGCAGAAGACGCATTGACCCCGAAAGAACTCAGCATTGCCGAGCGTGTGTATGTCGGCAAGTTGCCGTGCGAACTCGGCGCTGCTGTCACCCTCACGCCTGACGCCAAAGCTCCAGGTTATTTTGACGTGCAGGGTAAGAACTTCAAATACCGCATGTTTCCCGTATCCACCACCACGGGCGCCATTCGTCTGGAAGACCGCAAGGCCGGCGCGGTGTGGCTGCAACTGGCCAACAAATCCATGCTGATGAACCAGAAGATTGGTACGCGCCTTGCTGATGAATGCGCCAGTCCGGAGCAGGTGGCTGTCGCCGAGGCCATCAAGCTCAATCCTCCAGTCAGTGTGCTGGATGCTCCGAAACCTGCAGCTTCTGAGCCAACCGTCGCTGCTGCTGCGCCGGCAATGCCGGCATCAGCGGCTTCCGCCGCAAAATAATTTTTAAAAATCTATGACCGTATTAATCTTGACCACTGGAGAAGCCCGCATGTCAGCCGAAAAATCACCTGATTTCCTGCAAACTTACCGTAACCATGTTGCCGAACGATCGGTTCTGGGGATTCCGCCTTTGCCACTGTCGGCGCAACAAACCGGTGAACTTATTGAACTTCTGAAAACTCCGCCTGTGGGCGAAGAGGCATTTCTCGTCGATCTGATCACCCACCGCGTTCCCGCCGGTGTTGACGCTGCTGCCAAGGTCAAAGCCAGCTACCTTGCCGCTGTCGCACATGGCAGCGAAAAATGCCCGCTGATCTCGCGCGAAAAAGCCGTGCAATTGCTGGGCACTATGCTCGGCGGTTACAACATCAGCCCCATGATTGCACTGCTTGATGATCTAGAGCCCAGCGTTGCCAGCCAGGCTGCCAACGGTTTGAAGAGCACGCTGCTCATGTTCGACCAGTTCCATGACGTCAAGGAAAAAGCCGACAAGGGCAACACCTACGCCAAAGCCGTGCTGCAAAGCTGGGCCAATGCTGAGTGGTTCACCAGCCGGCCGGAAGTGCCAGAGTCCATCATGCTGACGGTGTTTAAAGTCGCCGGTGAAATCAACACCGACGATTTGTCACCTGCGCCCGACGCCTGGAGCCGCCCCGACATTCCGCTGCACGCGCTGGCGATGCACAAGAACCCGCGCCCTGGTGTCACGCCAGAAGAAGAAGGCAAGCGTGGCCCGATCAAATTCATCAATGAACTCAAAGCCAAAGGCCATCTGGTGGCCTATGTTGGCGACGTCGTGGGCACGGGCTCATCCCGCAAATCAGCCACCAACTCGGTGCTGTGGTTTACCGGTCAGGACATTCCCTTTGTGCCCAACAAGCGCTTTGGTGGCGTATGCCTGGGCTCGAAAATTGCCCCGATTTTCTACAACACCATGGAAGATTCCGGCGCGTTGCCGATCGAGCTCGACGTCAGCCAGATGGCCATGGGCGACGTGATTGAGCTGCGCCCTTATGACGGCAAGGCCCTCAAAGATGGCAAGGTGATTGCCGAGTTCAAGCTCAAAAGCGAGGTGCTGTTTGACGAAGTGCGCGCCGGTGGCCGCATTCCGCTGATTGTTGGCCGTGGCCTGACCGCCAAGGCACGCTGGGCATTGGGGCTAACAGTGGCCACACAATTTCGTTTGCCGCAGGCACCGGTTGCCAGTGAGCGCGGTTTCACATTGGCCCAGAAGATGGTCGGCCGTGCGGTTGGTTTGCCAGAAGTTAATGGACAGCAACAAGGCGTGCGTCCGGGAACTTACTGTGAACCCAAGATGACCTCGGTCGGATCGCAAGACACCACCGGTCCGATGACGCGTGACGAGCTCAAAGATCTGGCCTGCCTGGGCTTTTCCGCTGACCTGGTGATGCAGTCGTTTTGCCACACTGCGGCCTACCCCAAGCCAGTGGATGTGAAGATGCACCACGAACTGCCCGAGTTCATGAGCGACCGTGGCGGTATTCCATTGCGTCCGGGTGATGGCATCATCCACAGCTGGCTTAACCGCATGCTGCTGCCGGATACCGTCGGCACCGGCGGCGACAGCCACACGCGTTTCCCGATTGGCATCAGCTTTCCCGCAGGTTCCGGTCTGGTGGCTTTTGGCGCGGCCACCGGCGTCATGCCGCTGGACATGCCAGAGTCGGTGTTGGTGCGTTTCAAGGGCGAGATGCAGCCAGGCATCACGCTGCGTGATTTGGTCAATGCGATTCCGCTGTACGCCATCAAGGCGGGTTTATTGACCGTTGCCAAGCAGGGCAAGATCAATATTTTCTCGGGCCGAATTCTTGAGATTGAAGGCCTGCCTGATCTGAAGGTCGAACAAGCGTTCGAGCTGAGCGATGCCTCTGCCGAGCGTTCCGCCGGCGGTTGTACTGTGCATCTCAACAAAGAACCCATCATTGAGTACATCACTAGCAACATCACCATGCTCAAGTGGATGATTGCAACAGGGTATTCGGATGTGCGCACCATCAAGCGCCGTATTGCCGCCATGCAAGCCTGGCTGGCTAACCCGCAACTGCTTAAAGGCGATGCAGATGCCGAATATGCTGCTGTGATCGAGATTGACCTGGCCGATATTCATGAGCCTATCGTCGCTTGCCCGAACGACCCGGATGATGTGAAAACCTTGGCGGATGTCGCGGGCAGCAAGATTGACGAAGTATTTATCGGCAGCTGCATGACCAACATCGGCCATTTCCGCGCAGCGTCCAAGCTGCTGGAAGGCAAGCGTGACATTCCGGTCAAACTCTGGATGGCGCCACCCACCAAGATGGACGCCAAACAGTTGAGCGAAGAAGGCCACTATGGTGTGCTGGGTTCTGCAGGCGCACGGATGGAAATGCCGGGCTGCAGCCTGTGCATGGGCAACCAGGCACAGGTTAAAGAAGGCGCAACCGTGTTCTCCACCAGCACGCGTAATTTCCCAAACCGTCTGGGTAAAAATTCCAATGTGTATCTGGGTTCAGCTGAACTTGCAGCGATTTGCTCCAAGCTTGGCCGCATCCCGACCAAGGCCGAATACATGGCTGACATGGGCGTGCTGACGGCTGCGAGCGATACCGTTTATCAGTACCTCAACTTTGACAAAGTCAAGGACTACGCAGACATGGCAGATACGGTCAAGGATGCTGTCTCGGCTTGATTTCTTAACAGGCTCGATACAAGTAAAAAGGCGGCCTCAAGGCCGCTTTTTTGTAAAGCCACAGATAACCAGATGTGGTCTTGCTGCTTTTGTCAAAAATGTCAGCCAAAAATCGCAAGTCACCTAGCCGACTGACTTAGTAAGTGCTGCCTGTTTCGCAGAGGTCGGCCTCAGGATGTTTTAATAAGTACACATAGGAGACAAGCATGAAATTGAGATCAACAGCCAGCGCCGCCTTGCTGACACTGGCTTTGGCCATGCCACATTCATATTCGTTCGCCCAGACTTTCCCCACCAAACCCGTGCGCATTGTTGTGCCTCAGACGCCAGGCGGCGCATCAGACGCGCTGGCCCGCATTGTTGGACAGAAGCTTTTCGAGAAATGGGGCCAGGCAGTAGTGATTGAAAATCGCGCGGGCGCGGGCGGCAATATTGGTATGGATGTTGTGGCCAAGTCACCAGCTGATGGCTACACACTGCTAATGTCCTATGTAGGTTCGCACGCCATCAATGTCAGTATTTATAAAAAACTGCCTTTTGACCCTGAAGCGGACTTTGTCGCCGTAGCCACTCTGGCTAATGTGCCCTTCGTTGCCGTAGCCAATGCCATGGTCCCGGTCAGCAATATGAAAGAGTTGGCGGCTTATGCGGTCAAAAATCCGGTGTCTTTTGGCTCGGCGGGCAATGGCTCGGTCAATCATTTGCTTGGCGAAATGTTCAGCACCACCAGCCAAGCCAAAATGTTGCATGTGCCGTACAAAGGCGCTGCACCGGCCCTGACGGATTTGATTGCCGGGCAAACCCAGCTGGTCTTTACCAGCCTGCCATCGGTTGCCCAGCATATTCGCGCCGGCACAGTAAAAGGTCTTGGCGTCACCGGCTCCAAACGGGCCCAGGCGTTCAAGGATATTCCAACCATCGCCGAATCGGGTTACCCCGGCTTTGTGATCAACCCCTGGTTTGGACTGTTTGCGCCCAAAGGCACGCCGCCCGCGATTATTCGAAAAATCAATGCAGATATCAATAAAATCCTTGCGGATAAGGACACTCTAGACAAGTTCGCTTTGCTTGGTGCAGAGCCTTATGAGACAACGCCTCAAGAATTCACCGCGATTTTGCATGCGGACATCCAGAAATGGGCAACGGTTGTAAAAAGCTCCGGCGCAACTGCAGACTAACAACATAACTGTCTCCAATTCAACCCACCGATCATCTGTCAAGCCTTCAAAGTTTTTTATGCAAGAAGAATCTTTACTACAAGCCAGACCACCCCTTCATCTGCGTGGAAATCGCTTCAAGCCCCTGACGTGGGAAACCATGAGTGCCAGCCAACTGCAAATGGTAGAAAGCGTGATGTCGGGCAAGCGGGGGTCCATGCAGGGGCCATACAACGTGTTGCTGCGCAGCCCCGAGCTAGGTAACCTGGCGCAGCAGTTTGGTGCGCATACCCGCTTTAATTCTTCACTACCCCTCAAGCTGAACGAATTGGCGATTTTGCTCATTGCGCGATTCTGGACAAGCCAGTTTGTCTGGTGGGCTCACAAACGCATAGCGATTGAAGCGGGACTGGATGAGGCTGTGGTGCATGCGGTGGCAACAGGCCAAACGCCTTTGGGGATGGCCGGCGATGTTGCTGCTGTCTACGGATTTTGCAATGAACTATTGGCGTCGCGCCGGGTGTGTGATGAAACCTATGCCGCGCTGGCAGGCCAGTTTGGCGAGCCCGGAGTCGTTGATCTGATGGCCACCATGAGCTACTACACGCTGGTAAGCATGTCGCTCAATGTAGACCAGTACCCTTTGCCCGAAGGCGCAGCGGCTGAACTGATGCCTTTGGACGCCAAGTAGTCGTATCGTTTACAGCGCCTGATCGGCCAAAAAACCAGCGGAGACCCTGCAGGTTGCACAGCATGCGTGAATCCGAGCCATCGACAAACCTCAACAAAATCGGGTTTGGTTGAAATCGAGTCTCTGCCATCGGGGAAACCAGATAGTTTTCCAGTGTGGTGTTCAGCAATTGCACCCGGGCCTGCTTCCTACATCCACACATGACCGTCATTGCCGTCTTGAGTAACACGCTGGGCCGGTTCGCTTATCAGGCCTAGCTGCATCGACCACAAGCGCAGCCACCTGCCAGCCATGGCTGACAGTGTTTATTACCCGAGCCTCTTAATAAAGGGAAAGGGGCACGGGCTTGTTGGCGTCAACACGGCTTGCCGGCGCACACCGTTCGGCTCACAAAACACCATAAAATTTCAAGGTAAATTCACCCATCTATTTTGTAAAAACCTGTAAAATTAAGGCTCTATTTTTAAATTTACCAAGGGAACAAGAATGAAAAAATTACTCGCATTGGCATTGTCAGCAGCCTTCGCCTTCGCAACTACGACTGCTTTTGCCGCGGATGACTACAACGCACCGCCTGCTGGCGACAAACAGTACGCGTCGTGCATTACGTATTCAAACAGCAACTACGAAGGCGGCACAGCAGCCAGTCCTGTCAAAGGCCAGTCCAAGGCCCAGGCTTTTTGTACCTGCATGTGGAATGAAACACCTGAAGACTTCAAAGGTAGCCTTGCTAAATTTGCAGAAACCTCTAAAGGCAAGGCCACCAACAAAATTTGCGAAAAGCATTCTGACTGGGGTAACTGATCTGCTGCGGGCGTAGGCGCCCGCCTCGCCGGTCTAAACGCGGCTTGACGCGAAGCCGCCTGAAAAAGCCCTGTGGTGTCTCATCGCAGGGCTTTTTAGTTTTTACGGCCCAGTCATTTGTTGGCGTTTGCCGGTCAATTTCCTACAGCCCTTCGGATAGCGGATGGACCACACGCAGCTCAGAACCGTCGACAAACCTCAACACCCAAAAATCTGGCGATGCTGGTTGGTTGGGGCGAGCGTAGCTGACGTTGACCGGCGAGATGTACACCGTGCTCGCACCGCTGTCGGGCGGTGGTGCCAGATAATGACGAGTAGCTGCCACCAAGCTTCCGGGTTTATCTGAGAGGGAACTGACCACCGTGCCTACAGATTCGGTGACCGCATTGACCGTCGAGCCCTGTCCGAGCATGTGGATCATCGTGTGACCAACCAGATCGGGCCGTGAAGCCTCGACGTAGAGAACAGCCTCTTTGTTGACGCGCAGGTCGTCGCAAGAACCGGGATCAGCAACTTTGTTGAAGGCTGCAAAAAGCATGGCTTTTAGGACCAATTAACTACAAATTCAGTTCTTTGTGCTCGCCCAAATGTTCAGACGGCTTGCCCGTCACCGCCGCCTTTGCCATTTTGACCAGTTGCATCATTTTGCTTTCTGTCACATCCCAATACTCGGCGTGGTGAATGGCCACTTCGAGCAAAGCCAGATCGGGATCTGTAGCGCCAGCCGGAAACCAGGCTTTGGCCATCGGCGACCAAAGAGCGTCTTTTTTGGTCTGGTCTTCTGTGACGGCTGCATGGCCCGATACAGACACGTAGCGGTCATCGCCAGGGTGGGCGTAAGACACGTTCACGTTGCCATCTTGTAACACCCGATTTGCCAGCTCACCCTTGCGTGAGATAAAAAAGTAAAGGGTGGCGCCTTCGTCACCGGACTTGTTCTGGGTGGTCAACGGATGGCTATGCAATTCACCGTTGTCATGGCGATGGGTAAGCATGCCAAATTTGATGTCTTTGATAAGAGTCCACAAGGTTTGCTGTGCAGTAGGGGTGGTCATTCAGTGCCTTTGATAATGTTTTGACTATTCAAACCCTTACTTTAATCAGCGTTCGGCCACCCGTTTATCAGTCCCAATCGTGAACGCCTGTCAGCGTCGACTGACAAAGTGCGGGAGTCGGGCGCGCACGACGCAGGAAAAAGGGCTAAAATCTAGAAGCAAGTAATTCGCATTTGTATTACCAAAAAATGTCCGCTTCAGAGTGTTGGCTCAAGCAACGCTCAATAGCGCTTTGAATCCCAAGGTTGTTCATGAAATCTCCTTTTTCTTTGCTGGGGTCAGCAGCCACACTTGGCATTGCCCTGCTGGCTGCACCGTTGTCATCGGTTGCACAAACTGTTGCCGTGGCGCCTAGCTCTGGCGGCATCGTGGTGTACAACGCCCAGCACACCAGCCTGACCAAGGCCTGGGCAGATGGTTTCACGCGTGACACTGGCATCAAGGTGACCTTGCGCAACGGCAGTGACACCGAGCTGGGCAACCAGATCGTGCAGGAAGGCGCGGCCTCGCCGGCTGACGTATTTTTGACTGAAAACTCGCCTGCGATGGCGCTGGTGGATTCGGCCGGCCTGTTTGCACCGCTGGCTCCAGCCACCTTGGCCCAAGTGCCAGCCAGCTTTCGTCCAGCCAATGGTCGCTGGGTGGGAATAGCTGCGCGCAGCACCGTGTTTGTGTACAACAAATCAAAACTCACTGCAGCCCAGTTGCCAAAATCCATGCTTGACCTGGCCAGCCCCAGCTGGAAAGGCCGTTGGGCTGCATCTCCTGCCGGGGCTGACTTCCAGGCCATCGTCAGTGCCTTGCTGGCGCTGAAAGGCGAGGCCGCTACCACCGCCTGGCTCAAGGCTATGAAAGAGAACGCGACCACCTACAAGGGCAACGGCGTGGTGCTCAAGGCTGTTAACGCTGGGCAGATCGATGGCGGCATCATCTACCACTATTACCGTGTTGGCGACCAGGCCAAAACCGGCGAAAACAGCAACAATACCGAAGTTCATTACTTCCGCAACCAGGACCCGGGCGCGTTTGTGAGTATTTCAGGCGGCGGCGTGCTGGCCTCCAGCAAACACCAGGCAGAGGCCCAGGCTTTTGTGCACTGGGTGGCGGGAAGGGGCGGCCAGGACGTGCTGAAGACCGGTGACTCCTATGAGTACGCCGTCGGCATTGGTGCGCAGTCCAACTCCAGGCTCGTGCCACTGGCCGAGCTGCAGGCCCCCCTGGTGGAGCCCACCAAACTCAACAGCAAAAAAGTCTCTGACCTGATGACGCAGGCGGGATTGTTGTAAACCCGCCAGAGCAGGTGCGCTACCTCGCTGAAAAAGGGCTTTGTTTGAGCGCCATTTTCGTCTCTCTTCCCGCCGCCAGCACCCCTGCGGTTGTGAGCCACCTGCAGCCGACTGGTGGCAGGCTGCGTCTTAAACGTCCCTTGTCTTGGGTGGCCAGTGCTGCGCTGGTCGTTGCGCTGCTGGCGCTGGTGCCTCTTGGCTTTGTGGTCTGGGTGGCGCTGAACACGGGTTGGCCCACCGCTTCTGCATTGATTTTCCGGCCCCGCGTTGCCGAGTTGCTGCTCAACACCGCGCTGCTGGTGGCGTGCACCGTGCCCCTGTGTGCGGTGCTGGCCGTGGCGCTGGCCTGGCTCACTGAGCGCAGTGATTTGCCCGGTGCCCGCATCTGGTCATGGCTGGCCGTTGCACCGCTGGCCGTTCCTGCGTTTGTACACAGCTATGCCTGGATCACTGTGGCCCCTGGCCTGCAGGGTCTGGCCGCTGGTGTACTGGTGTCGGTGATTGCGTATTTCCCGTTTCTTTATCTGCCCGTGTCGGCTACCTTGCGCCGACTGGACCCCGGCATGGAAGACACCGCTGCCTCGCTCGGCCTGGGCCCGTGGCGTGTATTTTTTCGGGTGGTGTTGCCGCAGTTGCGGTTGGCGCTATGCGGCGGTGCGCTGCTGATTGGTTTGCACCTGCTGGCTGAATATGGCCTGTACGTGATGATCCGGTTTGACACCTTCACCACCGCCATCGTGGACCAGTTTCAGTCCAGTTACAACGGCCCTGCGGCCAACATGCTCTCAGGCGTGCTGGTGCTGTGCTGCTTTGGATTGTTAAGCCTTGAATCATGGGCCCGCGGTGATGCGCGGTATGCCCGCTTGGGTACGGGCGCGGCACGCCTGCCGCTGCGCCGCCGCCTGGGGGGCACTACCGCACTTTGCCTGGCGCTGCCCGTACTGGTCACCGCGCTGGCGCTGGGCGTGCCGCTGGTCACGCTGGTGCGCTGGCTGGTAGCGGGTGGCACCAGCGTCTGGCGTCTGGACGAGATCTGGCCTGCAGTCTGGCAAACGCTGGCCCTGGGCGTGTCGGGCGCGCTGCTCACCACGTTGGCGGCGGTGCCCATGGCCTGGCTGTCGATTCGTGCACCCAGCCGTTTTCAGCGTGTGCTGGAGGCCTGCAATTACCTGGTGGGGTCACTTCCCGGCGTGGTGGTGGCGCTGGCGCTGGTCACCGTGACGGTACGTGTCGCCTTGCCGATCTACCAGACAGCGGTGACCGTGCTGCTGGCTTATTTGCTGATGTTTTTACCGCGTGCCTTGATCAGCCTGCGGGCCGGTATTGCACAGGCGCCGGTCGAGCTCGAGCACGCCGCCCGAAGCCTGGGCCGCACACCGGCGCAGGCCCTGTGGGCCATCACCATGCGGCTGGCCGCACCCAGCGCAGCAGCCGGTGCTGCCTTGGTGGCGCTCGGCATCACCACTGAGCTGACAGCCACCTTGCTGCTCGCGCCCAACGGCACCCGGACACTGGCCACCGCGTTCTGGGCTTACAGCAGCGAGATTGACTACGCCGCAGCGGCTCCTTATGCCCTCATCATGGTGCTGCTCTCGCTGCCCATGACCTGGCTGCTTTACACCCAATCGAAACGGACAGCAGGACGATGACTTCTCTTGAGATTCAGGCCGTGCGCAAAAGCTATGGCGCGGCCCTGGTGCTGGGCGGCATTGACCTCAGCGTGCCTGCGGGCAGCCGTACCGCCATCGTTGGGCCTTCGGGCTCGGGCAAGACCACGCTGTTGCGCATCATTGCCGGCTTTGAGGCACCCGACGCAGGCGTGGTGTCGCTGGGCGGCAAGCGCATGGCCGATGGGCCACAAGCCGTGCCCGCCCACCAGCGCGGTATCGGGTTTGTGCCGCAAGACGGCGCGCTGTTTCCCCATTTGACGGTGGCTGACAACGTCGGTTTTGGCTTGCCCCGCAACGCCCCGCAACGCGCAGAGCGGATTGCCGAGCTGATGGATATGGTCGCGCTGGACACCGCCATGCTCAAGCGTCGCCCGCACGAGCTGTCGGGCGGCCAGCAGCAGCGCGTTGCACTGGCGCGGGCATTGGCTCAGCGCCCGGGACTGATGCTGCTCGATGAGCCTTTTTCAGCGTTGGACACCGGGCTGCGCGCCAGCACCCGCAAAGCCGTGGCCCAGTTGCTGGGCAACGCAGGCATCACCACCATACTGGTCACACACGACCAAGCCGAAGCCCTGTCGTTTGCCGACCAGGTCGCCGTGATGCGTGCTGGTCAGCTGGTGCAGGCCGGGCCGCCGTTGGCGCTGTACCAGCACCCCAAAGACGCGGCGATTGCCAGCTTCCTTGGGGAGGCGATGGTGTTGCCCGCCCAGTTGGCGGGTGGCTGGGCCGACTGCGCGCTGGGGCGGGTTGAGGTGCATGACGCCGAGCGCAGTGGTGCAGCCCGCATCATGCTGCGGCCCGAGCAATTGCAGATCATGCAGGTCGCGCCAGAAGTAGCAGCAGACGCTAGCGGGCAAGCAGCCTGTTACGGCGCGGTGGTTGACGCCGACTTTGGCGGCCCGGTCAGTGTGCTGTCTGTACGGCTGGTGCGCACAGGCAACGCGCTATTGCTGCCAGACGACGAAGCCGCCTGGAACACCCCGCTGCAAGTACGCAGCCAGGGCATCCATGCGCCGCCGGTGGGCGCCATGGTGCGCATCACGGTAGCTGGCCAGGCGCATGTGTTTGACGCTGCTTGAGCGCCTGAATTTCACACCTAAAAAGCCCTACGCGGCATAAAATATCGGGATTATGCGCTATTGAAAATATAGCATGTGACTGTCGGGCGCTTCATACTACCGCTGACATTCTCACCGCAATACCGCTCAGCACTGCGTTGCCTGACAGCGGGTCACGCAACTGGTCGTCCAGTAAATCATTGAGGTTGGCACCGGGCCGCTCGGCCGCCACCTGCAAGCGCGCCCCTGGCCGGTTGTGGCCCCAGCCGTGCGGCAGGCTGACCACACCGGGCATCATGCTCGCGGTGATGTGGACCTGGGCCCCAATGCTCTGGATGTTGGCGCTATGGGCGCTATGGGCGCTGTGGGCCGTGGCGATGCGTGTAATACGTGCCATGGAGCCATTTGTCAGCCCCAGGCGCGCGGCGTCCAGCGGGTGAACCAGCGCGGTGCAGCGGATCGGCCCCTTGGCCAGTAGCGGCAAGTTGTGCATCCAGCTGTTGCTGGAGCGCACATCGCGCCTGCCCACAATCACCATGTCAGGCACCGGCCGGGCCAGGTCAGCGGTGGCACGCAGCAGGTCGGTCATCACCAGGGGCGGTGCGAGTTCTATTTTCCCGGAGGGGGTTCGCAGCACTTCAGGCATGCGCGGCATCAGCTCGCCCAGATCCATGCCGCCACCCGCACCGCTGGCTGATTTGACTTTTTGCAGGTTCAAACCATCTGGTCGCTGTCCGAACCCGTCCCCGTAGGGGCCACTGCGCAACGCCACATCGAGCAGTCGTTCCAGCCCCTTCAGCGCGCCCAGGGCCTGTACAACTGCAGGTGCCTGCGCACCGAACAGGCGCTGTGCATCGCTGGCAAACTGCTCGTCATCAAGTTGCGCCGCATCCCTGTCCGCGCCTTTGCCTTGCACAATCGCCACCAGCCGCACCAGGCTTTCCCATTCATCGGGCTGGCCGGCTGCACGGTCAAATATCGGCTCGCTGTAGCGCGCATGGTTGCGCCATGAAAACTGCGGAAACACCACGTCGTAATGCATGTCTTCCAGCGCGGACGGGCCGGGCAAAATCACATCGGCATGGCGTGAGGTTTCGTTCACATAAATGTCCATGCTGACCATGAAGTCGAGCTTGTCCAGCGCACGGGCCAGGCGCTCGCCATTCGGGCTGGAGAGCACCGGGTTGGTGGCAATGCTGATAAACGCCTTGACCTGGCCAGGCCCGGCAGTTTCAATTTCTTCGGCCAGGCAGCCCACCGGCAGCTCGCCCATGACTTCAGGCGCAGCGCTGACCCGGCTGTGGTGGCGGCCTGTCATCACGCCTTTTCCGGTGCCTGATGTACCTGCAGTATTGGCGGCGAAAGCCGCAGCTTTGGGGAACATCGCACCACCGGCTTCGTCGAGGTGCCCGGTCACGATGTTCAGCACATCGACCAGCCAGCTAGCCAGCGTGCCGTAGGTTTGTGTACAGGTGCCAATGCGCCCGTACACCGCAGCGCGCGGCGTGGTGGCCAGGGTACGTGCGAGTTGGCGGATGGTGGCGGCACTCATGCCGCAGCGCGCTGCCACGGCGTCGGCGGTGAAGGGCGCCACCGCCGCCTGCACTTCATGGAGCCCGTTGACCAAGCCAGCCAGCCGCCCGAACTTGACGAGCGTTTCGTCAAACAGCGTGTGCAGCATGCCTAGCATCAAAAACGCATCGCCACCGGGGCGAATAAAGTGGTGCGCGTCGGCCATGGCGGCGGTCTCGGTGCGGCGCGGGTCAATCACCACCAGTTTGCCGCCACGCGCCTGCATGGCCTTGGCCTTGCCTTTAAAGTCCGGTACCGTCCACAGGCTGCCATTGCTGGCCAGCGGGTTGGCACCGAGCATCAACAGGTAGTCGCAGCGGGTGATGTCCGGCACCGGAATACTCAGCCAGTGGCCAAACAGCAGGCCACTGGAGAGCTGCTTGGGCATCTGGTCAAGCGTGGACGCTGAAAACACATTGCGCGTGCCCAGCGCCCGCGCCAGGCGCGGAAAGTACAGCAGCAGGCCGATCTTGTGCGCCGCCGGGTTGCCTGCCATCACCGCCACGCTGTCTTTGCCGTGCGCGGCCATCAGCGTTGGCAGGCGGCGTTCAATCTCGGCAAAGGCCTCGTCCCAGCTTGCCTCAACAAACACGCCATCGCGCTTGATCAGTGGTGTGCGTAGCCGGTCAGGGTCTTCATGCAGGTCTTTCAAAGCCACACCCTTGGGGCAGATGTAGCCCGCGCTGAAGACATCCGCTTCATGGCCGCGAATGCTGATGACCTTGCCCGCACACACCTTGACCTCCAGCCCGCAGCAGGCTTCGCAGAGCGGGCAGATGCGGTGGTGGGTGGTTTCCGGCGCGGGTGGCGACAGGGGGTTTTCCAGAATCCGGGGGGCGTGGACAAGGGCATGCTGTTTTTCGTTGTGGTTCTGATGGTCGGCGGTCGATGTTGATTACGCGCCTGCCAACCTTTTTTTGCCAATCACGCAAGTGACATCTCTGACCTGAATCAGTGAATAAATATGATTATTTGTGAGCCTTTACGGGGGCTACATGCTATTAAAAATATAGTAAAAAGCGGGTGCTTGTGCAGTGGCTGCTGCTGCCTGCCAGAATGGGGCAACTGGTTCATCACAAGGAGTCTGCCATGGCTACATCACCCGCCAAGCCCCCCCGCGCTGCAAAACACGCTTTCGCGACTACCCTCAAATCATTCAAAACCGCATCCGGCAAGTCGGGTAAGTTCTACTCGCTGCCAGCGCTTGCCAGGCAGTTCCCCGGCATTTCCCGGCTGCCGGTGTCGATGCGTATCGTGCTTGAATCGGTGCTGCGCAACTGTGACGGCAAACGCGTCACTGCAGAGCATGTTGCCGAGTTGGCCAATTGGAAAGCCAATGCCAGCCGTACGCAAGAGATTCCGTTCGTGGTCTCACGCGTGGTGTTGCAGGACTTCACCGGTGTGCCATTGTTGGCTGACCTGGCTGCCATGCGCAGCGTGGCTATAAAGCTGGGCAAAGACCCGAAGCGCATTGAGCCACTGGTGCCGGTTGACCTGGTGGTGGACCATTCCATCATGGTCGACTACTACGGCACAAAAAACGCGCTTGACCTGAACATGAAGCTGGAGTTTCAACGCAACAACGAGCGCTACCAGTTCATGAAATGGGGCATGCAAGCCTTTGACACGTTTGGCGTGGTGCCGCCGGGCTTTGGCATTGTTCATCAAGTCAATCTGGAATACCTGGCGCGCGGCGTGCATAAAACAGCGGCTGATGTTTATTACCCCGATTCACTGGTCGGTACTGACAGCCACACCACCATGATCAACGGCATTGGCGTTGTCGCCTGGGGTGTGGGCGGCATTGAAGCCGAAGCCGCCATGCTCGGCCAGCCAGTATATTTTTTAACGCCGGACGTGGTGGGGTTTGAACTGACTGGCCGCCTGCGTGAAGGCGTGACCGCCACCGACTTGGTGCTGCGCGTGACCGAGCAACTGCGCAAGGAAAAAGTCGTCGGCAAATTTGTCGAGTTTTTTGGCGAGGGCACGCGTACGCTGGCACTGCCAGACCGCGCCACCATCGGCAACATGGCGCCTGAATACGGCGCGACCATGGGCTTTTTCCCGGTCGATGAAAAGACCATTGACTACTTCAAAGGCACGGGCCGCACCAAGGCCGAGATTGAAGCGTTTGAGGCTTACTTCAAGGCGCAGGGCCTGTTTGGCGTGGCCAAGGCGGGGGACATTGATTACTCGCAGGTTGTCAAGCTGGACCTGGGCGACGTGACGCCCAGCCTGGCCGGTCCAAAACGTCCGCAGGACCGGATTGAACTGGGCCATGTCGCTGCGCAGTTTGCGTCGCTCTTCAGCAAGCCGAACGCTGAAAATGGCTTTAACCAGCCCGCCGCCATGCTGGGGACCCGGCACCTGCTGCGGCACACCGACAACGACCGGGCTGACACCACGCCCGGTGTGCCGCCCACGCCTGTTGGTGCGCCGCGCATGGTTGTTGAGATGGAGGGCAGTCGCCCGACGCTGGCGTCGGCAGTCAAGCACTATGCCGAAGCCCCGGCACCCGCATCCAAATCGGCCGGTATCAGCATCGGCAATGGCGACGTGCTGATTGCAGCGATTACCAGTTGCACCAACACCTCTAACCCCAGCGTGTTGCTGGCGGCGGGCTTGCTGGCCAAAAAAGCGGTGGAGGCCGGGCTCAGGGTGCAGCCGCATATCAAGACCTCGCTGGCTCCGGGTTCGCGTATCGTGACCGAGTACCTCACTGAGACAGGCCTTCTGCCCTATCTGGAAAAGCTCGGTTTTGCCCTCGCCGGTTATGGCTGCACAACCTGCATCGGCAACGCTGGCGATTTAACGCCCGAGATCAATGAAGCCATCACCAAAAGCGATTTGGTGTGCGCCGCAGTGCTGTCAGGCAACCGCAACTTTGAAGCGCGCATTCACCCCAATCTGAAGGCCAATTTTCTGGCCAGTCCGCCGTTGGTGGTGGCGTACGCCATTGCCGGTACGGTGTTGCGCGACCTGATGACCGAACCGGTTGGGAAAGGGCACAAAGGCAAGGATATTTATCTGGGCGACATCTGGCCCACCAGCAACGAAATTGCCAAACTGATGAAGTACGCGATGAATGGCAAGGCCTTTCGCGCCAACTACGCCAAGGTCAAATCAGAGCCCGGCAAGCTATGGGAAAAAATCAGAGGCGTGACAGGCACTGCCTACACCTGGCCCCAAAGCACCTATATTGCCGAGCCACCGTTCTTTAAGGACTTCGCTATGGAAAACATAGCGAATAATGCCCAAAAAACATGGGCTGAAGGCATAAAAGACACTGAAAACGAGCCCTATGCAGTCAAGGGTGCGCGCATCATGGCCTTGTTTGGCGATTCCATCACTACCGATCACATTTCACCCGCCGGCTCCATCAAGGCCTCGTCCCCCGCAGGTTTGTGGCTGCAGGCGCATGGTGTGCTGAAGCCCGACTTCAACAGCTACGGTGCGCGGCGTGGCAACCACGATGTGATGATGCGCGGCACATTTGCCAATGTGCGCATCAAAAACCTGATGATTCCGGCAGACGCCGAGGGCTCACGCGAAGAAGGTGGCGTTACCCTTTTTCAGCCAAACCAGGAAAAAATGTTCATTTACGACGCCGCCATGAAGTACATGGCTGACGGCACACCCACCGTCATTTTTGCGGGCGAAGAATACGGTACGGGCTCTTCCCGCGATTGGGCCGCCAAGGGTACCCAATTGCTGGGTATCAAAGCCGTGGTGGCGTGCAGTTTTGAGCGCATACATCGCAGCAACCTGGTCGGTATGGGCGTGTTGCCGCTGCAGTTCAAGCATGGTGAGTCGTGGCAGACTTTGCAGCTCACTGGGACCGAGATGATTGCAGTCATTCCGCACCCTGAGCTGAAGCCGCAAAGTGATGCGCTGCTCGTCATCACCTGTGCAAATGGGTCGCGCCAGGAGGTGGCGGTGACCTTGCGCATCGACACCCCGATTGAGGTTGATTACTACCGCAACGGCGGCATCCTGCCATATGTGCTGCGCCAGCTTTTGGCCGCATGAGGCGACAGGCGCTGATTGCAGGCGGCGGTATTGGCGGGCTGGCTATGGCCCTGGCGGCCCCGCGTGCCGACTGGAATGTTCAGGTGTTTGAGCGGGCAGCGGAATTTCAGGAAGTCGGAGCGGGCATCCAGCTCGGCCCGAATGTGGTCAAGGTGTTGCACCAGTGGGGTCTGGCAGATGTCCTGCGCGGTGTGGCGGCTTTCCCGGAGTTTTTGCAGGTGCGTGGTGCGGTGTCGGGCGATGTGCTGGGCACTCTACGTTTGGGCGGCGTGATGGCTGCGCGCTACGGCGCCCCTTACGCCACTGTGCATCGCGCTGACCTGCATGGCTTGCTGCTGGAGGCGGTGCAACAACACACGGGTGCCAAGCTGCATTTGGCGCAGCCATTGGAAAGCTTTCACCAGACCCCGCAGGCTGTGACCGTCCGTAGCGCTGACGGCTTGAGCATTCCGGGCGATGTATTGATAGGTGCCGATGGGTTGTGGAGCACGACGCGCCAGCAGTTGCTGGGTGACGGTCCACCCGGGCGTACCGGCCACTTGGCCTACCGGGCCTTGGTGCCACAAACCACGTTGCCCGAACACCTGCGCAGCCAAAACGTCACCGTCTGGCTAGGCGCGCGCATGCACATCGTGCACTACCCAGTGCGCGGTGGGGCCTGGCTTAACGTGGTGGCCATCGTGCATGGCGACGCTGGCAGCGCTGCCGACACCTGGGACCACAGCGCGCACGCGGCAGACCTGGCCGCCGCACTGGCGGGCAGCCACGCCACGCTGCAAGACCTTGTGGGTGCCATAGCCAGCTGGCGACTCTGGCCTGTGTGTGACCGTGCGCCCATGCAGGGCGCCTACCAGCACGGGTTGGGCCGGGTCGCCTTGCTGGGCGATGCGGCCCATCCCATGCGCCCCTACCTGGCGCAGGGCGCGGGCATGGCGATAGAAGATGCTGCAGAGCTGGGTGGTTTGCTGGCCTCAGCAACTGGTGGTGACGCTGCGGTGCCCAGGCTGCTGCAGCGTTACGCTGCCAACCGCTGGCAACGCAACGCACGGGTGCAGGCGAGGGCGTTACGCAACGGGCGGATTTTTCATGCGCAGGGGCTGCTGCGCTGGGGACGTGACGCGGCCATGAAATTATTGGGCGAAAAGCTGCTTGATATGCCGTGGCTATACGGCGGTGGCAGTCACTGACAGCCGCTGGCAATCGCCGACACCCACTGCATGAGCCTCGACGTTATTGCCGCAGCGCAGGAACCCCTATAGTTACGGCTTCGGAATCAGTGCCTTCGCTTGCAGCGCGACATCGCGGTGCGTGGCAAACCAGACATCGGGCTTGCTCTTCATGTGGCTTATGAGCTCTTCAAGAATGAACATACGTGAACGGTAGCCAATGACGTGCGGGTGCATGGTCAGCAGAAACAGGCCGCCTTCTGCGTACGCCTGGTCGAACTCGCGACGAAAAATATCCAGCACGGTCGTGGGGGCGGTGTAAGGCCGCAGGGCTTGAAATCGGTTCATGTTGAAGTAAACCGCGTCGTCGCGAATCCACTCCACTGGCAGCTCGACAATTCCGGTGGGCTCGCCAGCCTCGTCCAGCTCGTAGGGGTCATCGTCTGCCATCAACGACGAGTCATACAACAAGCCCATCTCGCGCTGTATTGCAAGCGTGGCAGGTGAAAAGTCCCAGGACGGTGTGCGCATACCGACGGGCCGAACGCCGGTGATGTCGGTCAAGGTGTCGGAGGCACGCAGGTGCAGCTCGCGCTCGTCTTTTTCAGGCAGGATGGAATTAAGTTCGTGAATCCATCCATGCAGCCCGATCTCGTGCCCTTCTGCAATGACGCGGCGTTGCTCGTCGGGGTAGAGCAAGGCGGCAACGGCAGGTACAAAAAAAGTCGCTGGCACCTGGCTGCGCTGCAGCAGCTCCAGAATGCGCGGAACACCCACCCGGCTGCCGTACTGGCCCCAGGACATCCGGCCAATCGAACGGCCGCCATCGCGCAATTCATTGGTTTCGTGGTCGCTGTCAAATGACAGCGCAACCGCGCAGCGTGCACCACCCGGCCACACCTTCGGACGCAGGCTGCGACCAGCGCGTACCTGGTTGACGCGGCGACGCCACTCTTCTTCGGGCCAGGTCCAGGGTTCGGCATCGCGCGGTAGGGCATCGGTCATCGGATTAGCCTCCAAGTGGGAAATGACAAGCCGCTTCGCGCTGATCGCCTGACGGGCGCAACACGGGCAACTCTTTTTTGCAGCGCTCTTGCGCATAGGCACAACGCTGGTGAAATGCGCAACCGCTCGGCGGGTTGATCGGTGACGGCAGCTCGCCCCTGATGGGTCGGATATCCTGCGCTGGCGCACCATCGGCCGCCAGACGCGGTGCGCTGTCGAGCAGGGCGCGGGTATAGGGGTGACGTGGGGTGTTGAAAATGTCTTCGGTCCGCCCGGTTTCTACAATTCGCCCCAGGTACATCATGGCCACGCGGTCGCTGACGTGGCGCACCACGCTCAGGTCATGGCTGATGAACAGCATGGTCAAGTTCAAATCGCGGCGCAGCTGCAAAAACAAGTTGATGATTTGCGCCTGTATCGACACGTCAAGCGATGCCACTGGTTCGTCGCAAACCAGTGCGTCGGGCCGCATGGCGAGTGCGCGCGCAATCGCCACCCGCTGGCGCTGGCCGCCCGAAAACTGGTGCGGAAATCGTTGCGCCGCTGCTGCGTCAAGACCCACGGCCTCCAGCCATCGTGTCACGTCGGCGGCGCTGTCAGCCCGTGTGATCAGGCCGTGCGCCAATGGGCCTTCCGAGATCGTGTCGCCCACGCGCATGCGCGGATTAAGTGACGCGAACGGGTCCTGGAACACCATTTGAATACGTGTGGTGTGCTTCCTGCCGTTCGACATGACGGGTGCCGCGTCAATGTCTGCCTGGCCGCTGGTGGCCGTGAGAATGCCCGCCGCCACCCGCCCCAAGGTGGACTTGCCGCAACCCGACTCGCCCACCAGGCCCAGCGTTTCGCCCTTGGCGATCTGAAGCGATACGTTTTCAACTGCGTGGACCACGGTGGCGTGGGCCTTTGAGCCTGTCAATCGTTTGGCCAGTCGTTCAGTTAACGAGGGTGATGAGGTGAAGCGGCGCGTGATGCCCGCAAGACGGATGAAGTCTGTCATGGCTGTCCTTGCGCCGCAGCAAGTGCTTGCATGGGGTGGTGGCAACGCCAGGTACGCGCCGCCTCAAAAGTCTGTTCAGGCGCCGTGCTGCAGACAGCGCTGGCATAGGCGCAGCGCGCCCTGAAGGCACAACCTGACGGCAAGTTGGTGAGTGAAGGTGTTGCGCCCGGTATCTGCACCAGGTCGCGCCCCGGTGCCGCGCGCGAGGGCATGCTGTCAATCAAGCCGCGCGTATAGGGGTGGCGTGGCCGCTGAAGCACTTCTGCGGTCGGTCCTTCTTCAATGATCCGGCCTGCGTACATCACCAGCAGCCGCGAGGCCAGCACCGATACAGTGGCCAGATCGTGGCTAATCCAGAGCAGGCCTACACCGGCGTCGCGTACCAGGGTTTTCATTTCGACCAAAATTTGTGCCTGTATCGACACGTCCAGGGCGGTGGTCGGTTCGTCGCAGATGACCAGCGCCGGGTTATTGAGAAACGCAATGGCAATGGCTACGCGCTGGCGCATGCCGCCCGACAACTCGTGGGGATAGGCATCGAGCCGTCGCTCCGGATCTGGAATACCGACCCTGGCCAGCGCTTTGAGCGAGCGCTGCCGCATCTCGCCCACGCTTGGCTTGCCGTGCGCCAGCATCGCCAATTGCATTTGTGCCGATACCCTTAGAACAGCGTTCAGCGTGCTCATGGGGTCCTGGAACACCATGGCAACGCGGCGGCCACGCAGGGTGCGCAGGCGCGCATGTGGCATGCCGATCAGTTCTTCCCCATCAAGTCTGACGGAGCCTGCCGCGATGCGGCCGGGTGGGTCAATCAGGCCAAGGATGGAATAACCGGTGACGCTCTTGCCAGAGCCCGATTCGCCCACCAAGCCGACGATCTCGCCCGCAGCCACATTGAAGGACACGCCATCAACGGCTTTTGCGAGGCCGGCACGCGTTGAAAAATGGGTGGCGAGGTCGCACACCTGTAGCAAGGTGGCGCTCATCGCTTGAGCCTCGGGTTGAGCTGATCGCGTATCTGGTCGCCAACCAGGTTGATGGCGACGATCAACACAATCAAGGCCACTCCAGGATAAATTGAAATCCAGTAGCGGCCCGACAGCATGTACTGGAAACCGTTGGCAATCAACATGCCCAATGACGGCTCTGATACCGGCATGCCGAGTCCAAGAAAAGATAGCGTGGCCTCCAGCGCAATCGAGTTGGCGATCTGTACTGTGGCGACCACTATCAAGGGGGGCAGGCAGTTGGGCAGCACATGCCGAAAGGCGACCCGGGCCGAGCTCAAAGGCGTGGACAGTGCGGCTTCAACATAGTCCTTGGAGCGCTCGGCGCTGGCCGCACCATGCGCGGTGCGCGCGAAATAGGCGTATTGTGCCGTTACCAGCGCGGCGATCAGTTGCCATTTCCCCTGGCCTAGCAAGGCAGCCAGAACCAGTGCCAGCAGGATGGCTGGAAACGACAGTTGCAAGTCAATGATGCGCATGATCAGCGTCTCAATCCGTCCGCCGACAAAGCCCGCCAGCGTCCCCAGCGATGCGCCCAGCGAGAACGCAATAACGCCAGCTATCAGCCCGACCTGAAGCGATATGCGCAAGCCATACAAAATGGCGGAATATAAATCGCGGCCCTGGGCATCAGTGCCAAGCCAGTGGGTAAAACCAGTGCTGCCAACATAACCGGGCGGTCGGCGCGCATCGGTCAGTACCAGCTTGGCCAAGTCGTAGGGGTCTTGCGGCGTAATCAAAGGCGCGGCAAGCGCCAGCAAAATAATCAGGCCCAGCACGGCAACAGCCGCGACGGCGACCCGGCTTTCAGCAAACTCGCTTAGAAAAATCCTGAGCGGACTCATGACCATGACGGGGGAGGGCGAGCTGTTCATCATGAGGTTTTACGCGCACGAAGGCGCGGATCAAGGGCGGCGTAAGCAATGTCGACGGTGAGATTGATCGTGATGAAAAGCAGTGCTACCAGCATCAGGTAGGCGACCATCACGGGCCGGTCCAGCGTAGAGATGGAATCAATGATCAGCTTGCCGACCCCTGGCCAGGAAAAAATGGTTTCAGTGACCACCGCAAACGCCAGCGTTGAGCCAAACTCCAGGCCAAACACAGTGACCAGTGGGATGGCAATCAGGCGCAGCACGTGGCGGCTCAAAATCGTCCATTCACTTTCACCCGCTGCGCGTGCAAAACGCACCGTATCGGTCAGCATGACTTCACGCGTGCCGGCGCGCGCTAGCCGAATCAGCAGCGCCAGCTTGAACAACGCCAGGTTGATAGATGGCAGCAGCATGTGTTTCAGGCCATTGGGGGTTAAAAAACTCCACTCAACGCCAAACAGCGAGATCGTTTCACCGCGCCCCCCGGCTGGCAATATACCGAGGTTAACGGCAAACGTGAAAATCAGAATCAGCCCGATCCAGAACGTGGGCACGGAGAACCCGAGTACGGAAATCGCCATGATTGTTTTTGACGACAGCGCATCTGGCGCGTAACCCGCATACATGCCTAGTGGCACGCCAATAAGTGCGGCACCCAGCACCGCAGCCAGGGTTATTTCAAGCGTGGCGGGCAGGCGTGACAAGATCAGGTCCAGCACCGGCATGTTGTAGACAAAAGACCGGCCAAAATCACCGCGCACCAGTTTTTCCAAAAACGTGAGGTACTGCCGCCACAGCGGCTGATCAAAACCATAGGCGCGAATCGTCTGCTCTCTGATTTGCTGCGTGACGTCGGGGGAGATCATCACGTCGATCGGGTTGCCAACGGCGTAAACGCCAACGAACACCATCAGTGAAATGATCAGCATCACCACGAGGGCTTGCAGCAGGCGCGGGATAAGGAACGCAAGCACGGGCGCTAGTCCCAGTCGTTGGAAATGATGGCCCGGGTTTCAGCGACAGCCACCTCCCAGAGTGCGGTCATGTCGGCATCCGTGCGCTGGTAGTGGCCGCCAAAATTACCGTCGCCAATCAGGATTTTCTTCGCGCCAGGATCAATGCGCTGGTAGCGCGCCAGGTCAATCATGGGTTTGGGTTGGGTGGGGGGCGCCACGCCGCGCACGCGAGTGGATGGGAAGTTTTCCATCCATGAGGCGTGTGAGGCCACTGGGTCGATGGCCTTGACTTTGGCCATGGTTTGCGGCGCACTCCACCAGTTGTGCCACTTGACTTGAACACCGCGATTTTTGTCCAACCACTCCAGAATAGCACCGTGCGCAGGCCCATTTCCGCCATGCCCGTTGACGATCACGATTTGTCGAAATCCACTGCGCACCATGCCGTCAAGCACGTCACACATCAGCGCACACAGGGTTGAAAGCCGCAGCGTCACCGTTCCGGCGTAGTCTACAAAGCTGGGCGTGAAGCCGTAGTTGATGACCGGAAACACCGGCACACACAGCGCCTCTGCCGCTTCCACTGCCACCTGCTCGGACAAGATGGCGTCTACGCACAGACTCAGTTGGGCGTGTTGCTCAAGGGAGCCTATTGGAAGGACGGCCCGGCGGTCTTGCAACACATGCTGTTCGACCTGCATCCAGTTCATTTCAGAAATACGCATGGTGGTGATCTTTCAGAGAAAGGTTGGGGAGCGCTCTGCGTTCTGGTCGTCTCCGGCACTGTCAAACATGGCCAGCACAACTTTGGCCATCAGGGCCGACAGTGTTTCCTGCTCTACCAGGCTGAGCGGCGCAAGCATTTCGGCCTCAAGTCCCGCAAATTGGGGCATGGCTTCATCCAGCAGTGCACGGCCCTCGGACGTGAGGGTGAGGTTGTGCTGACGGCGATCATTTTCATCTTCATGGCGTTCGATAAAGCCGAGCTTGGCGATGCGGTTTACCGCACGGCTCAGCGTGTTTTTCGGGAAGGCGGTCGATGCAGCTATTTCACTTGCAGTGACGCCGTCCATCAAGCCGAGGCTGTAGATCACCACAAACTCGGCCCGCGACAGCCCAAAACGCTCCTCAACCCAGCCATACAGCGGCGTGTTGTAACGCAGACCCAGGTAGTTAAAGCGTGCAGAAAAGCCGCACGGGTTACGCCAGAGCCTCGCATGGGTGAAGGCGTCTAGACGGTGACGTCCGAGCAGCTTTTCGCCCATGGCGGTCAGGACGGTTGATGGCGATATATTTACAGTTTCCATAGATAGTTCCAAACAGAACTGTATTCTCTTTTTAATAAATGGCCACAAGAAAAATAAAAATTAGTTAAAAGTTTTTTTATCGCGTATTTACGAGCGTAAACCCTAAATTTTTAAGTAATAACTGAAACTTACAGGAATAAAAAATGTTTTAAATTTAAAAATTAGTTCCAAAAGGTATTGACTGTCGGACCATGACAGCATTAAATTACCGGCAATAGTCCAGCGGTTCCGCCGGGCCCACACTAGGAGACTCACGATGCGATCTTTTTTCACGGGCTTGCTGTGCACCACAGCGATGGTCACTTCTGCGCTAGCCCAGACCCTCACCATCGGTGTGCGCGGTGGGCCCGACTCCATCGATCCGCACTTCACCGCCACCGGCACCCATGCCGAAGCGTTGAAGCATGTGTTCGACACCCTGGTCTGGTCGGGTGACGGGCTTGAGCTGATGCCACGCCTTGCCGAGAGCTGGAAAGTGATCAACGACAACACCTGGGAATTTAAATTGCGCCGCGGCGTTAAATTTCATGATGGCTCCGAGTTCACGGCGCAAGACGTCAAGTTCTCCATCGAACGTGTGCCGGTGGTCTCTGGGCCCAACCCCACCACGATCTACGTTCGCCGGGTCAAGGATGTGAAGATCATCGACCCCTACACGGTGCTGGTCATCACCGACGGCGCAGCCCCTACGCTGCCGAACGATTTCATCCGACTGTTCATCGTCTCGGCGAAGGCGGCTGCCGGCCTGACAAAAGAAACGGCCAACGAGGCTTTCAACTCCGGTAAGGCGGCCATCGGCACCGGCCCGTACAAATATGTATCGTGGCAACCAAAAGGCGACCTGGTGCTGGCCCGCAACGACGCCTATTGGGGTCCAAAGGAGCCATGGGCCAGGCATGTCCGCAAGGAAATTCCAAACGACGCCGCCCGGGTGGCGCAATTGAAGGCTGGCCAGCTGGACTTGATCACTCGTGTGCCTGCCAGCGACGTTGCGACGCTTCAACGTGATCCGAAAATCACCGTACAGACGGTCGACACCGTGTATGTGTTCAACATTGAGTTGGACTTGCGCGAGAAGGCCTTGAGCGTCACCGCCAAGGACGGCTCTGCGCTACCCAAAAACCCTTTCCTTGATCTGCGGGTTCGAGAGGCCATTGACCTCGCGATTGACCGCAAGGCGCTGGCAGAGGTCGCGATGGAAGGTCTGGGTAAACCAGCCAGCCAGATGGTCACGCCATCTATTTTCGGATTTAACAAGACGCTGGGTGAGCGCAAGTACGACCCCGCTGGCGCGCGCAAGCTGCTGGCCGATGCCGGTTATGCCAACGGGTTCAAGGTGCAGTTCTCCTTCACACAAGACCGCTTGCCGGGTGACCGCCAAGTGGGTATCTCCGTCGCGCAAATGCTGGCAGCAGTGGGCATCGACGCGCAGGCCAATGCGCAGCCAGCGGCGGTGTTTTTCCCTGCGCGTACCCGTGGCGACTATTCCATGTCCATGTCGGGCTGGGGAACCCTGACCGGGGAGGCGCATTACACGCTGTCTTCACTGGCCCACTCGAACGACAAGGAGCGCAAGATGGGCGCTTTCAATGTGCTTAACTATAAAAATCCCGTGATGGATAAATTGTTGCAGGATGCGGCGGTGGAAATGGATGTTGGCAAGCGCCGTAAATTCCTGGAAGACGCGAACGCACTGCTTGAAAAGGATCGTCAGCGTCTGCCGATTGTGGCGGTGGGGTCGGCCTGGGCCATGCAAAAAGGCAAGGTCACTATCAAGCCGCGAGTTGATGAAGACACGCTGGCGATGAACATCAAACCGGTCAAGTAACCGCATGTCAGGTATTGCGATAGGCCTGCATGGCGGCTGCGGAACGCTTTCTCTTAATTTACAAACAGAGGCTGAGTGGGCAGAGAGCCGGGCCCACATGGCCAGCGCGTTGCGCGCCGGTTGGCGCATTCTCCGCGCCGGGGGCTCCGCACTGGATGCCGTACAAGCCGCCGTTGTAGTGATGGAAGACAGCCCGCATTTCAACGCGGGCTACGGCGCTGCGCTGACCGAAAAATCAACGCACGAACTTGATGCGTCGATCATGGATGGTGCGTCGCTGGCCGCCGGTGCCGTGTGCACCGTGCGCCGGGTTCGGAACCCGGTGCTGGCAGCGCGTGCGGTGCTTGACAGCGGCCGTGCTGTGTTGCTGGCGGGCGAAGCGGCGGACGATTTTGCCGCCAGCCAGGGGCTGGCGATGGTGGCGCCAAATTACTTCACGACACAGCGGCGGGTTGACGCGCTGAAGCTGCTCCAGCAGCGCGCGGCGACGGGCGCCTTTGTGCCGGCTTCCGAGGCCGAAAAGCACGGCACGGTCGGCGCGGTTGCGCGCGACCAGCAGGGTCATCTGGCAGCTGCAACCTCTACCGGCGGCTTTAACAACAAACCGTCAGGACGGGTTGGCGACAGCCCACTCATTGGGGCCGGAACCTATGCACAAGACGGTGTTTGCGCCGTGTCGTGCACCGGGCAGGGCGAAATTTTTATTCGCCGGGTCGCTGCTTATGACCTTGCAGCACGCATTCGCTATGGCGGCCAACCGCTGGAGGCAGCTGCTACCAGCCTGGTGTTTGAGACCTTGTCCAGCCACTTTATCGGGGCCGGTCTGATCGCGCTGGGGGCAAGCGGAAATCCAGTCGCGCCCTTTAATACCCTGGGTATGTACCGCGGATGGATCACCACCGATGGCGAGCTGACGGTGGCGACCCATCAAGAATTACATCATCTGGGAGCCGCATGATGAAGGTAGAGCAGCCAATTTTGATATGGGGTGCCGGCGCTATCGGCGGCGTGCTGGGTGCCTACTGGGCACGGGCCGGGCTGCCAGTGCTGATGGTTGATATTGTTCGCGAACATATTGAGGTTTGCCGCACATCGGGCTTGTCAATCACCGGCCCGGTCGAGCAATTCACTCAGGTTGTTCCGGCGGTCACGCCCGACGAACTGGAAGGCGTTTTTGAGGTCATCGTGCTGGCAGTGAAGGCGCAGGCGACCGAGGCCGCATTGGCCATGTTGATGCCCCATCTGGCCCCCGGTGGCTACGTTCTGTCGGCGCAAAATGGTTTGAATGAGTTGGTCATCGCGCGCGCGGTGGGTCAAGAGCGCACGATGGGCTGCTTTGTCAACTTTGGCGCTGACTGGCTGGGTGCAGGCGAAATTCTTTTTGGTAACCGGGCGGCCGTGGTGGTGGGCGAGGTGGACGGCTCCATACGCGAGCGCACCCGGCAGATGCACCGCCACCTTTTGATCTTTGAGCCGCAGGCCATATTGACCGACAACCTCTGGGGCTACCTGTGGGGGAAACTGGCCTACGGTGCCATGTTGTTTGCCACCGCGCTCACCGATGATTCGATGACAGAAAACTTTGCCGACCCGCGGCGCTTTATCGTGTTCGATCAACTGGCTCGGGAAGTAATGGCTGTAGCGGCGGCGCGCGCTGTCGTGCCGGTGGGATTCAACGGTTTTGACCCCAGTTGCTTTGCGCCGGGTGCATCGAACGCAGGGGCACGCGCGTCAATTGCAGCTTTGGCTGAATTCAACAGCCACACAGCCAAAACCCACTCGGGCATTCACCGCGATCTTGCCGTTCGCAAGCGCAAAACAGAAGTTGATCCGCAGATCGGCGTCATCGTGGCGCTGGGCCGCGAGGTGGGTATTGCAACCCCAGCGATTGCCTGCCTGGTCGCGCTGATTCACGACATAGAGGACGGGCGGCGTCCGCTTGCGTACGAGACCTTCGATGTGTTGATCCAGGTCTGCCAGGCTACCCCGAAAACTGTTAGCTCGCCCGCCTAGATGCGCTCTTTATTTGTCTACCTATTGGACCCGTCATGATGCTTGATTTTTCTGGCAAGACAGCCATCGTCACGGGCGCTGCGCACGGCTTTGGGCGCGCGATCTGTATTGCGCTGGCAGAAAACGGTGCCGACGTCTGGGCGCTTGATATTGAGGAAGATGGGTTGGCGCAAACCGCGCAACTGTGCGGCGAGGCCAGTGGTCATTGCCAGGCCCGCGTCGTGGACATCACCCAACCCGCCGCCGTGACCGCGCTGGTGGACGAAATCTGCCGCGCCCGCGGACAGGTCGACATTCTAGTGAACAACGCTGGCGGCGTTCTTGGACAAGTGGGGCGTCCTCTTGAAACCGTGACCCCGGAACAGTGGAATGCGATTTTTGCAGTCAATGTCAGCGGTGCTTTTTATTTGTGCCAGGCGGTTGCGCCTGGCATGAAGGCTGCCCGCTCGGGTCGCATCGTGAATATTTCCAGCGGCGCTGGTTTGACGGTCAGCCTGACCGGCATTCAGGCGTATGCAGCGTCCAAGGCTGCACTGATCAGCCTGACGCGGCAGCTGGGGCACGAGCTTGGCGAGTGGGGTATCACCGTCAATTGCATTGCCCCCGGATTCGTGCGATCAAACCCTAATACCGAGCGCCAGTGGGAGGCCATGGGCGCTGCCGGTCAGCAGGCGCTGCTAAACGGTATCGCGCTGAAACGTCTCGGAACGTCAGAAGACATTGCGTTCGGGGTTTTGTTTTTTGCCTCGGCGCACGCTGGCTGGATCAGCGGACAAACCATTTCTATTGACGGTGGCAAGTAGTTTGAGTGGTCTTGGCTCTGCACATGCAGGTTTGAATTACAGGGCCGTGCGCAGCTTCCAGATTTCCGGAAATAACACCACGTCCAGCATCTTGCGCAGGTAGCTCACGCCGCCGGTGCCGCCGGTACCGCGCTTGAAGCCGATTACGCGTTCTACTGTGGTGACATGCCGAAAGCGCCAGAGGCGAAAGGCGTCCTCCAGATCGGTGAGTTCTTCACCCAGCTGGTACAGATCCCAGTGCGCTTTGGGGTTGCGGTAGGCGACCAGCCATGCAAGTTCTACTGCCTCGCTTTCTGCATAGGCTTGTGTCCAGTCACGTTCAAGGTGGCTGGCGGGCACGGTCAGGCCCCGGCGGGCCAGCAGGCGCAGGGCCTCGTCATAGAGTGACGGTGCTTCAAATGCTTCTTGAACCTGGGCCAGCAGGTCTGGCCGGTGCGCATGCGGTGTGAGCATGGCGGCATTCTTATTGCCCAGTGCGAATTCAATACAGCGGTACTGCGCGCTTTGAAAGCCGCTTGAGTTGGCCAAGTAGGGACGTATGGCGCTGTACTCGGGGGGTGTCATGGTGGCCAGCACGTCCCAGGCGTGGACCAGTTGCTCCATGATTTTGCTCACGCGGGCAAGTTTTTTAAAAGCATCACCCAGTTCATCTGCCGCCACGTTTGCAATCGCCGCGCGCAGCTCGTGCAGCATCAGCTTCATCCAGAGTTCACTGGTCTGGTGCTGGATGATGAAGAGCATCTCGTTGTGGTCCGGCGACAGCGGTTTTTGTGCGTCCAGAATGGCGTCAAGCTGCAGATAGTCGCCGTAACTCATGGATTTGCTGAAGTCGAGTTGGGCTTTTTCTTCACGCACGATGTCGGCCGGGTGTTGTGCTTCGATCATGTCATGTCACCGCGTTCTTCTGGTTGAATTCGGGCTTTTTCCATTCAGCCGTTTCTAGCACCTGTTTGAGATGTTCAACGGCGTTCCAGATGTCTTCAAATCCGATGTACAGCGGGGTAAAGCCGAAACGCAGGATGTCCGGCATACCTGTTTTTCCTGAGCACGGCCCGTCCTGAGCTTGTCGAAAGGTCGAAGAATCTCCGCTGCGGAAATCACCAATCACGCCGCGTGCAATCAAGGCTTGAACAATGGCGTAGGCGCCCGTCTGGCGGGTCAGGCAAACTTGGGAGCCGCGCTGGGCATGATCGCGCGGCGTTGCAAGGCCCAGACCGTGGCCGCTGCAATGGGTTTCAACCAGTTCGATAAACAGGTCAGTCAGCGCAAGTGACTTTCGCCGCAGCGCTGCCGTGCCGCCCATGGGCTGCGCGGCCAAAACGGTGTCCAGCCCGCATTCCAGCGCGACCATGCTCAAGATGGGCTGGGTGCCGCACAGGTATCGCGTGATGCCGGGCGCAGGGCGGTAGTCGGGCGTGAACTCAAACGGTACGGCGTGGCCCCACCAGCCAGACAGTGGTTGCCAGAAACGGTCTGCGTGTTTGGGGTTGACCCAGACAAAAGCCGGTGCGCCAGGGCCACCGTTCAAATATTTGTAACCACAACCGACTGAAAAATCCGCCCTTGCACCGTTCAGGTCTACAGGAACGGCACCCGCGCTGTGCGCCAGATCCCATACCGTCAAAATGCCGGCGTTGTGGGCGGCGGCCGTGACGCTTTTCATATTGTGCATGGCGCCTGTGCGGTAGTTGACATGGGTCAGCATCAGCACGGCAACATCGGCTGTCAGCGCATCGGCGAGGTCTTCAGGCTCGACCAGCACCAGACGCAGACCGCGCTGCCTGCACAGGCCTTCAGCAATGTAGAGGTCGGTCGGAAAGTTGCTGCGCTCGCTGATCAGCACCTTGCGCGTGGGTGCGTCTTCGGCAGCCATGTGCAGCGCGGCGCTCAGCACTTTATACAAATTGATCGAGGTGCTGTCGGTCGCCACGACTTCGCCGGGCGCGGCACCAATGAGTTGCGCAATCTTGTTACCCAGGCGTTGCGGCATGTCAAACCAGCCAGCGCTGTTCCAGCTACGGATCAGGCCCTGGCCCCATTCATGGGTGACGGCTTCGGCAACGCGTGCTGCGGTAGTTTTGGGAAGCGCGCCGAGCGAGTTGCCATCAAGGTAAATAACGCCTTCGGGCAGGCTGAACTGGTGACGTAGCGCGCGCAGCGGGTCTTGCGCGTCCAGGGCGCGACAGTCTTTGAGGGTTTTGCTCATAGGTGCATTTTCTTCAGGGAAGTTCGCGCAGGATGGCTCTAACGGGTGAAGCATCGGCCCGCATCAACTTGAGCGGAAGCGCAATCAGTTCGTAGTCGCCTTCGGGCACATCGTCGAGCACCAGGTTTTCCAGCACGCGCAGATTGCCTGCCAGTAACTGCTGGTGGCACGGCAGGTCTTGGCTGGCGGCAGGGTCCACGCTGGGGGTGTCAATGCCAATCAGCAAAAGGGGAGTAGCTATGTTTTTTGTAGCTAAAAGCGCAAGTGTTTGTTGACCTAGAGCCGTGAAAGCTGCCCAAGATTGGCTGGCAGTGCGTGCGGTGCGCAAGAGCACGCGCTGGGGCAGGTTGTCTAGCGCATGGGCAATGTGTTCGGGCAAAACTAGTGGTCCGCTGTCGAGGCAGTGAATCACGCGGCATCGGCCAAGGTAGGGTGCCAGGTCTAGTTCGCCCGAACTCAGGCCGCCGTTGGCGTAGTGCATGGGTGCATCTGCATGGGCACCGGTGTGTGGTGACAACGTGATGCTGTTGACGTTTACGGGGCAGCCGGGGCTAAGGGAAAAGTGCAACCGCTGCGAATATGGGGTGTCACCAGGGAAGACCTCGGCACGTTCGTCAACGGCCGGTGAGATGTCCCATATTCTTATCGGTTTGGCTGTCATGGACACGAAGGTAGCACCGCTGCAAATACTGTTGTGTCGGTTATTTCCGACAATACTTAAAAATACTTCAAGCCTTAAGTATTTGTGGTGGTGTGGCTAGCAGACAGCAACGCATGAACAAGTCGCCACTACATTGCATCGGCTGGGGCACAATCGAATTTTTACAAAGAGGCAAAGGCACATCCCATGAGTTCAATTGATAAGGCAAGCAACAAGGTCGCGCTCGTTACAGGCGCTGGCACCGGCATTGGCCGGTCAGTAGCGCTGGCGTTTTTGCGTGAGGGCTACAACGTGGTGCTGGTCGGGCGACGCATGGAGCCGCTGGAAAGCGTCGCCAAGGAGTCAGAACTGATTGCTGGCGCTGGGCGTGCCCTGCCGGTGTCAACCGATGTCGGTAACGCCGAATCGGTTGCAGCACTGTTTGCCAAAATCCACGAGGTGTTCGGGCGCATCGACGTGCTGTTTAACAACGCCGGTATCAGCGGTATGGGTACCAACTTTGAAGACATCACTTTTGAAACCTGGCAAAACGTCGTCAATATCAATTTGACGGGTTCTTTTTTATGCGCCCAGGGCGCTTTCAAAATGATGAAAGACCAGTTGCCCCAGGGCGGACGCATTATCAATAACGGATCGATTTCTGCGCACGCTCCGCGGCCCAATTCAGCGTCTTATACGGCTACCAAACACGCCATTACCGGCTTGACAAAATCCATCTCGCTGGATGGGCGCAAGTACAACATTGCCTGCGGGCAAATTGATATTGGCAACGCTATGACAGAGCTCTCAGCTCGCATGGCCAAGGGTGTGCCACAAGCCAATGGCGAAATCGCGATTGAGCCGATGATGGATGCCAGTGAAGTGGCCGACGCGGTGGTGCACATGGCCTCGCTGCCGCTGTCTACCAACGTGCAGTTCATGACCATCATGGCGACGAAGATGCCGTTCGTGGGGCGCGGTTAATTCAGGCCAAAACGCATTCACGTATGCGGCACGATGCGGCAGAGGGTTTCCCGCTGCTGCATCGGTGTCGGCCTGTTGGGGGTGTTAGTCCAGCCGTCCTAGCAGCAAATACTCCATCAGCGCCTTTTGCACATGCATGCGGTTCTCTGCCTCTTCCCACACGACTGATTGTGGTCCGTCGATAACTTCAGCTTCTACTTCTTCACCGCGATGCGCGGGCAGGCAGTGCATGAAGAGCGCATCGGGTTTGGCGACTCTCATCATTTCGCTATCTACACACCAGTCGGCAAAAGCTTTCTTGCGGGCTTCGTTTTCAGCCTCGTAACCCATGCTGGTCCACACGTCGGTGGTGACCAGGTCTGCGCCGGCGCAGGCCTGCATCGGGTCTTTGAAAACTTGGTAACTGTCGGCTGAACGAATGCCTGCCACCGACTGGTCTACTTCGTAGCCGCCGGGTGTGCTCAGGTGGACTTTAAAACCCAAAATCTCGCTCGCCTGCAGCCACGTGTTGGCCATGTTGTT
>JANXTM010000236.1 GCA_025352405.1 Polaromonas sp.
GCTCGATCAACTCTTGGCGCTCGGCTGCGTTTAGCGGCGCTGCCTGCTGGACAGCGGCGGATGCCGACGCATCACGGTCTTTGGTGGCTCGAATCCAGCTCAGGATGCTGGTTTCATGGCAGCCAAACTCTTTGGCTAGCTCGCTGGGCCTGCGCCCAGCGGCCACCAGCTCGATCATTTGCTGGCGAAATTGTGCCGGACACGGCGGCTTGGGGTTGTACTGTCTTGGCATCTTCGACTCCTTCTTGACTTAACGATAAGGTGTCCGTCAAATCGGGGCAACTCCAGTTTCCCATACTCATCCACCACGTCGTACTTGACCTGGTCGGATGTGATTTTGGCGAAGAACTTGCGAGCGCATTCAATCTTGCTTTCCTCGATTTTCCGCAGGTCCATGCTGGACATGGAGCCCTTGGTTTCGGCGACGAAGTAGACGTGCTTGACCTTGCCTTCCTGGAATGCAATGGCCCAGTCCGGGTTGTAGTTACCAACCGGGGTTGGTATGAAAAATCCACGTGGCAGTTTGGCGTACACCACCACTTCGGTACTGGCATCCAACTCGCGCACGAAGTCACGCTCGTTCTTGGAGTCGGTGAACACGTAGTCGTTGGCCTTCACCGCCTTGCTGAAATCTTCCTTCGGCTTGTCCTGGGTGAAGATTTCCATGGTGTGCGTGTCACCCGTGGGGTCGTAGGCAATATGCTCCACAATCACGGTCGCCTTCTGCTCGTTTATCAGGCGCGCGGCCTGCATCGGTGGACTTACCCAATGCCTCTGCCAATTCATCGACGTACAGAACGGCCTTTTTGGCACCAAACTGTTCACGCAGATCAGCCAGAATGAGGGTTGCGTCCATAGGCTCCAATGTAGTGGTCAGCCAGGAGGGACTCGAACCCCCTACCCATGTCTTAGAAGGACATTGCTCTATCCGGATGAGCTACTGGCTGTTTATCTTGATTCTAAACGGAGGCACCTTCAAGGCGGTTTTTGTTGCTATGAAAGTAGTATCAACACATTCATCTCACAAAAATCTCACCAGACTATGACGAAATATGATGACTTTTAACCGATTGAGTTTTTAAAGTGCTTTGCAAGTTATTGATTTTAAATGTATTTTTAAAATCATTCACCCTATGAAAAGGTATTGCAACACCTTAGAAGGCTGATGCTCTATCCGACTGAGCTACGGGCAGAAATTTGGCGCTGGGAGCAACCGAAAAAAAAGCCCATCGGAAGATGAGCTTTTTTTCGTTGTTTTTGGTCGGAGTACAAGGATTCGAACCTTGGACCCCCTGGTCCCAAACCAGGTGCGCTACCAGGCTGCGCCACACTCCGCCATGTTTCATATTATAGCGCGAACAAGATGTCGCTGGAGCTCAAGCGCTGAAAATTTCGCATTAGGTCAGCGTTTTTGGTATTGGGTTTTGCCAAATAGGATGTCGCGTGTTTTGTCGTCGGTCAATGGCCGACGCAGGTCGGCCAGTACCTTGACGCCACGCTGCACCGCAGGGCGGGCACCCACTAAATCAAACCAGGCCTTGAGGTGCGGGTAGTCGGCCCAGGCAATGCCGTGGTTTTCCCAGTTGCGCAGCCACGGGAAGATGGCCACGTCGGCAATGCTGTATTGGTTGCAGGCCATGAATTTGCTGACAGATAACTGTTTGTCCATCACGCCGTACAGGCGTTTGGTTTCGTTGCTGTAGCGGTTGATGGCGTACTCTATTTTTTCTGGAGCGTATTGGCGAAAGTGGTGGGTTTGCCCAATCATGGGGCCAACGCCGCCCATTTGGAACATCAGCCACTGCAGCACTTGAAACTTGAGTCGGTCGGTTTTTGGCAGTAATTTTCCTGTTTTAGCAGCCAGATAGAGCAGTATCGCGCCTGACTCAAAGAGCGCTATCGGTTTGCCGTCTGGGCCATTGGGGTCCACCAGGGCCGGAATCTTGTTGTTCGGGCTGATGGCCAGAAATTCTGGTTTGAACTGGTCGCCGGTGCCGATATTGATGGGGATAGCTTCCCAGTCTCGACCCAGACGAAAGCCGCATTCCTCAAGCATGATGTGAATTTTGTGGCCATTTGGCGTGGGCCATGAGTAAACTTTGATCATTTTTTCCTTTTAAAGCTGCAACGCATTTTGCACTTTAAGAAACAAACTGTGAACAGGTTTGGTCCGCAGCGCTAATTGGCTGGGCCTCGGGTTTGTCTGGCGACACGATTGCACCGACGTTTGCAGCCGCAACACCGCTGCCAGCCGGGGCAGCGGCGGATCGTCACATCCTTACTGCTTAACGATGACCGGGTGGATCGTGAAAACGTTAGCGCTGTTAGCGTCCACCGTCACGCGAACCCAATGAATCATCGGGCTGCCAAAAGTTTGCAGCCGTGTGAAGTTGGGCAACAGTTTGCTCGGGCTGTACAGCGGCTTGTCGGTTTTGTAGAAATGCGTGTCGCCGTGCACAAATAAGACCTGACCTGCGAATTGTTCGGTCTCCAGCACGAGTTTGTCCATGAAGTTGCGGTAGCCACTGAAGCTGGGGTCTTTGCTTTCGTCGATGTCTTCGGTTTCCGGCAAATCAAACCCCGGGTCGGCCTGAATCACCAGCACCATACCTGGCGCTTTCTGCTCTTTGGCAGCCCGAAAAGCTTGCTGCATCCACTGTACGTTGGCCGCATCACGCTCTAGGTACTCGGCGTTGCTGGCTTCGCATTGCACCAGCGTGCGGGCGCTTTTTTTAGTGCAATCCTTGTCGTCCAGAATTTTGTTATTGTTACTGCCCGGAATGTTGAGGCCAGCAAACACAATGCGGCGGTGGCTGAAGCGAACGTTCTCGTAAAACTTTTCGCCTGCCTGGCCCTGGTGCAGCAGCGGCATTTGCCGTTGGCCCAGGCTGTTTGGTGTGGGAAACATGACTTTGCGGATGTACGCCAGGCGCTCCAGTCCGTCATAGCCGCCATTGTTGATGCGGTGGCAGTCGGTCCATTCGTTGTCGCCGGGCACATAGACCACCGGTTTTTTCAGCTCGCCGAACATGCTGAGCGCCGAGGCATAAATGTCGTCGGTGCATTTGGAACTGCCGTCCTTGATGTCGCCGTCGTAGATCGAAAAGGCAATGTCAGACTGATTGATGCTTTTGATCAACGCAGGGATTTTCGGGTCATCGCCAGCTTTTTTGTACGGCATGTCGCCCCACAGACCAAAAGAAAAAGTTTGTGCCTGGGCCAGCGTAGTACCAAGCGCCAGCAGTGCGCTGACCAAAAGACGGGTTGACATGAAAAAGTCCATCAAAAAATAGCTGAGGTTAATGGGCGTCTGTGACGGTGTGGTGACAGCAGCCGTGCCATACTGCTTTTGCCATGAAATCCAGCGACCTATCCGCCAGCCTGTCAGACGCAGACATCTCACGCATTGTCGAGATGGCCTGGGAAGACCGCACACCGTTTGAAGCCATTGAGCTGCAATTTGGCTTGAACGAATCGGCTGTGGTGGCGCTGATGCGTGCGCACATGAAGAGGTCGTCGTTCAGGATGTGGCGCAAGCGCATGAAGGGCCGTGTAACCAAGCATGCGGCGCTTCGGCCGGAGTCCATGAACGATGGTGGTCCGCACATTGCGCGCCACCGGATACCGCAGAGATAAACGGTTCCTCAGACTCCAGGGGCTCAGGCCTGCTTTTGCTGGCTCCCGGTGGCCGTTGACAGTGCCAGCAGGCCCTGCAATACATCTCCCACCACAATTACGCTCGGGCTTTGCAGACCTTCTTGCTCGATGGTGCTGCGCAGGCTGCCGAGGGTGGTGATGGCGTGGCGCTGAGCGGGCAAGCTGGCGTTTTGAATGATGGCCACTGGCGTGCTGGCACACAGGCCTAGTAATAATTCGTTTTGAATTTGCTGCGACCCTGCAACACCCATGTAGATCACCAGTGTCAGTTTGGCGCGTGCAGCAGTCGAAGCCAACAGCGCCCAGTCGGTACCCGCATCGCCGGGCTTGGCATGACCGGTGACAAACACAACGCCGTGAGCGTGTTCACGGTGCGTGAGCGGTACGTTCAATGCGGTCATGGCCGCCAGGCCAGAGGTGATGCCGTTGATGACAGTCACTTTAATGCCAGCTGCGTGCAGCGCTTCAATTTCTTCGCCGCCACGACCAAAAATAAACGGGTCGCCACCCTTCAGGCGCACCACGTTGTCGCCTTCTTTCGCAGCTGTGACCATGAGCTTTTCAATGAAGGCCTGGGGCGTGGACTTGCAGCCGCCGCGCTTGCCGACGTACACAATGCGTGCGCCAGGCTGCGCAAAAGCCACAATGTCCGGGTTGACCAGGTCATCGACAAACAGCGCGGTCGCGGCCTGAATGGCTTTGAGCGCCTTAAGCGTCAGCAATTCCGGATCGCCCGGACCCGCACCCACTAAAGTGCAAAGTCCGGTCACTGGCAGTAGAGGTTTATTGTTATTCATAAGTGTTTGACAAGTTGCAAGATGTGTTCCACCTGCATGGCAATCGAGGCCGGTATGCGCTGGTGCCCGGCCATGACGGATTGAATGTAAGCCGCTGTACTGGCCGCATCGGTGGTTTTGGGCAGGTCGGGCAACGATACCAGTGTGCCGGCTTGCGCGGCTTGCAGCAACTGGCGCTGGCCGTTGATGAAGGCTTCCATTTGAGGCATGCGGCGCGCATCGGCCACCACTTCGCCCTCAGTGCCGCGTAGCAGCAGGGCATTGGCCTGTATCAATTCAAAGGTTTGCGCCATTGAAATTGCGTATTCCGGGTGGGTGTAGCTGCTGACCACCAGGCTTTTGCCGACACACGGGTTCATGATCTTGACCAAGCTGTGGGCCGGGTTGCGCAGGCCGACCGCGCGGCGTACATCGAGCAGGCGTTTGAGCGCCGGGCACAGCAAGCCGGTGGGTACAAATGCCACAGCCCCTGGTGCTATTGATTTAATAGCTGTCTGGGCAGGAATATCAAGGGCGAGAAGCACTTCTGATGCAAAAACGCGGCTGGATTCGGTGGGCGTGCCATGGACCAGCACCGCTACACCGCCCCGTGCCAGCAGCAGGGCCAGCAGCGGCGTCAATACGGGCAGCTTGCGCGCACCGTTGTAGCTGGGCAGCACCACGGTGGGCGCGCCACTGCCGTGCTTCGGCAAACGGTCCAGGCGCTGGTGCGTAGCGTCCAAAAAGCCGGCCATTTCGTCAGGTGTTTCGCCCTTGATGCGCATGGCCAGGCAAAACGCACCGACTTCCAGGTCTGTCACGGTGCCGTCCAGCACCTGGCCCAGCAGGTCGGCTGCCTGCACACGCGACAACGGCCGCGCACCGTCTTTGCCGCGCCCGATTTTCTTGATGTAGTGACTGATGCCCATGGTCCTATTGTCCCCGAAGGCGAACAGCTCTTTTCAGGCAATCTCAGGCGACTTGTTGGATGGGAATCACAACACGTGGTGTTGCAGTGCGGACCGAGCGTACCAGGCGTTTGAGCTCGGGCACGCAGCTGCCGCAGTGGGTGCCGCATTTCAGGGTTGATTGCAGTGACGCCAGGCGAGCGGCGTCGGTGGTCAGCAGATAATTGGCGCCAGCCTGAGCCATGGCGTGCAAGTGCACGTCAATCGCAGCGTCGGTGACATTCAGACAGGTACACACCAGTTTGCCGCGAGTTTGCACGGCTATCGGCGGTTTGGCGCCAGGCGACAACAGCAGGCGACCGTAAGTCTGTGCCGGCAGTTCGCCCTCAAGAACGGTTTTGATCCAGGCCTCGGCGCGGGTGTCACCTGCCAATAAAAAGCCCGTCAGCTCTGCCTTGTCGCCCACACGCGTCAGTCTGGCCGTGCGGCGTTGCCCCCGCTTTTTATCGACGTAATGCAGCGCTTCAAGGCTGGTCAAACCGAGTATTTTTTCAATTTGAAGCAACAACTCGTCGGGTGGAGCCAGATGCGCAGCCGCCCTGAACAGCACCCCTTCGCGTGTAGCGCCCTGGTCTGCAAGCGGCGTGTTGTTTGAAAACGGCACGCAACTGGTGAAGGGAAACGCCACCATCAAGGGTTTCAGTGCGTTGCGTGCCACCAGCGATTCGCCGGTGGGCAGCCAGGCCATGGCGAGCAGGCTCCAGGGCAATTCCGCCTTCAAAATTTTGACGGCAGCGTGTTTGAGCTCTGGCTGCTTGGAGGTCGGGCAATAGCTGGAGGTGGTGATGGCGTTCACGCCAGCGAGCGGCTCGCCACTGCTCGACAAACCGCTCAAGTACTCGCTGCCCCAGTGCATCGCCATAAACGCCTGGCTCACGGCCACCTCGGGCGATGCTTGCAAGGGCACCACTATGGAGCCGCGCTTGGAGGTGACGTGCACGAGGTCGCCGTCTTTCAACAGCCGACGCGCCATGTCGTTGGCATTCATCTGCACCGACGGTTCGGCCACATGGCCGAACAGGCGGCCCAGCGTGCCGGTACGGCTCATGCCGTGCCACTGGTCGCGCAGGCGACCGGTGGTCAGTGAAAATGGGTAGCGTGACTCGCGCGCCTCCGCTACGGGTTTGTAAACCGTGTTGACGAATTTGGCCTTGCCGTCCGGTGTCGGGAAAATACTGTCTTCGTAGAGCCGTACCTTGCCGGTGGCCTCACCTGTTTTAAGCGGCCATTGCTGCGGCGCGATGTCCAGCATGGTGTAGCTCATGCCGGTGATGTCGAGGTCGCGGCCGCGTGTCGACTCGCGGTGCTCGTTCCAGACAGCTTCCACGCCTGCTGCGGGGTCTGTCAGGCTGTAGGGGAAGATGGTGGTGCCTTTGCCTCCGCGCAGGCTTTCAAGCCGCTGCGCAAATTCAACCGCAATCGCCCAGTCATGCCGCGCTTCACCGGGCGCCGGTATGGCGGCGCGCACCCTGCTGATGCGGCGCTCGCTGTTGGTCACCGTACCCATTTTTTCGCCCCAGGTGGTGGCGGGCAGCAGCAAATCAGCGTAGTCGCAGGTAGCGGCGGTTGCAAAGGCTTCCTGCACGATGACGAGTTCGGCACGTTCCAGCGCGCGGCGCACCGTGGCCTGGTCGGGCATGGACTGGGCCGGGTTGGTGCAGGCTATCCAGAGCGCCTTGATTTCACCGTCGGCTGCAGCCTGAAACATCTCAACAGCAGTTTTCCCAGGCTTGCTGGGCACGTCGTTGACGCCCCACAACGCAGCCACTTCGGCCCGGTGGTCGGCATTGCCCATGTCCCGATGCGCGCTGAGGAGATTGGCCAGCCCGCCCACTTCGCGGCCACCCATGGCGTTGGGCTGACCTGTGAGCGAAAACGGGCCCGCACCCGGTTTGCCGATTTGCCCAGTGGCCAGGTGCAAGTTGATCAGGGCCGCGTTTTTGGCGGTGCCACTGCTCGATTGGTTCAGGCCCTGGCAATACAGGCTCAGCGTGGCATTGGATGTTGCAAACAGCTTGGCGGCCACGAACAGGTCGTCTTTTTTAATGCCGCAGGTCTCGGCCACCAGATCGGGGGTGTAGTCGCGTACTGTGGTTTTGAGTGCCTCAAAGCCCGTGGTGTGGGCCGCAATGTAGGCGGCATCCGTCCAGCCTTCCCACAGCATGATGTGCAGCATGCCGTTGAAAAGCGACACATCGGTGCCCGGCTGAATCGGCAGGTAGAGGTCAGCAATCTCTGCCGTGTCGGTGCGGCGCGGGTCGCAAAAAATGATTTTGAGCGCCGGGTTGGCAGCTTTGGCATCTTCAATACGGCGAAACAAAATCGGGTGTGCGTAAGCCGTGTTGCTGCCGACAATGAACAGGCACTGGGCGTGGTTCACGTCGTCGTAGCAGCTCGGTGGCGCATCGGCACCCAATGTTTGTTTGTAGCCCGCTACGGCGCTGCTCATGCACAGGCGGGAGTTGGTGTCGATGTTGTTGGTGCCCAGCAGGCCCTTGGCCAGTTTGTTGAAGACGTAATAGTCTTCTGTCAGCAACTGGCCTGAAATATAAAAACCGACTGCATCTGGCCCATGGTCACGAATGATCTGCGCAAAGCTTTCAGCGACAAAACCCAGTGCGCTGTCCCATGACACGCGCTTGGGTGCCTCGTGCCGGTGCTCGCGCCGCATCGGATGCAGCAGGCGCGTTTGCCGGGTTACCGATGCAGAAGCTGTCAATGCCAGCGTTGAGCCCTTGGTGCACAGCCGTCCGAAGTTGGCCGGGTGATCGGCATCGCCTCGTACCCCCGTGATGACGTCACCACTGGACTCGATGACCACACCGCAGCCGACACCGCAATAAGGACAGGTAGAGCGCGTTTCGTTCAGTGCGGCGTTTGTCATTGCAATAAGATTTTGAGCTGTTGATTCAGGCGGTGTGGGGTGTCTGCACGCTGAAGCTCTGATCGCCCGTAGCACCGGTGGTGGCACCCGGCCCGGCCCGGGGCGCCCGCAAATCAAGGGCCAGCGTCGCCATCTCGATGGCGTCGAGGTGTACCGCACCATCAGCAACCCGCACACTGAATTTTTGGGTGCAGCCGGCATCGGGTGCCCGGGCGCAACCGCCTTCCAGGTCTATGGTCCAGTTGTGCAGCGGGCAGGCTACGCTGGTGCCGAACACAATGCCCTGGCTCAGCGGACCGCCTTTGTGCGGGCAGAGGTCAAGCAGTGCAAACACCTGATCCTGGTCGTTGCGAAACACCGCCACGTCAAGGCCTATGGCGCGCGCTACGCGGCGCGAGCCCAGTTGCGGAATGTCATTGACCAGACAGACTTTTTTCCATTCAGACATAGTTTTTTTATTGGTTGGTTTCAGGCGGTGGCGATTTTGTCAAACTGGCGTGTGTCCACAGCGGCTTCCTTGAGATCAAACCAAGGGTCAGGTTCACCGTCAAGTGCGAACTGCAGCCGTTCCCAGAGCGCCTTGCGGCCTTCGTGGTCTTGCAGAATGCGTTTTTTGACATGTTCCAGACCCACGCGGTTCACGTAATGCACCGTACGCTCCAGATACCAGCCTTCCTGGCGGTAGAGCTCGCAGAAGGCGCCGGTGTACTCCAGCACTTCGGCGGCGGTTTTAACTTTCACCAGAAAGTGCGCCACTTCAGTCTTGATGCCGCCGTTGCCGGCGATATACATCTCCCAGCCGGAGTCCACACCAATCACGCCCACGTCCTTGATACCGGATTCGGCGCAGTTGCGTGGGCAGCCGCTGACGGCAAACTTCACTTTGTGTGGTGCATACATGCGCCACATCGCGCGCTCAAGGTCTTTGCCCATCTGAGTCGAATCCTGCGTACCCATGCGGCACCACTCGCTGCCGACACAGGTTTTAACGGTGCGCAGCGCTTTGGCATAGGCGTGGCCTGACGGCATGCCGATGTCTTTCCAGACGTTCACCAGGTCTTCTTTTTTGACACCCAGCAAGTCAATGCGCTGGCCACCCGTGACCTTGACGGTCGGTATTTTGTACTTGTCTACCGCATCGGCAATGCGGCGCAGCTCGCTTGATGTGGTCTCGCCACCCCACATGCGCGGAATCACGCTGTAGGTGCCATCTTTTTGAATGTTGGCGTGGCTGCGTTCGTTGATGTAACGGCTTTGCGGGTCGTCTTTGGCTTCTTTGGGCCAGGTGCTGGTGACGTAATAGTTGATTGCTGGCCGGCAGCTTGCGCAGCCGTTGGGTGTTGTCCACTCCATGAACTTGTAGACCTCCCCAATGGCGAGCAGCTTGTGGTTGCGAATTGCATCGCGCACCGCCTGGTGGCCGTGGTCGGTGCAGCTGCACATGGCCTTGAGCTTGGGGGTTGCCGAATAGTCGCCACCGGCGGTGGCCATCAAAATTTGCTCGACCAGACCGGTGCATGAGCCGCATGAGGCGCTGGCCTTGGTGTGCTTGCGTACCTCGTCGAGCGTGAACAGGCCTTTCTCCTTGATCGCTTTGCAGATAGAGCCCTTGTTAACACCGTTGCAGCCGCACACCTCGGCGCTGTCGGGCATTGCTGCGGCTTTGGTGTGGCCTTCATGGCCGGTGTCGCCAATGCTGGACTCGCCAAACATCAGCTTGTCGCGAATATCCGCCACGCTGCGGCCATCGCGCAGCAACTTGAAGTAGTAACTGCCATCCACAGTGTCGCCGTACATGCAGGCGCCGACGAGCTTGTCGTTTTTAATCACCAGCTTTTTGTAGACGCCACCAAACGGGTCACTCATGACAATTTCTTCGCAGCCTTCGCCGCCCATGAAGTCACCAGCGCTGAACAGGTCAATGCCGGTAACTTTCAGCTTGGTTGAGGTCAGCGAGCCGGTGTAGCGGCCTATGCCAAACTGCGCCAGGTGGTTGGCAGCCACTTTGGCCTGCTCAAACAGCGGTGCGACCAGGCCGTAGGCGATGCCGCGGTGCGCAGCACATTCGCCAACGCTGTAAATACGTGCATCGGTAGTGGTCTGCATGGTGTCGTTGACCACAATGCCTTTGTTGCAGTACAGGCGCATGGATTCGGCCAGCGTTGTGTTGGGGCGAATGCCGACTGCCATCACCACCAGGTCGGTGGCCAGCTCGGTGCCGTCTTTGAACCTGATGCAGGTAACGCGGCCAGCCTTGCCGCCGTCTCTATCGCCCACCAGTTCCTGGGTTTGCGCCCCCATGCGGAACTTCAGGCCGCGGTCTTCAAGCGATTTTTGCAGCAGCTTCGCCGCCACGCTGTCGAGCTGGCGTTCCATCAGGGTCGGCATGACGTGCACCACGCTGACGTCCATGCCGCGCAGCATCAGGCCGTTGGCGGCCTCCAGGCCGAGCAGGCCACCGCCAATGACAATGGCTTTTTTGTATTTGATGGATGCGTCAATCATTGCGTTGGTATCAGCAATATCGCGGTAGGCAATCACGCCTTCCAGGTCTTTTCCGGGGACGGGCAATATGAAAGGGTTGGAGCCGGTGCACATCAGCAGACGGTCGTATTCAACCTCGGTGCCATCGTCTGCACGCACGATGCGCTTGACGCGGTCGACTGCCACAACTTTTTTACCGGCATGTAGCGCGATGTGGTTGTCTTTGTACCAGTCCCAGCTGTTCAGCACGATCTCGTCCAAGGTCTGCTCGCCTGCCAGTACCGGGCTGAGCAAAATGCGGTTGTAATTGGGGTGCGGCTCTGCGCCGAAAACGGTGATGTCATACAGCTCTGGCGCGACCTTTAGCAACTCTTCAATGGTCCGAACGCCTGCCATGCCATTGCCGACCATCACTAATTTTGATTTTTTCATCGCGTTGCCTTTGAGTGGATATCAAAAGAGGCTGGGCGCAAGGAGCGTGCCAGCGTGAAGCCGCAGGCCATGCCTGCGGTTGAACGCACCGTTACATCGACAAAGTCCTCAGTAAAACTGGTGCCGCGCGATTCACCCGGTGTCATTGACCCCGAGCTTTTTTGATCCCTGACTTCAATGATGGCCGTGCTTTTGTCTGCGAGCCCTGCACGACGCGCCGTTTTGCGGTTGTTTGGCTACCAGGGCGCGACGCAAATTTTTTTGGGAGCCCTGGACGACCGCCACAAATTGGAGCAACGCGTGGTGCAGCATGTAGCCGATGTGTTGCTATGCGCGCTGGCGGGCTGATCAAGGGCGGTGACCATCAGTTTTGGCCGTTGCCTGCGACGAACCGCTGGGCGTGTTGGAACAACGCCGGCAACCTGTCCAAGCCGCCTGGAGGTGCTGACAAGCGAATCTGCTGCGTCCACACTGTCGATCACACGGTGGCACGGTAATTCGGTAATGCACCAAAATCGCGCAAATCAGGCGCGAAATTTGCATGCATTGGTGCATGGCATTTGACATAGACATTGGCTTTGCCTCGTTGGCAGGCCGCAAAGATATCAACGAAGACTTCTGCGCGGCCATGCTGCCCGAACGTGGGCAAGAAGGCATGGGCTCCATCGTGGCGATTGCCGATGGCGTCAGCACCGGCGGCATGGGCAAAGAGGCGGCGCAAACCACAGTCACCAGCCTGGTTCGCGACTACTACGCCACGCCCGAGACCTGGGACACCACCGTCGCGCTGGACCGCATCATCAGTGCCCAAAACGCATGGTTGTCGGGCCTGAACCGGCGCAGACACCCCATCCTGGGGTTGACGACGCTGACCGCCGTGGTGCTGCGGGGGCAGTCATACGCGCTGGCGCATGTGGGCGACACCCGTGCCTACCTGCTCCGCGCGGGGCACCTGACCCAGCTGACCAGCGACCACGTGGTGGACCATCCAGACCTGCGGCACCAGTTGTTGCGCTGTGTGGGTGCAGAAAACAAACTGGTGGTGGACTACGCCCAAGGTGACTTGCACGTGGGCGATGTCTTTGTGCTGTTGTCTGACGGTGTGCACAACGTCCTGCGCGCCAGGCGCCTGAATGCGCTGGTCGCCACGGCCAACCCCGCCAGCACCGCGCCCGAAGGTGTCGCGGCCAGTGTGGACGCACAAACCTTGAGCAGGCAACTGGTAGACGCGGCCATCGCTGCCGGTACGCACGACAACGCCACCGCACTGGTGGTGCGCGTGCTGGGTTTGCTGGACGCCAACCTGCAAGATGAGAACCGCCGGGCCCTTGCGCTGCCGATTCCCGCCCGGCTCAAGGTCGGTGACAGTGTGGATGGTTTTACCGTGACCGCACCGGTAGCGGACAACGGCATCAATGTGCTCTACCAGATCAGGGACGTACAAACACAAAAACTGTACGCACTGAAAACCCTGCACCCCGCGCGTGCACATGATCCGCAAGAGCGCGCCATGCTGGCCCACGAGGCCTGGCTGGCCAGGCGCATGCAGTCGTCGCGCGCCGCAGATTACTTTGTCGCTATCCATGACCGCCTGCCCAATGGTCAGTCGCCCGCATCGTTTTACCTGCTGTACGACTGGCATGCCGGCGAAACCCTGCAACAACAGCTGGACCACCAGCATAAATTTGGTGTGGCGCAGGCGCTGTCGGCGGCCACGCAGGTCGCCAGGGCGCTGGGGCGGCTGCACCAGCAAAATGTGGTTCACCGCGACATCAAGCCGGCCAACCTGCACCAGGGCGAAGACGGCGTGCTGCGCGTACTTGACCTCGGCGTCGCCCTGTCGGGGCGTGAGCCGGCGGCGATGCGCACCCTGCATGCCGGCACACCCAGCTACATCAACCCCGAGCAGTGGGGCTTCAGTGTCAAGGTCGGCAGTTCCGGCATGGATGCGGCGGTGGAGCTGCCTGACGCGCAAAGCGACTTGTTCGCACTCGGCGTGACGATGTACCAGCTGCTGACGGGCAAACTGCCTTACGGCGAGGTGCTGCCCTACCAGGCGGGCCGCTATTTCCGGGACCCGGTAGCGCCCAGCAGGCACAACCCCGAGGTGCCGATCTGGCTGGACCATGTGGTTCTCAAAGCTGTGGCACGCGACAAACGTCAGCGCTTTGAGACCGCCGAAGAGCTGTTGCTGGCCCTGGAGCGTGGCGCCTCACGGCCCCTGACAGCACCGCCCGCCACACCGCTGATCCAGCGTGACCCCACCGCCTTGTGGAAGGTCGCACTTAGCATCAGCGTGGTGTTTAACCTGCTGCTGGTTTATTGGCTGATTTTTCTTCCAAAATAGCTATAAAAAAGGCTTGAATGGCAGCAAATACGAGGGCTATGCGCTATCAAAAATGGAGTGAATTGGCAAGGTAAATATTGCGCGCATAAAGCCCGTCAGAAGCCGCCGCCCGAGCGGATCGCCAGCGCACCGAGTAACAGGCCGATGGCTGCCACCCACGAGCCGAGAATCCGTCTGGCGATGGGCAGCACATTTTTAAGCCAGGCCAACCGCGCCAGGTCTTCCAGGGCGGCCAGCGCGCTGATGGTGACAAACAGCATGACGCCGGCAATGCCGATCACGCCTTGCCAGCTCGGGTTGTCCAGGTCAGACGCCGCACCGGCCGCCAGGCCCGCCAGCAAAGACAGCAGCACGGCGACCAGTTTGGAGGGTTTAAGGCTCGCGGCGGCACTCAAGCCCAGCACGACCACGGCCGCAGGCACTGCAAACGCAGGAATCTGCGTGGGCACAGCTGCAGCCAGCGCCGAGGTGGCTGCAGCACAACCGGCAGCCACCAGTGACAGCCGCTCCTGCACACCAAACAGCGCCAGCACCAGCCCCACCATGGCCGCAACTGCCAGCGGTGAAGTCAATAAATGCAGCGCGCCTGTCCAGACCGATTTGCCATTACCGAACGCGTCGTGTGCCCACACCGGACTGCTGCAAAGCAGGCCGGTGGCCAGCAGCAGCGCGGTTGCCGCTTGCCTACGCAACACCGGGCATGCCCACCAGAATCCACACGCCAGTAGCGGCAATCAGCGCGCCGCTGGCCCGCAGCAGTTGCGTGCCGCGCGGCAGTGACTTGAGTGCACCCAAAGCAATGCCGACCAGATGGAGCAAACCGGTGCAGATCACAAAGCCGGCGGCGTAGGCCGCTGGTGCTGCAGATGCGGGCAATTCCTGCCCGTGCGCAAAGCCGTGAAAAACACCAAATATGCCAACAATGGCGACCGCCACCGCGACCGGCGCGCGCCAGGCAGCCGCAATCGCCAGCCCCAGCACCACCACCGACATCGCGATGCCTGGCTCGACATACGGCAGCGGTACGTTGGCAATGCCCAGCACGCCGCCAACCACCATCAACATCGGAAAGACAATCGGCAGGGTCAACAGCAGCGGCCGACCCAGTGTCGCACCCCAGATGCCGACCGCCACCATGGCCAGCAAGTGGTCAAGACCCGACAAGGGATGCATAAACCCGGCTAAAAAACCACCGACGATGCCGTCACCTGAATGCGCGTGGGACAAGCCGGTGCACAGCAGCAAAAGCAAGCCGAGTGCAGCGTGTTTGGGGGCGGAGCTTGAGTTACTGGGGCCAGACGGTTGTTTCATGGGGTGTGTTTCTGCGATGGGTTGATTGTTTAGTGGCGCGGTGATTTGTTAAATCATACGCATGAAGTGGCGTTGTGGATTGAACAGCGCCAAACCCCGAATGTGCGCGCTTGGGTAAACACCTCGGGCCCTGATCAGGCACTACGCGCTCGCCCACCTTTTTCTGCCCAAGTGTGGGTCCAGCGCAGTTGCATGACCCGCAACATCACCAGCATCACCAGCGACAGGGCGGCAAAGAAGAAAAAGCCCCACATGTAGCTGCCGGCATATTGTTTGGACAGGCCCATGGCGTTCGGCACCAGGCCGCCGCCCAGCGCACCGATCTCGCCAATCATCGAGCCTGCAACCGCAGTGGCTAGCGGCCAGCGCAGCGGTACCAGCTGAAACACGGCACCGTTGCCCGCGCCCAATGCCGAAAAGCACAGCATCACCAGCAGTGTGGTGGCCGCCAGCGACTTGTCGGCAAAGCCGCAGGCTACCAGGGTGACGGCAATGATGACCAGCACAGCTGTCAGTGTGTTCACCCCACCCAGCCGGTCAGAAATCCAGCCGCCAAACACGCGCAGGGCTGCCCCCATAAAAGCTGCCAACATGGTTAGCTGGCCCGCCTGCACCTTGCTGACCGAAAACTGGTCGTAGTAGTAAGTGGGCAAAAAAGTCGCCAGACCGATAAAGCCGCCGAAGGTCACGGCATAGATCAGGCTGAAAGCCCAACCGTCTTTTTCAAACAGGCAGGCAATGTGTTCCTTAAAGGTGGCGTGTTTGTCGAGATCGGTCGGCTCTTTGGCAAACACAACCATCACAACCATCGGAATGCTGATGGCTACCGCCGCAAAACCATACACCGCGACCCAGCCAAAAGCCTGTGCCAGCGGCGGGGCAATTAGCACAGACACGGCGGTACCGACATTGCCCGCGCCGACCAAGCCCATCGCCAGCCCCTTGTGCCGGGGCGGGAAAGAGCCCGAACCCAGCGACAGGGCGACACCAAAGCTGGCCCCTGCGATACCCAGTAAAACGCCCATGGCCAACAGGTCGTTGAAGCTTTTAACAAAGAAAAACCCGAACAACATGGCCACGGCAATCAGGCCCATTTCGACCAGTGTGGCTTTTTTGCGCCCGATGTACTGCGACAGCAAACCTAGCGGAAAGCGCATCAGCGCACCCGCAAAAATGGGAATCGACAGCATCAAACCTTTTTGGGCCGGGCTAAGGTTGAAAGTCTCTGAAATGAAGGGTGCCATGGCACCGTTCAAAACCCAGATGCAGCATGAAAATGAAAAGTACAGAAACGCGGCGAACAGCGTGGGCGAGTGGCCACTTTTTAAAAAACTGCGAAAAAAACCTGACATGGGTCTACCTTGGTGAGTGATTCACCGATGTAGTGCGAAAAGCGTGCCAATTTTTTGTGTGTTTTTAAGGGCTGGCAACGTGCAAGCAGGCGCATTTTTGGTGCGAGCGGGTCACAAGCCCCTCGGCTTCCATAAAAGGCACTGGTCTTGTGCCTGCACGCTGAAGGCCGCGTGGCGCGACAGATCAGCATGCGGCATACCTGCAAGACTATGGCGATACCGGGCACCCGCAGGTACTAAAAAGACGCTCAGGCTGTCTGCTTTTCCACGTGGGCCTGACGCGTATAGAGAAAGTCAATCACGGCTTTGCGGTAGTGCAGGTACTGCGTACTTTCAGCCAGGGCCACCCGGTTTCGCGGGCGCGCCAGCGCAATGCTGAGTACTTCGCCGATGGTGGCTGCAGGGCCATTGGTCATCATGACGATCTTGTCGCTCAGCAGCACGGCCTCGTCGACATCGTGCGTCACCATCACCACGGTGCTGTGGGTAGTGGCCACAATTTGCAGCAGCTCGTCTTGCAGTTTGGCGCGGGTCAGGGCGTCCAGCGCACCGAAGGGTTCGTCAAGTAGCAACACTTTGGGCTCCATCGACAGCGCCCTTGCAATACCTACCCGCTGCTTCATGCCGCCCGATATTTCACCGGGGCGTTTTTGTGCGGCGGCCGTCAGGCCGACCATGGTCAGCACTGCATCGGTGCGGGCCTTGAGCCGGGCTTTGTTCTCGGTGTTCGAAAAGACCCGCTCGACAGCCAGGTAGACGTTTTCAAAGCAGGTCAGCCATGGCAGCAGTGAATGGTTTTGAAACACCACAGCACGCTCGGGACCCGGGCCCGAGATCTCGCGGTTGGCGCACAGCAGGCTGCCTTCTGTGGGTGTGGTGAGGCCGGCAATCAGGTTGAGCAGCGTGGACTTGCCACAACCCGAGTGACCAATTAGCGCCACAAACTCGCCTTTGGCCACTGTGAGATTAATGTTTTTCAAAGCGCAAAACGGGCCTTTTTGGGTTTTAAAGGTTTGCTCGACGCCCTGAATTTCGATGTATTTGGTGGTCAATGCGGTCATGCTGTGTCCTTATTCGTCGTGGGTTCAGTTTTTCACTTCTTCAAACGTGAATGTGGTGGCCAGCTTGATGAGCATGTACTCAAGCACCAGGCCCACAATGCCAATCACAAAAATAGCAATGATGATGTTTTTGACGTTCAGGTTGTTCCACTCGTCCCATACCCAGAAGCCGATGCCAACACCACCGGTGAGCATTTCAGCCGCCACAATTACCAGCCATGCGGTGCCCACAGCCAGGCGTACGCCCGTCAGCATGTAGGGCAATACGGCGGGAAAGAGAATTTTGGTGACGATCTTCCATTCGCTCAGGTTCAGCACCCGCGCCACGTTCATGTAGTCTTGCGGAACTCGCTGCACGCCAACGGCGGTGTTGATGACCATGGGCCAGATCGAGCAGATGAAAATTGTCCAGATGGCGGCCGGGTTGGCACCTTTGAATACCAGCAGGCCAATCGGCAACCATGCCAGCGGTGACACCGGTCGCAGCAGGTTGATGAGCGGGTTAAACATGCGGCTCAAAAACGTGAAGCGGCCAATCACGAAACCAAGCGGTATGCCGACAATGGCTGCCAGACCGAATCCCAGCGCTACCCGCTTGAGTGACGACAGCACGTTCCAGCCGACGCCCTGGTCGTTCGGGCCTTTCACATAAAACGGATCACTGAATATTTTGATGGCTTGAACGAGGGTGTCCTTGGGCGACGGAATGCTCGCGCCCGTCCCCAAAGACACCAGCTCCCACAACAGCGCCAGCAAGCCCAGGCCAAGCACCGGCGGCAGGACGGTTTGCCAGATCCACGTTAGATCAAGAGGCTGTTTGAACACTGCAGGTGTCGCCTTGACAGTGGTTGACGGCTTTTCAATCGCGTTGGTAGCCCCCGTGTCTTGAGCGCGAGCAAGGGCTGGATGCGCAGCGTTCGGTATGTCCGCTGGGGAAGCGTTGTCAATGGCATGAAAAACAGCAGCGACCATGGTGTGTTCCTGAACTTTGGTAAATCTGGATGGGGCGTCAGGCTTTGACTTTGAAACTGTCAGCGTATTTGGCCGGGTTGCTGCCATCCCAGACCACACCGTCCATCAACTTGCTGGCGCGCAGCATGTCTTTGGGTACGCTGACTTTGGCAGCTGTGGCGGCTTGCTTGTAAATGTCGATCTGGCTGATCTGTTTGGCCACAGCGAGGTAATCGGGATGGTCTTTGAGGATGCCCCAGCGCTTGTGCTGGGTCAAAAACCACATGCCATCTGACAGGTAAGGAAAATTGACAAAGCCGTCGCCCGAGAACTTCATGAAATTTGGGTCGTCCCAAGTTTTTCCCAGACCGTTTTGGTAGCGGCCCAGAATTCGCTGGTTGATGGCATCGACGCTGGTATTGACATAACCCTTCTCGGCAATGGTTTCCGCCATCTTGTTTTTATTGTTCAGGCTGGCGTCAATCCATTTGCCGGCTTCCAGAATCGCCGCCGTCACAGCGCGGCAGGTGTTAGGGTTCTTTTTAACAAAATCGCCCGTGGTGGCCAGCACCTTTTCGGGGTGATCTTTCCAGATGTCCTGTGTGGTCTGGGCCGTCACGCCGATACCGTCGATGATGGCGCGATGGCCCCAAGGCTCGCCAACGCAAAAACCATCCATATTGCCGACCCGCATATTGGCCACCATTTGCGGCGGCGGCACCGTGATGACTTTGGCGTCTTTGAGTGGGTTGATACCGTTGGCCGCCATCCAGTAGTACAACCACATGGCATGGGTGCCGGTGGGAAAGGTTTGGGCGAAAGTGTAGTCACGCTTGTCAGTGGCCATCAGTTTGGCCAGCGACGGACCGTCTACCGCGCCTTTTTCTGCCAGCTTTTTGCTCAGGGTAATGGCCTGGCCATTGTGGTTGAGCGTCATCAATACGGCCATGTCTTTTTTGGTGCCGCCAGCGCCCATATGAACGCCATAGGTCTGGCCCAGCAGCATGTGGGTCATGTCGTTTTCGCCCGTCACCAGCTTGTCGCGAATGCTGGCCCAGCTGGCCTCTTTGCTGGGAACGATGGTGACGCCGTATTTTTTGTCAAAACCTAACACTGACGCCATCACGATGCTGGCGCAATCTGTCAGTGGAATAAACCCAATTCTGACTTCCTTCTTTTCGGGCGCGTCAGAGCCCTGAGCGTAGACGGCGGCGCGCAACGCCGGGTTGATGCCCACGGCACTTGCCACAGCTGCCTGCAGCACGGTGCGGCGGGTCGGTAAAAATTTAAGAAGTTCAGGCACGGCGCGCTACTCCGAAAAATAAAATTCAAAATAAAAATAAAATAACAAATCAAGGCGAAAAAAAAGGCGTCCGACCTCGGATAAACACGTAAAACATGGGTACGCAGGTGCGAACGCCTTTGTTCTTTGGGGCCAGACTGCATTGCCGCTGAAGCGGTCTGCCGTTGGTCATCGGTGACCATCCGCTGCAACATATGCGATTTATGCAACATATGTGCCAGCCAATCTGGCGGGCGGCAGGAAATATCTGCATGCGCCTTAAATAATCATCAATAAGGCCGTTTGTCTATATTTTGCGGGGGCTATACGCTATGGTTGTTATAGCAAACAAGAAAATTCAGACGACGTAAAGGTTGCGGCTTTTGGTGTGTATGTTGTTTGCGGTGTGATTGTGCTGTGCACCATGTGGGGTGGGTGCGAAGCGGGCTACACCGCACGCTACCCGCAAACACGCTTATTCAGCCAAGCAGGTATGCCGCGTCCACCATGCGCTGGGCAATTTTTGAGAGACGTAAACCCTTGTCCATGGCGGCTTTGCGCAGTTTTTTGTAGGCTAATTTTTCGCTCAGGCCCTGGCGCTGCATCAGCAAGCCTTTGGCGCGGTCAATTACTTTACGGTCTTGAGGCTCGGCTTTGACTTTGACCAGCTCTTGCCGCAGGCTTTGCTCATGCTCGAAGCGCGCTATCGCCACTTCCAGGATGGGGCGTATGCGCTCAAGCGTCAGGCCCGCCACGATGTAGGCCGACACCCCCGCCGCCACAGCATCCTTGACGTGCATGGTGTCGTTGTTGTTTGTAAGCAGCACGATGGGCCGACGCGCACCGCGGGTGGCCATCACCACATGTTCCAGTGCGTCGCGCGCCTCGCTTTCAGCGTCCACAATGATCATGTCGGGCTGCAACTGGGCCAGACGCTGGCCCAGAAAAATATCTGCGGGCAACACGGCGATGATGTTGTGGCCGTTTTCAAGCAGGCCAATGCGCAACTGACGCGACCCTTTTGCCAGCGCCCCGGATCGCTCGTCACCCTTGCCGGATTCGTCGAAATCCGGAGCAATGACAACAAAGCGTAGGGACCAAATAGGCTCATTTAAAACTAGAGCAAAAATTGCGCCTAGAAAATAAAAAATAAAAAATAACAAATAAACGACTTATTTTTTATAAAACAACAAAAAGTGTTTAAATTTAACTAAATTTACCAATTAATATTTTTTTTGATAAAGTTCGATGGATGAATAAATTTTTGCTTTATGGCTGAAAAAAAAACCTTTTGCACCACGCGTGAGGCCGCCACCATGCTGGGCATCTCTATAGGTACAGCGCAACTTTGGGTCGACAAAGGGCTTCTTTCTGCCTGGAAGACTGAAGGGGGACATCGGCGCGTCACGCGCGAGTCAATTGACAAATTATTGAATCTGGACGCCGCCATGCCGCTTGATACAACCGCCGTGATTAATTCTTCCCGCTTGCGAATACTGGTTGTGGAGGACAGCAGCACCTTGCGAAGACTCTACGAAATTGTGATGTCCCAATGGCCGATGGCGCCTCAAGTAACCGTTGTCGATAACGGCATAAGAGCTGTCATGCAGCTGGAGCGTGAATCCACTGACCTGCTGGTGCTGGATCTTGGTATGCCGGGACTTGACGGATTTGAGCTGGTACGAATTCTCAAGAGCGATAAAAAGCATGCCAACACCACCATTGCAGTGGTCAGCGGAATGGACCAGGGTGAAATAGTGAAGCGAGGAGGTGTACCGCAAGACGTTTTAGTGTTTGGCAAGCCTGTTCCTTTTTCGAAATTGTTGGCCGAAGCCGTCAGCATTAACGATAGAAAAAAAGACGTGGGACCATTTCCGCCACTGCACGGATAGCCGCCCTGCTTACATGACAAGTTATTAATACCGTGTCACAAAAAGCGACGCACAACGATTTGTGTTGCTTGACAACTTATGGTTGCGCCTGAACCGTGAGTAGGCTAGGGCACCCTCGGGTTTTGGCTGGCGAAGCGCAACACTTATCTGGTTGAATTCACTTTAAAAATGGGTGCACTCCGTGGGTCCCCTGCATCACGCTAAAGAAAAAAATGAAAAAATACTGGTGGTTGACGACAATCCAGACATTCGACGTTTGCTCGCCATAACGCTGGGCAACACATACGAGGTGTTGCTGGCTGAAGACGGTAAGAGCGCATTGCAGGCCATGCGCGACCATGCCCCGCACGCCGTATTGTTGGACAGCATGATGCCCGGTGAGCTGGATGGGTTGCAAGTGTTGCAGGCCATCAGGTCTGATCCGCAACTAAAAGACACCGTGGTTGCCATGGTCACTGCCCGGGGTCAATCTGTCGACCAGCTGGTGGGTATGGCGCTCGGAGCCAACGCCTACTTTGTCAAACCTTTCAGCCCTTTGAAAATCATGACGTGGGTGCAGGAGAGCCTTAAATGACTGACGTCAATGCGGGCAATATTGCGGCGCTTCCACCCGCTTCAGGCGCAGCACAGGACAACTTCCTGCGCGCACAATTGGCGCTCTATGCAGAAGACTTTCAGGCGCTCTTTCTGGCCTATACAGCCCTTGCGTCGAACCATGAACAATTAAAGGCCTCAGTGCGCGATGGCCTGACAACGGTGAGTCCAAAAGCATGAAAACGATGGCTTTTGGCGATACGCCAGTCGGCAAGAGCATGCCTGAAAACGGGCTGCTGGCGAAAAAATACGGTCTGCTGTCGGGCATTTGGGCGATTACTTTGCTATTGCTTGTGTGCGTTGCCTTTTTTAGCCATCTGCAACTGAAAAGCATTCAGGCGCAACAGCTATCGGTATTTGAAAACACGATTGCCAACCTGGTGCGGGTAAATGAAGAACACGCTGTGCGTACGATTCGCGCTGCCGACCAGACACTTTCATACATGCTGGAGGAATATGCGGCCAAACAAGGCAAGCTTGACCTCGCCAAGATGGTTTCCACTGGCGTCATTGACGGCAGCCTGTTTACCCAAGTCGGCATCATCGACTCAGAGGGTATTTTTCAGTTCAGCAATATTGCCTTTGCCAGTGGACTGGATCTGTCTGACCGGCCCCATTTTAAAATTCATCAACTTGCCGATACGGGCACGTTGCATATTTCCAAAGCAGTTTTGGGGCGGGCGTCGAGCAAGTGGTCGATCCAGCTGACAAGACGAATTAACAAACCCGACGGGAGCTTCGGTGGGGTTGCGGTGGTGTCAGTGAATGCAAATTATTTCAGCAAGTTTTATGCCGAGCTGGTGCTACCGGAAAAAAGTGCGGCTGTTTTGGTCGGGCTGGATGGAGAAATTCGCGCGAGGGAAGCAGACAATAATCTGACGTCTGGTCAAAACATTTCTAAAGCGTCTTTGTTCAAGCGGATTGGGGACGGCCAAAACACTGGCATGTACACCGCTAAATCTATGGTGGACGGTGTGGAGCGCACTTTCGTTTACCGAACAGTCGCGGGTTATCCGCTTGTGGTGATGATCGGGTTTGCCACGAGCGGGCTGGCATCCATGCACAACCGAAGCCGGAACGCGCTTGTATTGCAGGCGGCTGGTCTTTGCCTGCTTTTATTGCTGGTAGCAGCGGTCGGGTCGTTTTATATCTTCAAACTGCAAAGAGAATTAAAAAAGCGCCAGCGTCTTGTAAGTCAATTGCATGCCAGTGAAACGCGCCTTGAACTGGCACTGTTAGGCGGTGAATTGGGCGCATGGGAGTGGGATCTAGCGCAAGAAAAGTTCACCACCAATACCCAGCTTTGCAATTTCGTCGGTTACGCCGATGACAAACTGGTGTTCAACCGAGACTTGCTCGTTTCATTGATTTGTCCGAAAAATGTGAATGAGTTTTTCAGCGCTCTTAGCATTCACCTCAATGGGAAAAGCGAAAGATTTAGAAATGAGTCCCGGTTCCGCCACAAAAACGGGAGCTGGATCTGGATCACTCTTACCGGCCGGGTGGTTGCGCGGGATGACCTGGGTCATGCAGCTCGCTTGTCGGGTACTGCGCAGGACGTCACGTCGCGCGTGAATGCTCGCCTGGCGCTGGCTCGCAGTGAGGAGCGGTGGCACTTGGCGGCGTCTGGTTCCAACGATGGCATCTGGGACTGGGATGTAGGCAGCGGCACGCTTTTCGCTTCGGTCCGGCTCATTACATTGCTGGATTACGGCAGCACCATGTCTGGAAATCCCGTTCAACAATGGGCAACGTACACTCATCCCGACGATAGAGCACGGGCGCGTGAGCATCTTTTAAGCCACTTCAGGGGGCACACTGATTTTTATCGCCTGGAGCTTCGATTGCGGTGCAGGGACGCCAGCTACAAGTGGATGTTGATTCGGGGTCGTGCTCTGCGTGACACCATGGGACGTGCGCTCAGAATGACGGGTTCTGCGTCTGACATCACCGACCAGCGCGCGGCACTGGAGCAGGTGCAGGATCAAAATGAACGCCTGAATGCTATTTTTTCAATGAGTCCGGATGCGCTGGTTTCTTTTGATCGCGCCTTCCGGGTGAAGTACACCAATCCTGCCTTTGACAAGCTGACGGGCCTGGCTTGTGCAGATGTCATCGGGCTTTCAGAAAACGAATTTACAGGATTGTTAAATAGCCACTGTGCAGCGACAGGTTTATTTGGCGGTTTTGACCAGTTGCGAAAACTGTCTGGTCCGTCAGCATCAAAGGGACACGGGCTAATCGAGATGATATTGCCGACACGACGTGTATTGCAGGCGAAGCTAAAAGCCAGCGAATCGGCTTCGGTGTCGCAAATTCTCTATTTACGTGACGTTACCCACGAGACCATCGTCGAAGAGATGAAGTCAGAGTTTTTGTCAACCGCCGCGCATGAGTTGCGCACCCCGATGGCCAGCATATTGGGATTTTCAGAGGTGTTGCTGACGCACAAACTTGATGAAGTTCAAAACAGGGAGTTTTTGAATATCATTCTTACGCAATCGCAACAAATGGCTTCCATTCTTGACGAGTTGCTGGACCTGGCCCGCATTGAGGCACGGCAGGAGAAAGATTTTGTCTTCGAAACGCTGAACTTGTCATTGACAGTGAATCAGGTTGTAAAAGGTTTTAGCCTTCCTCCGGGGCGATCGGCACCCATCGTGGCAATCGAAGGTGCGTTTGTCAGTGCCGATAATGGCAAGGCCAGGCAGGCCATCCTGAACGTGCTCTCCAATGCCTACAAGTACTCCCCACCCGGCGGACAAGTCAGCATTACTTTTGTGGAGTCATTCGATAAAGACAAGGGGATGCTTTGCGGCATTTGTATTAAGGATCAGGGTTACGGCATGACCAGCGAGGAGCTCAACCGGGTGTTTGACCGCTTCTACCGAGCGGATGCTTCGGGCAAAACGCCAGGTACAGGACTGGGAATGAGCATCGTGAAGGAAATCATGGCGGTCCATGGCGGAAAAGTAATCGTTGAGAGCGTTTCTGGAGAAGGCACTTCGGTCACTTTGCTTTTTCCCGGAGCCAGCCGCGACGGGCTGCAGGATCCTATTGACGGATCAGATTTTATGAGCCTGATCTAGGGCTGTATTTCAGTTGAGTTGCCGTGAATCAACAATAATCCTGTGTCTATTGTTTTCCCTGAGTGCAGTTTTCTAAACCTTACACTCAGAGAAATGATTGTTCTGGGATTTGAATCAAGCTGTGACGAAACAGGTGTGGCGCTGGTCGATGCGTCTGGTTCGGGCGTGCCGCGCTTGCTGGCCCACGCCTTGTTCAGTCAGATTGACATGCATCAGGCCTACGGCGGCGTGGTGCCCGAGCTGGCCAGCCGTGACCACATTCGCCGCGTCTTGCCTTTGACGCGCGAGGTTCTGGCGCGAGCCGAGCACGCGCTGGCGGATGTGGACGTGGTGGCCTACACGCGCGGCCCGGGTCTGGCAGGCGCGCTGCTAGTGGGCGCTGGCGTGGCGTGCGCGCTGGCGGCGGCGCTTGGCAAGCCAGTGATGGGGGTTCATCACCTGGAAGGGCATTTGCTCTCGCCTTTTCTAAGTGCTGATCCGCCCGAGTTCCCTTTTGTAGCTTTACTGGTCTCGGGCGGCCACACCCAGCTCATGCGGGTTGACCGTGTAGGCAGTTACGAGCTGCTGGGCGAGAGCATTGACGATGCGGCCGGCGAAGCCTTCGACAAGTCGGCCAAGCTCATGGGTTTGCCCTACCCGGGTGGACCGCATCTGTCAAAACTGGCGGAGCAGGGCGACGCTACAGCTTTCAAATTGCCGCGTCCCCTGCTGCACAGTGGCAATCTTGATTTTTCATTTGCAGGGCTTAAAACTGCTGTACTGACGCAGGCTAAAAAGCTCGGGGACGAGCTGGACACTCGCAAGGCTGACCTGGCAGCGTCCACGCAGGCGGCAATTGTTGAAGTGCTGATCAAAAAGTCAATGGCTGCGATGGCGCAAACCGGGCTGCATCGGCTCGTGGTGGCCGGTGGTGTAGGCGCTAACGCGCTGTTGCGGCGCGAGCTCAACGACGTATCTCTCAGGCGTGGCATCCGAGTGCATTACCCCGAGCTGCACCTGTGTACCGACAACGGCGCCATGATTGCACTGGCAGCGGGCATGCGGCTGCAGGCGGGGTTGGAGACCTCGCATCGCGGCTACACGTTTGATGTCAAGCCGCGCTGGAGTCTGCATGAGCCGCAGGCCGAACCGGTCGTTGCCAGCCAGGTAATTGGCGGCGTTACCGGATGACGAGCTGGCTCACATTGCTGACCGGAATTTTCTTGCCCAGCGTCAATGTCAGTACCCCGTTTTCAAGCGTCGCGCTGCTCGCTGCAACATCAACTTCTAACGGGAAGCGCCAGGCGGCCTTGACCCGACGGGGCGCGTCTGCCTTGCTGGTCACACGCACCACATCGCCTTCGATGCCGATGTCTAGTTGCTCTTTCGACAAACCGGGAACATCCAGCTGCAGCGTGTAGCCTGCTTCCAGGTCTTCTACAGACGATGCCTGGGCCGGGCCACTGTTTGACAGCGAGGATAGGGTGTCGCTCAAAAATTTGTCCAGTGGACCATTGTTGGAAACTCGTGCCGAGCCCTTGTGTGGCGTTGCGGTAGGGCGGGTAGCGACTGTATAAAACATGTTGACTCCTTGATGGTTAAAACCAGGGGGAAAAAAGCATTTCCCTTACACTGCCCGGCTCTCACTGTGATTGCCGCGTACTACCCAACTAGGGCAGGCTGGCAATTTATTCAAGCCGTAATTTACAAAAAAAGCACTGTATTTATTTATGCCAAAACTCTTGAAACACTGGCTCGCAGCCATATTTCTCGGGGCCTCGCTGTCAGTTGCCGCACAGCCCACAACTCAACCCCTGGTGCGCATCGCGCTCATCGAAAGTCTGTCGGGCCCGTTTGCCAACACCGGCGAAGCTGTTTTTCGAAACTTGCTGTGGGCCAGTGAGCGCGTCAATGCACGCGGGGGTGTCAAACTGGTGGGTGGTGCGCGCAATCTCGTGATTGAGCGCTATGACAACAAGGGCCAGAACGAAGAGGCGCTGGCGGCCTTGCGCTCTGCGATTGACGATGGCATTACCGTGATTGCCCAGGGTAACTCGTCGGCAATTGCGGCGGTGTTGATCGACGCGATCAACAAGCACAATGAACGTGAGCCCGGCAAACGCGTGCTGTTTTTGAACTACTCGGCGGTTGACCCAGCACTGACAAATGACAAATGCAGTTATTGGCACTTTCGTTTTGACGCTCACGCTGACATGCGTATGGCAGCGCTCATCGATGTTCTCAAAGACGACAAGGCACTTAAAAATATTTACCTGATTGGTCAGGACTACAGTTTTGGCCAGTCCGTTTTGAAGGAGGCACGCAAGCAGATCACCGTGCAACGCCCTGACGTGCAAATTGTGGGTGACGAGCTGCATGCGCTTGGCAGGGTGAAAGACTTTATTCCCTATGCCATCAAGATCAAATCAAGTGGTGCGCAGGCGGTGCTCACAGGCAACTGGGGCAATGATCTGACCTTGCTCATCAAGGCGGCCAAAGACGTGGGTTATGAAGGCAAGTTTTACACTTTCTACGGCAACGCTCTGGGTGTGCCAGCTGCGCTGGGCGAGGCCGGTGTGGGGAGGGTGATTGCGGTAGCCGAATGGTTCCCCAATCTGCTTGGTGCACCTTCTGAGACTTTTTACCAGTCCTTTCGCCAGCGCTTTCCCAAGCCACAAGATGATTACGTGCACATGCGCATGCAATTGGTGATCGAGGCGCTGGTCCAGAGCATTGAAAAAGCAGGCACTCTTGACGCTGGTGCGATCGCCGCGCAGATGGAGCGGTCCGTGGTGACGCTGGCCGGGCACGCTGGCGCAATGCGCGCTGCTGACCATCAGTTCCAGCAGCCCTTACAGGTCGCCCTGATGGGCAAGCAGGGTGATACAGGCGTGAAGTTTGACGTGGAAGGTTCTGGATATGGCTTTCGCGTGATTAAAACGATATCGGCGGAGCGGGCTGCGCTGCCGACCAGTTGCAAGATGGTCCGGCCTTGATGCGGACTTCGGGCAGAAACAAAGCGAAACCCTGATATTGAGAATTCCAGTCTGAAATTGAAAGTTTTTAATGAGACAAGCCGTTTTAAATCTTGAAGAATCCATGATTCGCCAGGTCGCCAATGCGGGTATGGGGCGCAGCGACGTACTGAAGTTCTGGTTTGGCGAAAGCGATGAAGTCACGCCTGCTTTCATTCGGGATGCAGCAATTGCGTCGTTGCAGCACGGTGAGACCTTCTATGCGCACAACCTGGGTTTGCCTGAACTGCGCGAAGCCATTGCAGGTTACGCATCCGGCTTGCGGACGGTGGGCGCAGCGCCGATTGGTGCGGAGCGCATTGCAGTCACATCGGGCGGTGTCAATGCGCTGATGCTGGCCGTGCAGGCGCTGGTCGACATTGGCGATGAAGTGGTGGCAGTGACGCCGGTCTGGCCGAATCTGACCGCGCAACCCGCCATCATGGGTGCAGTTGTCAAATGTGTCAGCCTCAAACCTGTGGACGGGGAATGGCAACTCGACCTGCCAGAGTTGCTTGCCGCCATCACGCCAAAAACGAAGTTGTTGATTGTCAATGCGCCCAACAATCCGACCGGCTGGACGCTCATGCGGTCTGAGCAGGAAGCGATTCTGGCGCATTGCCGGAACACTGGCACCTGGATATTGGCCGACGAGGTCTATGAGCGCTTGTACTTTGAGCCGACCTTGAACGGCGCGGCACCCAGTTTTCTGGACATTGCCACGCCAGAAGACCGCCTTGTTGTTGCGCACAGCTTTTCAAAAAGCTTTTTAATGACCGGTTGGCGACTTGGCTGGCTGGTGATGCCGCCCGGCATGACGCTACACATGGGCAAGCTGGTGGAGTTCAACACGTCTTGCGCGCCGGTGTTCATACAGCGCGCTGCGTTGGTGGCGATTGAACGCACGGCAGACATCACGCCCCGCGTGGTGGGTCACCTTAAGGCCTGTCGGGACACCCTGATTCCGCTTTTGCAGGCTGTGCCCGGCGTGCAGGTGGCGTCTGCCAAAGGTGGCATGTATGCGTTTTTTAGGCTGCAGGATCAGGTTCGCTTTAGCGATTCACTCAGTACGGCCAAGCGCCTGGTAGCGGAGGCCGGGCTAGGGCTGGCGCCGGGAAATGCATTCATGGTAAACCCGGGTCCAGAAGCCCAGGGCTGGCTACGCTGGTGTTTTGCTAGTCAGGATATGGGCAGACTGACACAAGGCGTTGGTCGGCTGGAGCGCTGGCTTGGGCTATAATCCGAGGTTGTACGTAGCAAGGTGACTCTGTCGCCCCGGTCTTAATAGTACAGATAACTCGGCGATAGCGGTTAACTGGTTAGTGCCCATGTTGGGACAGCTGCATCGTTCGTAAGCGCACCTAGGTGCAAGAAAGAAACTCATGATTGCAAAATCAATCAAGGCTGAAATCGTTCAGTCCAACGCACGTGCTGTTGGTGATACCGGCAGCCCTGAAGTTCAAGTGGCGCTGCTAACTGGCCGTATCAATGAACTCACTCCCCATTTCAAGGCCAACGCCAAAGACCACCATGGTCGTCGCGGCCTGCTGCGCATGGTTAGCCGCCGCCGCAAGCTTCTGGACTACCTGAAGTCCAAAGACGCTGGGCGTTACACTGCATTGATCGCCAAACTTGGCCTGCGCAAGTAAGCGATAAAACCTATGAAAACGCCTGAGTTAGTTCACTAGCTCAGGCGTTTTTTACTTCAAATCATTCGGAATTTCGGCAAAACGGGTTCGCGCTGTGTCATTCCATAAAATTCGCTGCGTAAATGCAGGTATTTTCTGGAATGGCATCGTTCTCACTAGCCACAACTCCGGGCTTTTCGTGCTGCCTCAAGCGCGTGACATTAGCTGAGATAAAACATGAGCATTTTCAATAAAGTTACCAAAACCTTCCAGTGGGGCCAGCACAAGGTCACGATGGAAACCGGCGAAGTCGCGCGTCAATCTGGCGGCGCTGTGTTGCTGGACATGGACGGCACCGTGGTGCTGGCTACCGTAGTTGCAAAAACTGAAGCCAAACCAGGTCAGGACTTCTTCCCGTTGACCGTTGATTACCTCGAAAAAACCTACGCAGCCGGCCGTATTCCGGGCAGCTTCTTTAAACGTGAAGGCCGCCCCAGCGAGTTTGAGACGTTGACGTCACGTCTGATCGACCGCCCAATCCGTCCGCTCTTTCCTGAAGGCTTCTTCAATGAAGTGCAGGTGGTGATCCACGTGCTGTCATTGAACCCTGAAGTGGAAGGTGATATTCCTGCGCTGATCGCATCAAGCGCGGCGCTGGCAATCTCTGGTATTCCATTCAATGGCCCCATTGGCGCTGCCCGCGTGGCTTACATCGGCGGCCAATATGTGTTGAATCCTGGCAAGACCCAGCTCAAAGATTCCACAATGGACCTGGTGGTAGCCGGTACCGAAGCCGCTGTGCTGATGGTTGAGTCAGAAGCAAAACAATTGTCCGAAGAGATCATGTTGGCCGCCATCGTGTTTGGTCACGAGCAGGGTAATATCGCTATCAACGCAATTCATGAACTTGTTCGCGATGCCGGCAAGCCGATGTGGGCATGGCAAGCGCCTGCCAAAAACGAGCCGCTGATTGCGCGTGTTAATGAACTGGCCGGCACCAAGTTGCAAGCCGCTTACCAGATCCGCGCCAAACAGGCCCGCACACAAGCTTGCCGCATTGTGACGTCAGAAGTCATGGCTGCGCTCAAGGCTGACGGCGCCGCGTTTGACAGCGTTGCTGTTGAAGGCATGCTGTTTGACATCGAAGCCAAAATTGTTCGCAGCCAGATTCTGGCGGGCGAGCCACGCATTGACGGTCGCGACACGCGCACGGTGCGTGCAATTGAAATCCGCAACAGTGTGTTGCCGCGCACCCACGGCTCCGCGCTGTTCACCCGCGGCGAAACCCAGGCGCTGGTTGTCACCACGCTGGGCACCGAACGCGATGCACAACGTATTGACGCCTTGAGTGGCGACTACGAAGACCGCTTCATGTTGCACTACAACATGCCTCCGTTCGCCACCGGCGAAACCGGCCGTGTAGGTTCACCAAAACGCCGCGAAATCGGCCATGGTCGTCTTGCCAAGCGCGCGTTGATCGCTGTGCTGCCTTCAAAAGAAGAGTTCCCGTACACCATGCGCGTGGTCAGCGAAATCACCGAGTCCAATGGTTCATCGTCCATGGCTTCGGTCTGCGGCGGCTGCCTGTCGCTGATGGACGCTGGTGTGCCGATGAAAGCCCACGTGGCCGGCATTGCCATGGGCCTTATCAAGGACGACAACCGCTTTGCGGTGTTGACCGACATCCTGGGTGATGAGGATCATCTGGGCGACATGGACTTCAAGGTGGCCGGCACCACGTTTGGTATTACCGCGCTGCAGATGGACATCAAAATCCAGGGCATAACTAAAGAAATCATGCAGGTCGCATTGGCCCAGGCCAAGGAAGCCCGCATGCACATCCTCGGCAAAATGCAGGAAGCCATGGGCGCTGCCAAAACTGAAGTGTCTGACTTCGCGCCTCGCCTGTACGTCATGAAAATCAACCCGGAAAAAATCCGTGACGTGATCGGCAAGGGCGGCGCCGTGATTCGCGCGCTGACAGAAGAAACCGGCACGCAGATCAATATCGAGGAAGATGGCACCATCACCATTGCATCGAATGACAGCGCCAAGGCTGACGAGGCCAAGCGCCGTATAGCCGAAATCACCGCTGAAGTCGAAATCGGCAAGGTCTACGAAGGCCCGGTCACCAAGATTCTGGACTTTGGTGCACTGATCAACCTGCTGCCAGGCAAGGACGGTCTGCTGCACATCAGCCAGATCGCCCATGAGCGTGTCGAGCGGGTGTCGGACTACCTCAAGGAAGGCCAGATTGTCAAAGTCAAGGTTATGGAAACCGACGAAAAAGGTCGCGTCAAGCTGTCCATGAAAGCGCTGATGGATCGTCCGGTCCAAAACCAGGGTCATGATCAGGACCGTACCTGATCGCAAACTACTATTAATTTCGTAGCTGCTGGCGCTGGTTGTTCCTGCACAAGCGGCAAAAATCATATAAAAATTGCATGAACGCTGTTGAAATTACCTCCTTTGGTGCTCCGGATGTGCTGCGACTGGGCTCCCGCCCTGTGCCTGTTCCAGGTAAGGGCGAACTGCTTATCCGTGTGAGCGCCAGCGGCATCAACCGGCCTGACGTACTCCAGCGTTCCGGCCATTACCCGGTGCCGCCGGGCGCATCGGATATTCCAGGATTGGAAGTTGCTGGCGTGATTGTTGAAGGCGATGTGTCAGCCATGGCTGCAGCTGGCTTCAATATTGGTGACCGCGTTTGCGCGCTGGTTTCTGGTGGCGGTTATGCCGAATTGTGCGTTGCACCTGTGGGTCAATGTTTGCCGATACCTTCGGGCCTAAGCGACATCGAAGCGGCTTCGTTGCCTGAAACCTTTTTCACAGTCTGGAGCAACGTTTTCGAGCGCGCGCGTTTGCTGTCTGGTGAAACCCTGTTGATCCAGGGTGGCTCCAGTGGCATTGGTGTGACGGCTATACAAATAGCCAAGGCTCTGGGCGCGACTGTACTGGTCACTGCAGGTAGCGATGAAAAATGCGCCGCCTGCCTGACTTTGGGCGCAGACCATGCGATCAACTACAAGACTACCGACTTTGCTGAAGAAGTAAAAAAACGCACGAATGGGCAGGGTGTCAATGTCATTCTGGACATGGTTGCCGGCAGTTATGTAGTGCGCGAAGTTGAGTGTCTGGCTGAGGATGGCCGTCTGGTCATCATTGCGGTGCAGGGCGGCATCAAGGCTGAAATTAATGCCGGTCTGGTGTTGCGCAAGCGCCTGACCATTACCGGTTCGACCTTGCGACCACGTTCGCTTGAATTCAAATCAGCAGTTGCGAAGGCTCTGAAAGAGAAAGTGTGGCCATTGATCTCCAGCGGCGCTATCAGGCCGGTGATTCACAGTACTTTTGCTGCTGGTGATGCGGCCAAAGCGCATGTGCTGATGGAGTCCAACCAACACATTGGAAAAATCGTTTTGACCTGGTAAAGGCTGGCAAAGATGAAAAAACTGATTGCGGGAAACTGGAAAATGAATGGTACTCTGGCTGCCAACGAAGCATTGCTGTCGGCGTTGGCACAAGGTTTGGCTGTCAAGCCGGCCTGCGAGATAGCGGTTTGTGTGCCTGCGCCTTATCTTGCGCAGGTGCTCAACATGAAAACTGAGCACGCAAACCTTGACATGGTTGAAGTCGGTGCCCAGGACGTTTCTAAGCAGACTTCAGGTGCTTTCACCGGTGAGGTGAGCGCTGTCATGCTTAAAGACCTGGGGTGCCGGTATGCGATAGTGGGGCATTCAGAGCGTCGTCAGTACCACGGTGAAACGGATGTGCTGGTGGCAGACAAAGCCCGGGCTGCGTTGGTATCAGGCATTACGCCAATCGTTTGTGTGGGTGAAACGCTGGCTGAACGTGAGGCGGGTCTTACGGAAGAAGTTGTCAAGCGGCAGCTGGCTGCCGTTATTCACGTCAACGGGCATTGCATCAGCGAAATTGTGCTTGCTTATGAACCTGTGTGGGCTATTGGAACCGGTAAAACTGCATCGCCTCAAGAGGCGCAAACAGTACATGCCGTGTTGCGTGCCCAACTCAAGGCAGCGACTGAACATTTCGCAGGCGTAAAGATTTTGTACGGCGGCAGTATGAACGCAGCCAATGCGGTAACGCTATTAATGCAAGCCGATATTGACGGTGGCCTGGTAGGCGGTGCATCGCTCAAAGCCACAGATTTTTTAGCAATCATTGCTGCAGCTCATGAAAACGGGCAAATACAAAAAAATTAGCTGTTTAATCAGGAAATCAGGAACAAATATGAATGTAGTTTTAACCATTGTCCTCGCCGTGCAAATGCTGACTGCGCTGGGCATGATTGGTCTTATTTTGGTGCAGCACGGCAAAGGTGCAGACATGGGTGCGGCTTTTGGCAGTGGTGGTTCTGGCAGTCTGTTTGGGGCAAGCGGTAGCGCCAATTTCTTATCGCGCACCACTGGAGTTCTGGCAGCTGTTTTTTTTGTGTGTACTTTGCTCTTGGCGTACTTTGGCAATGCACAACCGCGCACGGGCACCAGCGTTCTTGAGGGTGCTGGGGCGATTACGGCACCACTGAAGGCGGCTTCAGGTGCCGCACAAATACCGGCGACCACTGTGCCAGTCACTGGCAGTGCTGCCATGGCGGTGCCACCTGCAATACCGGCGTCCGGCGCGGCACAAATTCCGACGAAATAAGCTGAATAAGCCACTGCTCCAGTTTGGGAGAGGTACGATTTCAGGTTAAACTGTGAGTCTGTTTGGAAAGCCAAAAAATCGAAAGATTTCCTCATGCAACCCAGACATTTTAAAAGCCGCGGACGTGGTGAAATTGGTAGACACGCTATCTTGAGGGGGTAGTGCCGAAAGGTGTGCGAGTTCGAGTCTCGCCGTCCGCACCAGATGAAATCTTCAGCAGCAACGCTTAGTCGACGCTGCTGCATCAAACGGCAAACCGGCTGACTTGCCCACTCCGTTGGGCGGCACGTCGGAATCTGAATTCCCAAGATGAACCTCGATCAATATCTTCCCGTTCTTTTGTTCATTTTGGTCGGTATAGGTGTCGGTGTGGTGCCTCAGGTCCTGGGCAGATTACTGGGTCCCGTGCGTCCTGACAGTGAAAAGAATTCTCCTTACGAGTGTGGTTTCGAGGCGTTTGAAGACGCGCGCATGAAATTCGACGTACGCTACTACTTGGTAGCTATTCTTTTTATTCTCTTTGATCTGGAAATCGCTTTTCTATTTCCGTGGGCTGTGGCGCTCAAGGATGTGGGCGCCGTTGGTTTTTGGTCAGTCATGGTTTTCCTGGGTATCCTGGTTGTAGGTTTTGTCTACGAGTGGAAAAAAGGTGCCCTGGACTGGGAATAAGAGGCGCTGCGCCCTGTTTTCTGCGATATGTTTCGCCAAAAAGCTTACCAAAAAGCTTACCAAAAAGCTCACCAATTAGGGTCTGGGTATGTCACTTGAAGGTGTTTTTAACGAAGGGTTCATGACCACGAGCTACGACTCTGTGGTTAATTGGGCCAAAACTGGTTCGCTCTGGCCGATGACCTTTGGCTTGGCTTGCTGCGCTGTAGAAATGATGCATGCGGGTGCCGCGCGGTACGATCTTGACCGGTTCGGTATGTTGTTCCGTCCTAGCCCGCGCCAGTCTGACCTCATGATCGTGGCTGGTACCCTGTGCAACAAGATGGGCCCGGCCCTGCGCAAGGTTTATGACCAGATGTCAGAGCCGCGGTGGGTGTTGTCCATGGGGTCGTGTGCCAACGGAGGCGGTTATTACCACTACAGTTATTCTGTCGTTCGCGGCTGCGATCGTATTGTCCCGGTGGATGTATATGTGCCAGGCTGCCCGCCAACGGCTGAAGCCTTGATGTACGGCATCATCCAATTGCAGCAAAAAATTCGACGCACCAATACGATTGCGAGGGCTTGATGTCGGCGCTTTCTCCTGTGTCCATTCAACAACTAGGCGATACCGTCATATCAGTGCTGGGTGAGAAAGTCAAAAACCTGAAGATTGCTTTTGGAGAACTCACGGTTACGGTGGCCGCTGCTGACTATCTTTCGGCGGCATTACTACTGCGGGATTCTGCTGGGTGCAACTTTGAGCAATTAGTTGATTTATGCGGTCTGGATTATTCGGAATATAAAGATGGTCAATACGATGGCCTGCGTTACTGCGTTGCATCTCATTTGCTTTCGGTAAGTCTGAATCAGCGCGTGCGCCTCAAAGTGTTTTGTGCAGACGATGACTTCCCGGTGGTTGGCTCGCTCAACGACATATGGAATTCAGCGAACTGGTTTGAGCGTGAAGCCTTCGACCTGTTCGGCATTGTTTTTGAAGGTCACAACGATCTGCGGCGCATCCTGACCGATTACGGCTTCATTGGCCATCCTTTCCGCAAAGATTTTCCGACCACTGGTCACGTTGAAATGCGCTATGACCCGGAACAAAAGCGTGTGATTTACCAGCCTGTCACGATCGAGCCGCGCGAGATCACACCACGCGTTATCCGTGAAGACAATTACGGCGGCCGTAACTAAGGCGTCAAGGTAAAAGGCAACACATGGCTGAAATCAAAAACTATACGCTTAATTTTGGACCGCAGCACCCGGCAGCACACGGCGTTTTGCGCTTGGTGCTGGAGCTGGACGGAGAGGTCATTCAGCGAGCAGACCCGCACATCGGGTTGCTGCACCGTGCCACCGAAAAACTCGCTGAAAGTAAAACCTACATTCAGTCCTTGCCTTACATGGACCGCCTCGACTATGTGTCGATGATGTCGAATGAGCAAGCCTATTGCTTGGCGATTGAAAAACTGCTGGGTGTCGACGTGCCCGTTCGCGCGCAATACATCCGCGTGATGTACGCAGAAATCACCCGCCTGCTTAACCACTTGTTATGGCTGGGCGCGCATGGTTTTGACTGCGGCGCAATGAATATTCTGATTTATTGCTTTCGCGAACGAGAGGCGCTGTTTGATATGTACGAAGCCGTCTCTGGGGCGCGTATGCATGCGGCTTATTTCCGCCCTGGTGGTGTATATCGGGACCTGCCCGAAACCATGCCCCAGTACAAAGTTAGCAAGGTAAAGAACGCTAAAGCGATTGAAGCCCTGAACGAAAATCGCCAAGGCTCGCTGCTGGATTTTATTGACGACTTCTGCACCAAATTCCCTGGATATGTGGATGAGTACGAGACACTGCTGACGGATAACCGCATCTGGAAGCAGCGCACCGTGGGTGTGGGTGTGGTGTCGCCGGAACGGGCTTTGGCTCTGGGCTTTACAGGGCCCATGCTGCGCGGATCAGGTTTTGCCTGGGACCTGCGTAAGCAGCAGCCGTACGACGTGTACGACAAAATGGATTTTGATATTCCTGTGGGTAAAACCGGGGATTGCTATGACCGCTATCTGGTTCGCATCGAAGAAATGCGTCAATCCAACCGCATCATCAAGCAGTGCATCGACTGGTTGCGCGTCAACCCTGGCCCGGTGATTACAAGTAACCACAAGGTCGCAGCGCCAGACCGTGAATCCATGAAATCCAACATGGAAGAGCTGATTCATCACTTCAAGTTGTTCACCGAAGGCTTCCATGTGCCCGAGGGTGAAGCCTACGCGGCTGTCGAACATCCTAAAGGTGAGTTTGGTATATATATCGTCAGTGATGGTGCCAACAAGCCTTATCGCTTGAAGATTCGTCCACCCGGTTTCTCCCACTTGGCAGCCATGGATGAAATGTCACGGGGTCACATGATCGCAGACGCAGTCGCCGTGATTGGCACCATGGACATTGTGTTCGGTGAGATTGACCGTTAAGACACCCAATAAAAAATGCCTCTGCAAATGATTTCCGAACAAGCCCGTACGCGATTTGACCGCGAAATTGCCAAATATCCAGTGGACCAAAAGCAATCGGCTGTCATGGCTTGCCTGACAATCGTCCAGGAAGAGCTGGGTTTTGTGAGCGCTGAAAGTGAAAAGATTGTGGCTGACTATCTCGACATGGCACCGATAGCCGTGCACGAAGTCACCACCTTCTACAACATGTACAACCAGCGCCCGGTGGGTAAGTACAAGCTCAATGTCTGTACCAATCTGCCTTGCCAGCTGCGCGATGGCGCTGTGGCGCTAAAGCACTTAGAGCACAAGCTGGGCATTTCGATGGGTGAAACCACTTCCGATGGCTTGTTTACATTGCAGCAGTCTGAGTGTCTCGGTGCCTGCGCTGATTCCCCTGTGATGCTGGTGAACGACCTCACCATGTGCAGTTTTATGAGCAACGAGAAATTGGACCAGCTGATTGCTGGTCTGCAATCTGCTGAGGCAAAGTTATCATGAGCGTTTCTGTGAATTCTGCTGTTAATGCTGAAGCTAAAAATGTGCTTTCGCAATTCGCCGCGACAGGCGTGCAAAGCTCTTTTCACGGCCGCCATATTAGCCCGCAAATCCTGGCTGACCTGAATGGCGGAAACTGGCGCTTGAAAGACTACGAAGCGCGTGGAGGTTACCAGGCGCTGCGCAAGATTCTGGCGCAGGGTGAAGGTGTCGGGATGACCCCAGACCAAGTGATTGCCGACGTCAAGTTGAGTGGTTTGCGTGGTCGTGGCGGCGCAGGTTTTCCAACTGGGCTGAAGTGGAGCTTCATGCCACGTCAGTTCCCTGGGCAAAAGTATCTGGTTTGCAATTCAGATGAAGGTGAGCCTGGTACATGTAAAGACCGTGACATCATGCAGTTCAATCCGCACAGCGTGATTGAAGGCATGGCAATCGCAGCGTATGCCATGGGCATCACGGTAGGCTATAACTACATTCACGGCGAAATTTTTGCAACTTATCAACGGTTTGAGGAGGCGATCGAAGAGGCCCGTGCAGCGGGCTTGCTGGGAGAGAAAATTCTCGGTAGCAACTTTGATTTTCAATTGCACGCTTCGCACGGTTTCGGCGCATACATTTGCGGTGAGGAAACTGCCTTGCTTGAATCGCTTGAAGGAAAAAAAGGCCAGCCGCGTTTCAAGCCGCCATTTCCTGCCAGCTTCGGTTTGTATGGCAAACCCACCACAATCAATAACACCGAAACATTTGCAGCCGTGCCCTGGCTTATCCGCAATGGTGGGCAAGCCTATCTTGAATGCGGCAAGCCGAACAATGGTGGAACCAAGATTTACTCGGTGTCGGGAGATGTTGAATTTCCAGGAAACTACGAAGTTCCCATGGGGACACCATTTGCCACGCTCCTCGAACTGGCTGGCGGCGTGCGTAAAGGTCGTACGCTCAAGGCTGTGATTCCCGGCGGGTCTTCATCACCAGTCTTGCCGGCAGCCGTGATGATGGAATGCACCATGGACTACGACTCGATTGCCAAGGCGGGCTCGATGTTGGGATCAGGTGCTGTGATCGTTATGGATGACAGTCGTTGCATGGTCGAATCGCTCAAGCGCTTGTCTTATTTTTATATGCATGAATCTTGCGGACAGTGCACGCCTTGTCGGGAAGGCACGGGCTGGCTGTGGCGCGTTGTTGAACGTATTCACAACGGATTGGGTCGCAGCAGCGATATGGACCTGCTCAATTCGGTGGCTGACAATATTCAAGGCCGAACGATTTGTGCCCTTGGCGATGCTGCAGCCATGCCAGTGCGCGCGATGATCAAGCATTTCCGTCATGAGTTCGAAGCCATGATTGGTCAAAAGACGCCTCAGGCCAATGCATCTGCGGCCGTGCAAGCCTGAACGCGGAGATAAATATATGGTTGAAATAGAACTCGACGGACAAAAAGTGGGCGTGCCGGAAGGCAGCACAATCATGCATGCGGCTGACAAAGCAGGGACTTACATCCCACACTTTTGCTACCACAAGAAGTTGTCGATCGCTGCAAATTGCCGCATGTGTCTTGTCGATGTTGAGAAAGCGCCCAAGCCCATGCCGGCTTGCGCCACGCCTGTGTCGCAGGGAATGATCGTTCACACAAAAAACGACAAAGCCATCAAAGCCCAAAAGGGCGTGATGGAATTCCTGTTGATCAATCATCCGCTGGATTGCCCGATTTGCGACCAGGGGGGCGAGTGCCAGTTGCAGGATTTGGCTGTTGGTTACGGCGCCAGTGCTTCCCGTTATGACGAAGAAAAACGGGTTGTATTTCACAAAGACGTCGGGCCGCTGGTTTCCATGCAGGAAATGAGCCGCTGTATCCACTGCACGCGTTGTGTGCGCTTTGGACAGGAAGTAGCTGGTGTGATGGAGCTGGGTATGTCCCATCGCGGCGAGTACGCCGAAATAGAGACCTTTGTCGGTATGTCGGTCGACTCCGAGCTGTCTGGAAACATGATTGACATCTGCCCGGTCGGCGCGCTGACAAGCAAGCCGTTCCGTTACAGCGCCCGTACATGGGAGCTATCACGCCGCAAGTCTGTGAGTCCGCATGACTCAACTGGTGCCAACCTGATTGTTCAGGTCAAAGGTAACAAGGTCATGCGCGTGGTGCCTCTGGAAAATGAAGACGTCAATGAATGCTGGATTGCTGATCGCGACCGCTTCTCATATGAAGCCTTGAACAGTGACGAGCGCCTGACCAGCCCCATGCTCAAGCAGGGCGGTGAGTGGAAGACTGTTGATTGGCAGACTGCACTTGAATATGTCGCCAACGGTCTCAAGCAGATTAAGGCAGACCATGGCGCTGACAGCGTCGGTACGCTGGTCAGCCCGCACAGTACGCTGGAAGAGTTGTATCTTGCGGCATCACTGATGCGCGGGTTGGGCAGTGACAACGTGGATTACCGGTTGCGTCATGCAGAGTTTTCAGACTTTACTTCGGTCCGCTGGCTGGGGACAAGCATTGCCTCTCTGTCGCATCTGCAACGCGTGTTGGTGGTTGGTTCCAACCTGCGGAAGGACCATCCACTGTTCGCGCAGCGTATCCGCCAGTCGGTTCGCAAAGGTTGCAAACTGAGTGTTGTCAACTCTCACAGGGAGCTTTCCGCTGCTGATGCCTGGGCCATGCCGATTTCTAATCTGCTTGTTGCAGCACATGACACCTGGGCTCAGTCATTGGCTGATGTTGCTACAGCCATTGCTCTCGACAAGGGCATATCGGCACCCGCTGCAGGGCAGGCCACTGATGCAGCAAAAGCTATCGCGAAGTCCTTGCTTGGAGGGGATCGTAAAGCTGTTTTGTTGGGCAATGCTGCAGCGCACCATGCCAATGCTTCCAGCCTTTTGGCACTTGCAAATTGGATCGGTGAGCAAACTGGTGCAACGGTCGGTTACCTGACGGAAGCTGCCAACACAGTGGGTGCCCAACTGGTGGGAGCCATGCCCGGAGGTCGCGGGTTGAATGCCAGCCAGATGCTGAGCGGCAAGCTCAAGGCCGTCGTTTTGCTCAATAACGAGCCAGAATTTGACTCGGCGTTCGGTGCTGACGTACACACCTCGATGAGTGCTGTGCAAATGGTCGTGACACTCAGCCCCTTCAAAGCCAATATGCGCTTTAGCGACGTACTGTTGCCTATTGCGCCGTTCACCGAGACACCTGGTACGTTTGTAAATGCCGAGGGCCGGGTTCAAGCTTTCCACGCAGTTGTAAAACCCTTGGGTGATGCCCGCCCTGCCTGGAAAGTCCTGCGCGTGCTGGCAAACTTGTTGGGTCTGCCAGGTTTCGATTTTGAATCGGCACAGGATGTGGTCAAGCAAATCCCCGGAATCAAGTTGTCACACGTATCTGCTGACAAACTCGACAACTTTTGCAGCACCGTCATTTCGACTGCAACAGGTGACATTGGCTTACCAGCTGTTGCCAGTATTTACCAGCTTGACGGTTTGGTCAGACGCGCTACGTCTTTACAGCTGACGGCAGATGCTCGTCAAACTGCGAGCTTCGAAGGCGTGCAGCAGGAAGTCGCAGCATGATCGATGCAATCCACTCCTTTGGACAAGGTTTGGCGGGCGGCATGTGGCCAGCTACGGTTTGGCCAGTACTGTGGACGCTCATCAAGATCGTTTGTGTGCTGCTGCCGCTGATGGCATGTGTAGCCTACCTCACGCTGTGGGAGCGCAAGGCAATCGGTTTTACGCAAATCCGGCTTGGTCCGAACCGCGTCGGTCCATTCGGTTTGCTGCAACCGATTGCTGATGCGCTCAAGTTGCTGACCAAGGAGATCATTATCCCGACGGCAGCGAGCAAGGGTTTGTTTGTGCTCGGCCCTATCATGACAATTATGCCGGCTCTGGCGGCCTGGGCCGTCATACCGTTTGGGCCTGATATTGCATTGGCCAACATCAACGCGGGCTTGCTTTTTTTGATGGCCATCACTTCGCTGGAAGTCTACGGGGTAATCATTGCTGGCTGGGCATCTAATTCAAAGTACGCCTTTTTAGGTGCCATGCGTGCTTCAGCACAAATGGTGAGCTACGAAATTGCGATGGGCTTCTGTCTCGTCGTGGTGTTGATGGTGTCTGGCAGCTTGAACATGACCGATATTGTCATGAGCCAGGGCAAGGGAATGGCCGCCAATCAGGGCCTGGGGATCCTGTCATGGAACTGGCTGCCACTGCTGCCTATCTTTGTGGTGTACTTTATCTCTGGTCTGGCTGAAACTAACCGACATCCGTTCGATGTCGTTGAAGGCGAGTCCGAAATCGTTGCTGGTCACATGGTCGAGTATTCGGGCATGGCCTTCGCTATGTTCTTCCTCGCTGAATACGCCAACATGTGGCTTGTGGCCATATTGGCTGTTCTGCTATTTCTCGGCGGCTGGTTACCACCCTTCGAGTTTCTGAGTTTCATTCCAGGCTGGATCTGGCTCGGCGCAAAAACTTTTGTGGTTGTCACCATGTTCCTCTGGGTACGTGCCACGTTTCCACGCTTTCGTTATGACCAGATCATGCGTCTTGGCTGGAAAATATTCATACCCGTGACGCTGGTCTGGCTGGTGGTTGTGGGTACCTGGATGCAAACCTCTTACAACATCTGGAAATAGCATGAGCCCCCACGTTCGCTCACTTCGTGTAGCTCTCTGCCCCCCGAGGGGGCTGCTGCAACTGCGGTCTGGCAAAGCCAGTCCCGCGGCCCCTGCTTGCATCAACGCATCGCCGGCAAGCGCCATCCCCGCAGGAAATTGATATGTCCACCGTAGCTTCCATCAAAGATTTTGCGTCTAGCTTCATGTTGACCGAGTTGTTCAAGGGCATGGCCTTGACAGGAAAGTACATGTTCCGCCGCAAAATCACGATTCAGTTCCCCGAAGAAAAAACGCCGCAAAGCCCGCGTTTCCGCGGCTTGCATGCCTTGCGTCGGTATGAAAACGGGGAGGAGCGCTGCATCGCCTGCAAGCTCTGTGAGGCGGTTTGTCCCGCGATGGCCATCACCATTGAATCCGATGTTCGCGAAGATGGTAGCCGCCGCACTTCACGATACGACATTGATTTGACTAAATGCATATTTTGCGGCTTTTGCGAAGAAAGTTGTCCGGTCGACTCCATAGTAGAAACACATATTTTTGAATATCACGGCGAAAAGCGCGGTGATTTGTATTTCACGAAAGAAATGTTGCTTGCGGTAGGTGACCGTTATGAAACTGAAATTGCGGCCAACCGCGCGGCCGATGCAAAGTTCCGCTGAACATTCCCACGCAGTAGCCACAAGAAGGAATCCAGAACAACATGGACGCTAAAACAGGTCTTTTTTATGTCTTTGCCGCCCTGCTGCTTTTTGCAGCATTCCGGGTGATCACTGCGCGGAACCCGGTACATGCTGCGCTGTACCTCGTACTCGCATTCTTTCAGGCTGCCGCCATCTGGATTTTGCTCAAGGCCGAATTTTTGGCCATCGCACTGGTGCTTGTGTATGTGGGCGCCGTAATGGTCCTGTTTCTGTTTGTGGTGATGATGCTGGATATCAACCTTGACGGCGTTCGCCAGGGTTTCTGGAAGCACTTTCCTCTGGCCGGCACAGTAGGTGCCGTCATCGCGCTGGAAATGTCCTATGTGTTGATAGGCGGCTTTCGGGAACCACCCAAAGCAGCATCTGCTGTGGGCCAGATTGGTGCGCAAGTCTCCAATACAAAGGAGTTGGGCAAGGTTCTTTATTCAGAATACCTTTACCCGCTGGAAATCGCTGCCGTTATTTTGCTGGTAGCCATCATCGCCGCCATTGCATTGACCCTGCGTGAGCGTAAAGACTCAAAATCACAAAACCCGTCAGAGCAGGTGCGGGTCAAACGCGCAGACCGCGTGACGCTGGTCAAAATGAAGTCTGTCATGCCAGAAGTCATCGCTCCGGCTATTGAGGAGAAAAAGGCATGACACTAACACTGGGACACTTTCTTTCGTTGGGTGCGATGCTGTTTGCCTTGTCAGTCATCGGTATTTTTCTGAACCGAAAAAACCTCATTATTTTGTTGATGGCCATTGAACTCATGCTTCTGGCTGTCAATATGAATTTTGTCGCCTTCTCGTACTACCTGAATGACATGGCTGGCCAGATTTTTGTGTTCTTCATTCTGACGGTTGCGGCTGCTGAATCAGCCATTGGTTTGGCGATTCTCGTTTTGCTGTTCCGCAACAAGTCCAGCATCAACGTTGATGAACTCAACACCCTCAAGGGTTAATTAGAAAATGAGT
>JANXTM010000241.1 GCA_025352405.1 Polaromonas sp.
GTCGGCCATGACTGGGGCGGCCCGACTGCGTATGCAATGGCCGCCGCGCACCCCGCCGCGGTGCGCAAGCTGGCGGTGCTTGATGTGACCATTCCCGGCGACGGCAGTACCAACTTCAGCCAGGGCGGCCGGCGCTGGCACCACGCCTTCCACCAGACGGCAGACCTGCCAGAAGCGCTGATTGCCGGGCGTGAAGACATTTATTTCACCTGGTTTTACCGCAACTGGGGGCACCACCCCAACGTCCTTTCGGCTTCAGACATTGCCGAATATTTGCGCGTCTACAGCCAGCCGGGCGCACTGCGAGCCGGCTTTTCTTACTACCGCAACCTGGCCCGCGATATGGCCGACAACGAAGCCACCGCCAAAACCTTTAAGTTGCCGATGCCGGTGCTGGCGCTGGGGGGTAACAAGGGGTGGGGGCGCGGGCTGGAGGTGCTGGAATCGCTGCAGCGGCTCGGCGACAACGTGCGCGGCGGCGTGATCGACAACTGCGGCCACTGGATGGCCGAGGAGCAGCCGGAGGCGTTGCTTCGGCACTTGCTGCCGTTTCTTGAAGAGGCATGAGCCGGCCGCGCTGCGCCTAAAAAAATAATGGCTTCACCGTTCGTTTCCTGCCCGTGCGGGCGCAGGGGTCGCCATGGCAAACCACTCGCGTTGGATGCCTGCTGCGGCCAGTATCTTGACGACTTTGCCAACACCCCCGCGCCCGATGCCGAAAGCCTGATGCGCTCGCGTTACAGCGCCTTTGTGTTGGGCCGCGCCGACTACCTGCAGAGCAGCTGGCACGCCAGGCACCGGCCAGCCGATGTTGGGCCGGACCTTGGCACCCGCTGGCTGGGGCTGGAGGTTCGCCGCAGCCGCACCGTCGATGCCGACCATGCCGAGGTCGAGTTTTTGGCGCGTTATCGGCCTGCAAAGGGTTCGGGGCCAGCCGTGCGCATCCACGAGCGAAGCCGCTTCGTCCGTGAAGGCGGCCGTTGGTACTACGTGGACGGCGATTTGCTCTAGGCTCACCATATTGCTCATAAAATGTGCTGAACATCTTCGTATTGTCTCAATAGTTCGCTATTTATTTGCTAGCAAAAACATGCTGATCCCGAAATTTGATGCCGTGTTGTTCGACTGTGACGGCGTGCTGGTCGACAGTGAGCCCATCACCAACGGCGTGCTGCGCGACATGCTCGAAGAACTCGGCTGGACGCTCACGCTTGCCGAATGCATGCGTATTTTTGTCGGCAAGGCCGTTAAGGACGAGCGCGCTCTGATTGAAGCCCGCACCGGCCAGACGTTCACCGAAGACTGGCTGGCGCAGTTCCGTGAACGCCGCAACGCGGGGCTGACACATGGCGTCCAGCCTATTGCTGGTGTGGTTGAAGCGGTGGCAAAAATCCACACGCTGTATGGCGGCCGTCTGGCCTGTGCGTCGGGCGCAGACCGCTTCAAGGTAGAGCTGCAATTGCAAAAATGCGGCCTGATGGCTTATTTCAAAGGGCGTATTTTCAGCGGGCATGAGATGCCGCGTTCCAAACCTGCGCCCGATGTTTATCTGGCGGCAGCTGCCACACTAGGCGTGAATGCCCGGCGCTGCGCTGTGGTGGAAGACACCGTGACTGGCGTTATGGCTGGCGTCGCTGCAGGGGCCACGGTATTTGGCTACAGCCCGTCTGAAGCCGGCCATGACGCACCGGCCGCGCTACTGCAGGCTGGTGCCGCCACCATCTTTACAGACATGCGCGACCTGGCGGCGCTGCTGGGCTGACGCCAGCGCCAGAGATTCAGACTGCCGGTTTGTCTTCAGAAATTTGAGCAGCCTCCGCAGCCTTGGCCATACGCTTGCCCCGCGCCCGAATGTTCAGCGCTTCAACCCCTAACGAAAACGCCATGGCTGCGTAGATGTAGCCCTTGGGCACATGCTGGTCAAATGCCTCCGCTGTCAGCGCCATGCCCACCATCACCAGAAAGGCCAGCGCCAGCACCTTGACGGACGGGTGGCGGTCGACAAAATCGCCAATCGGCTTGGCCGCCACCAGCATGACGCCAACCGACGTAACCACGGCCGCCACCATCACCCAAATCTCGTCCACCATGCCCACCGCAGTGATGACGGAGTCCAGTGAAAACACAATGTCGATGATGGCGATCTGGCCAATAATTCCCAGAACATCTTGTTGCCCGCAGCCTTCAGCTGCGCCTGGTCGCTTATCGCCGGGCTGGCCTGCTCGCGCGCTTCGACCTCGACGAAGATTTCGTGCGAGGCCTTGTACAGCAGGAAGAGGCCACCCAGCAGCAGCACCAGGTCACGTCCGCTGATGCCCTGGTTGAAGACCGTAAACAGGTCTGCCGTCAGGCCCATCACCCAGCTCAGCGAAAACAGCAGCAGCAGCCGCGACACCATGGCAAAGCCCAAACCCAGCCGCCGCGCCTGGTCTCGCCTGTCAGGTGGCAACCGACCTACGAGGATGGATATGAAGATGATGTTGTCGATGCCCAGTACGATCTCCAGCGCGGTCAACATCGCAAACGCTATCCAGACGTTGGGGTCCAGCAATAAGTCCATAGGGTGTCGCAGTTGGACTGCGCCTCGGTAAAAAAACAAGAAAAAAGGCAAAAGGTGAGCAATCACCGCAAACCGGATCCTACATTGCGACAAAGTCACGGTTCGCCCATGATAAATGTACAGAGGCAGCGCCCATACGCCCGACAGTGCCCGCAAAACACCCCGGCGTGCTAATCTTGCAGCCCGACTTTTCAAAACACTGCGAGACACACCATGCCCGGACTCCTCCCCAACGTTGACCCAGACGGCCTGCTTGAGTTTTCGGTGGTCTATACCGACCGTGCGCTCAACCACATGTCCAAAAGCTTTCAGGGCGTGATGACTGATATTTCCAGTATTTTGAAAGAGGTCTACCACGCCCATTCAACCGCGCTGGTGCCCGGCAGCGGCACTTATGGCATGGAGGCCGTGGCGCGCCAGTTTGCCACAGGCAAGCACGTCATGGTGATCCGAAACGGCTGGTTCAGCTACCGTTGGACGCAGATATTTGACATGGGCAACATTCCCGCATCGCACACTGTGCTCAAGGCCCGCCAGCTGAATGCAGGCGCACAAGCGCCCTGGGCACCCGCACCAATTGCCGAAGTCACCACAACGATCGCCAAAGAAAAACCAGCCGTGGTGTTTGCCCCGCACGTAGAAACCTCGTCCGGCATGATCCTGCCCAACAGCTACATGCGTGCAGTCGCTGACGCCGTGCACGCTGTTGGCGGTTTGTTTGTGCTGGACTGTATCGCCTCGGGTGCCATGTGGGTAGACATGAAAGCCGTGGGCGTTGACGTGCTGATCTCCGCTCCTCAAAAAGGCTGGAGCAGCTCCCCCTGCTGCGCCATGGTCATGCTCAGCGAGCGCGCCCGGGCGGCGATTGACGGCACCACCAGTTCCAGCTTTTCCTGCGATTTAAAGAAGTGGCTGCAGATTATGGAAACGTATGAAAAAGGCGGTCACGCTTACCACGCCACCCTGCCCACAGACGCCCTCACGCGCCTGGCCGAAGTGATGAAAGAAACCCGCGCCTACGGCTTCGCCAAAGTCAAGACCGAACAGGAACTGCTGGGCAAAAAAGTCCGCACCCTGTTTGAAGCCCGAGGCCTGCCCAGCGTAGCCGCCGAAGGCTTCAAGGCACCTGGCGTGGTGGTCAGCTACACCACCGACTTCGACATCCAGTCAGGCAAGAAGTTTTTGGCCGAAGGTTTGCAGACGGCGGCCGGTGTGCCGCTGCAGTGCGACGAAGGCGCCGACTTCAAAACTTTCCGAGTGGGCTTGTTTGGGCTGGAGAAGTGGCACAACGTCGATGCGACGGTGGCTAATCTGGCTGGGGCACTGGATCGGATTGGGGGTAAAAGCGTCTGTTGTTGAGACTGTTGCTGCCTGACTATGCGTAGCCCATGCCATCCCGGCGTGGCGCTTCTTGTGGCTCTGTGGGATAGCAATGGCTCTGAGATAGAGTTTTGCATGTAGCACTCGTACGACCTTGGCAGGCCAAGAAAAAGGGCCACCTGAAGGTTAAGAGGGTCGAGAAGGTCGAGCGGCCACTTGTTGCATCGGTAGTACCCGCATAAAATTTTGAAGCCGTACATGTCAGGTTCGAAGACTCCAAACCTGACGGACTGACTTGCCATCCAAAGCGAAGCCGATGACGACCGCATGGTCACCATGGTGAATGCGGTGAATGCAATGAACGCGATGGATGAGGCAGCCGGGGACGATGAAAATCATCTGCTCTCCGATCTGCTGGAGCCCGCTGCCGGACTGGTGTAGCGGTATGAAGAGGCACACCAACCGATAAGAGCTGTTTAACCCAAAAATGCGCGGCGGTTTTGGATGGGGGCGTGCGGCCTTCAACATGAAGACCTGTCTGATGTTATTTCCCGGCGCAATCGGTCAGCAATTCTGGCTGTGTTCTGGGGTTCGCTCAGCTCAGTCTGCGTGGGGGTTACGCAAACCCATACTGCGCTCAAGAGGGGGATGGACGAGGGGACGAGCCTACACACCAGTCCGTGCTGCGCCTACAAGTTCTGCGCCGAACTGAACTTAACATTTTTTGGTAAGTGGTCGCCTCACGTATCCAGAATGTTCGTTATGACGCTAGCGTCATTAGTATCTGTCTTGCCCGTCCGGTTTACTGCCTTGGTTGCGCCTGGCTTTTTAAGTGCTGAAGGAAATAGCGTTGCCAAAAATGCCCACGGTGCTGGGCGCAAGTGTCAGCCTAAAGCAGCAAAACAGCAAAGCTTGCTAATGCGGTGAATGTGCTGGAAAGCTTGATCGCCCACTGACCAGCAGACCGACTGCCCACAATTTGTCAGCCCTTAATAATTGTTAGGATTTTTTCATGAAACCATATGTTATCTGCCACATGATGTCTTCCCTTGATGGGCACGCGCTTACAGACGGCTGGGCTCGCCCTTTTAAAGAAAACGCAGGCGCTTTGTATGAGAAGCTTGCGAAGACGTTTGAGTTTGACGGGTGGATTTGCGGCAGGGTCACCATGCAGGAAATAGCGCACGGCGATGACTATCCCAAAGGCCTCGCCAAAACGCCTGTTCCACGCACGCACTATTTTGCCAAGCGCGATGCCAACTGCTACGCCATCTCAATTGATCCGCACGGAAAAGTCGCCTGGAAAAGCAACGAAGCGCTCGATTCGCACGTCGTTTCGGTGGTGACAGAAACGGTGTCGGATGACTATCTGGCCTATCTGAAATCCATTAACGTGTCTTACATTTTTGGCGGCAAAACAGAAATTGATTTGGTCCAGGTTGTTGCAACACTTGCAAATGAACTCGGCACAAAGCGTTTGATCGTAGAGGGCGGGCCCACCGTGAGCGGGTCTTTTTTAAACGCTGGGCTTGTCGATGAAGTCAGTGTTCTCATCTTGCCGCTGATCGACGGGCGTGGAGAGCATCCTGCATCGTTTGAGATCGCAAAAGACACCTGGACGAAGCCGGCCTACCTCACATTGAATTCCGCAGATATTCAGGAGGGCGGCAGTGTGTGGCTGCGGTATACAAACCAACGTTGAATGCGCCCACATCGGCACACGCACACGCACAAACCAACTGTCCTTGACACGGCGTATCAAGAAGCCACCGTATGAAAACAGTTACATTGCTATCCGATAAGCGCGTGCCGGCTCTTGGCATGGGAACCTGGCATCTGGGGGACGATCAGGCCACACGCGCGGAGGAAATTGAAACGCTCCGCCTTGGCCTGGATCTGGGTTTGACCCTCATCGACACCGCAGAGATGTATGGCGAAGGCCGGTCGGAAGAGCTGGTCGCCGAGGCGATCGAGGGCCGACGCGGCCAAGCCTTCCTCGTGAGTAAAGTATCTCCGCACAACGCTTCCCGCAAAGGCGCCGTAGCGGCTTGCGAGCGCAGCTTGGCCAGGCTCCGCACCGAGTGTATTGACCTCTATCTCCTGCATTGGCGTGGCAATGTGCCGCTCGAAGAGACCATAGAGACCTTCGAGGCGCTTCAGCGGGCCGGCAAGATTCGCCATTACGGCATCAGCAACCTCGATCTCGCAGACATGCAGGAACTGTGGTCAGTGCCCGGTGGCCCCGCCGTGGCATGCAACCAACTCCTCTACAACCTCGCCCGCCGCGGCATTGAATGGGACTTGCTGCCATGGCTGCGTGAGCGCCGTATTCCGATCATGGCTTATTCACCGATTGAGCAAGCCAGACTAACTCTGAATCCAAAGCTCATCGACTTCGCGCGGCGCCACGGCATGACACCCGCACAGGCCGGTTTGGCATGGCTACTGGCGCATGACGACATCATCGTGATTCCTAAAACCGCTAGGCGCGACCGGTTGAAGGAAAATATCGGCGCGTTAGATCAACGGCTGACGCAAGCGCAACTCGCCGAACTGGATCGCTTGTTCCCGCCGCCGATAGGTCCACGTCCGTTGGAGATGCTTTGATTGGCAGAGCCGAAATGAGCAGCGCTTTGTGCTGGTAGTAACGTTCCAGAAAGCGTTGTCCCACATTTTTTTATTGCGACTAAGCCGACCCTCAGGATATGACTGAGCAGGTAGCGACCGAGCTCGCCGTTTATGATTTTTTATACAGCTTCGTGGTTTGGGAAGATGAAACTCAAATCGTAGATGGATGCCTGCGGGGCCAGCGTCGACAAAACGTTAATCCCCAACTTCATGAGCATTTCAATACCGCCCGAGCGAACTTACGAAAGTTTGTCTGTATCGCCACCGTTGGTTATTCGGGAAAACTGGACTCCAGCCGTTTCAGTTCAAAAAAACAAACGCGAAGCCTGCAAGCCGCTAGTGAATATGCATGCCGCCACTTACATCTAAAACAATGCCCGTGACATAACTCGACATGTCAGACACGAGGTAAACGCAGGCGTTGGCGATGTCTATCGGCAACGCTAGACGGCCTAGGGGTACGCTCTCAGCAACCCGTTGTTTGCCAGCCGCGTCAATTTTTCCGATCAGCAATGAGGTGTCTGTCATGCCGGGGGCGATTGCGTTGACGCGAATGCCGTCCGGCCCTAGTTCTCGGGCCATCGCTTTTGCCAGCGTCTGCACCGCACCCTTGGCGGCCGAATAATGGGGGCCACCCAAGATGCCACCGCCGCGCTGCGCCGCAACCGAGCCGATGCAGACGATATTTCCAGTCCTGCGCTGGCGAAAGTGTGGGACCACCGCACGGGAC
>JANXTM010000251.1 GCA_025352405.1 Polaromonas sp.
CGGTGTGCCAGCTTGCCGATCAGGCTTTCAAGCAGGTTCACGTGGTTTGATGTGCATTCGCTGATGATGATCTGGCGCACCTTGCGGTAATCCAGCACATGGTTGATGTCATCGTCGCTGGGCAGCAGCGGCTGGGTGCCCAGGTTCAACTCTGCGTCGACCTGGATCGGTTGCGGCGCGGTTTTTTCGCTCTCCAGAATACCTAGGCTGGCGTCAAAGCGCAGGCCGGTGAGTGTCAAGTATTGAGAGCCTCGGGTGTTGAACATGGTGGTCCGTTTAAAGGTTTTTTAAGCGCCAGGCTGCGCAGCGTGCATTAGCGAAAAGTCGCGCTCGAATTTCATCAGGTGCTGGCCGCCGTCGACCAGCAGCGTGGTGCCGGTGATGGACTGGTTTTCAAGCGCAAATTTCACGGTGGTCGCTACATCTTCAGGGGTGGACGACCTGCCCAGTGGCGACAGTTTGTGCAGTGCTTCAAACTGTTCGGCGCTCAGCATGTGGCTGGTCAGCGTCAGGCCCGGGGCCACACCGACCACACGCACCTGCGGCGCGAGTGCCATGGCGAGCATGGTGTTTGCGGCTTCCAGGGCGGCTTTGGACAGCGTGTAGCTGAAAAAGTCGGGGTTCTGGTTCCAGAGTTTCTGGTCCAGCAGGTTGACCACTGCACCCGTTGCCCCTCTGGCGGCCACATGCGCATGCAGCGCCTGCGCCAGCACAATGGCCGCGCCTGTATTGCTGCGCAGGTGCTTTTCCATGGCGGCAAAGCTGAAACTGGCGGCACTGTCGTGCTCAAAGGTTGAGGCGCTGTTGACCACCGCATCAATCTGGCCGAAGTGCGCCAACACGCGCGGCAGCAGGGCGCGCACATCGGTCTCGTCGTCCAGATCAGCTTGAAAAGAGGCGCTGCGGCAATGAAGACGGGCGCAATCAGCTACAGTTTTTATAGCGTCATGCTCTGAGCCACGGTAGTGCACCGCCACTTGCCAGCCGCCTTTGGCCAGGGCCAGCGCGATCTCGCGGCCCAGCCGTTTGGCGGCGCCGGTGACAAGAACAACAGGGGAGGGCGGCGTTTGCAGCATGGGTAAGAGTGTTTTGGTTGGGCTTGGCCGGGGGCAATCGTGGACAATCTAGCTTGACTATTTGAAATTTTCAGCCGATGCCCCTCGCCGCTAGTTTAACGACCCCTCTTCAGACCCAAATTTCCCAGGCTATCGCCGATGAAGGTGGCTGGCTGGGCTTTGACCGTTTTATGGACATGGCGCTTTACTCGCCACATTTGGGCTACTATGCCAGCGACTTGCGAAAATTTGGTTTAATGCCTGCCCGCGGCAAGCCGGACCAGGAAGGTAGCGGCAGCGATTTTGTGACGGCTCCCGAGATGTCGCCGCGTTTTGGTCAGGCGCTGGCTCGCCAGGCCGCGCAGGCCTTGAGCGCAAGCGGTACCAGTGAGGTGTGGGAGTTTGGTGCCGGGTCGGGCGCGTTGGCCGAGCAGGTATTGCAGGCCCTGCCGCAGCTGGAGCGCTACACCATCGTGGACATATCTGGCAGCTTGCGGCAACGGCAGCAGGCACGCCTTGAGACCTTGGGCGCGCTTGCGGGCAAGGTGCAGTGGGTCAGCGCGTTGCCAGACAAAATGAACGGGGTGGTGCTTGGCAATGAGGTGCTGGACGCCATGCCCGTGAAATTGCTGGCGCGCCTTGGCAGCAAAGGTGAGGGCGTGTGGCATGAGCGCGGCGTGGCCTTGCATGAAGGCCGTTTCACGTATGCAGACCGACCCACCAATGCGCGGCCACCGTTTGAGTCTGAAGGCGCGCACGACTACGTCACTGAAATCCACCCGCAGGCCGAAGGCTTTATTGGCACGCTGTCCGATCGGCTGGAGGCCGGCGCGATTTTCCTCGTTGATTACGGTTTTCCCGAGCATGAGTACTACCATCCGCAGCGCAGCATGGGCACTGTCATGTGCCATCGCGGCCACCAGGCAGATACCGACGCCCTGAGCGATGTGGGCAGCAAAGACATTACCGCACATATCAATTTCACTGGCATCGCCCTGGCTGGGCAGGCCGCTGGTTTGCAGGTGCTGGGCTACACCGGGCAAGGGCGGTTTTTACTGAACTGCGGGCTGCTGGACGGCATGGCGTCTGCCAGCATTTCCGAACGGACCATGGTGCAAAAGCTGGTCAACGAACACGAGATGGGCGAGCTGTTCAAAGTCATCGCGTTCGGCGCAAAAAACACGACCGCCTGGCAGCCCATGGGTTTTGCGGCCGGCGACAGAATGCACACACTTTAAAAAACATGATTCGCTGGATGATCGTTATTTTCCTGGTGCTGGTGTTTATCAGCGCGCTCACACCCTTTTTAAACAAACTGGGTTTTGGCAAACTCCCAGGAGACCTGCGTTTCAAGCTGTTTGGTAAGGAGCGCTACATTCCGCTGACGACCACGATTTTGCTGAGTCTGATTGCCAGCATTGTTTCTCACTGGGTCTGATGCGCTACCGCGGCGACCCGCGCCGCATGAATCATCTCGCCAATCTTTTTGCCGGCCAGCCCGGCTGCTTGCGCCTCCCCCGCAATCACACTGGTCACCACTGACTGCGCTGCCGTCAATACGCTCAATAGATGCGGGCGCTGCGGATAAGCCGATTCCTGCAGATTCAGCCTTCCACGCGCATCGCACTCGCAGGCCAGCAACACGTCAGCAAAGCGTTGTGGCTTGCGAAATGCGTCACAGCGCTCCAGCAGGCGGACCAGGGCTGCCGCACTGAAATCAGAGCTGCGGTGAATATTGCCGTGCTCGCGTGCCACCACATCGGCTATCTCCTTGCAGTCGAGCGGCACGCGCAGCCGCTCACTCACGCCCTTGAGCAACTTGGCGCTGCGCTCTTCGTGGCCAATGTGGCGCGGCAAGATGTCGACTGGTGTCGTGCCTTTTCCCAGGTCATGCGTCAGGCAGGCAAAGCGAACTGGCAGCGGTGCATTCAAGCGCGCTGCCATGTCCAGCACCATCATCAGGTGAATGCCTGTATCAATCTCGGGGTGGTAGTCAGCGCGCTGCGGTACGCCCCAGAGCCTGTTTACCTCGGGCAGCAACTTTTGCAGTGCACCGCAACCCTTCAGAACCTCAAACATGCGCGATGGTTTGGCTTCCATCAGGCCGCGCGCCAATTCTTGCCACACACGTTCTGGCACTAGCGCATCGACCTCGCCGTCGGAAACCATGTCCTGCATCAGCTGCATCGTCTCGGGGGCCACGCTGAAGTCTGAAAAGCGTGCCGCAAAACGCGCCACGCGCAGGATGCGCACCGGGTCTTCGCGGAAAGCGCCGGTCACATGGCGCAAGACTTTCGCTCTGAGGTCAGCCTGCCCGCCGTAAGGGTCAACCAGGGCCTCAAAATCAGTATCAAAAATGCTTTCCGGGCATGAAATACGGGGGCTAGCTGCTATTGAATTAATAGTAAGGTCGCGGCGTGCCAGATCTTGCAGCAGTGTCACGTCAGGTGCTG
>JANXTM010000315.1 GCA_025352405.1 Polaromonas sp.
GGTGTTGGGTCTGGGCTTTGGCGCCTGGCTGCACCGTGTGCACTTTGGTCCGGGGCCGTTTCACGTGGCCGGGTTGTCACGCATCACCACCTACTTTGCCGCGCCGATTGGTGCGGCGTCTGAAATGACGTTGATGGCCGAACGCCATGGCGCGCAAACCGACCTGGTCGCCTCCGCGCACAGCCTGCGCGTGTTGCTGGTGACGCTGGCCATACCATTCGGGTTCCAGTGGGCGGGCCTGCACGGTCTGGACGCTACGCTGCCGGGCGTGCGCGTGGTGCATTGGCCGGGGCTGGCGCTGTTGGCCGGGTTGACGGGGGCGGGCTGCTGGGCGATGGTCAAACTCAAGCGCACCAACCCGTGGTTCATTGGGGCGCTGACGGTGTCGCTGCTGTTGACGGCCAACGATGTGACTTTTTCAGGCATCCCCCAAGCGCTGACAAATGCCGCGCAACTGGTGATTGGCGTCAGCCTCGGCGTGCGCTTTACCAAGGGCTTTGTGCATATGGCACCGCGCTGGCTGGGGTCGGTGGCACTGGCCACGCTGGTGATGATTGTGCTGTGCGCCGCTTTTGCATGGGCGATGGCCCAGTTCACGCATTTGCACTGGGCCACGATTTTGCTGGGCACGTCGCCCGGCGGCATTGCAGAAATGTCGATCACCGCCAAAGTGCTGCAGTTAGGGGTGCCGGTGGTCACGGCGTTTCACGTCACGCGGCTGGCGGCGGTGTTGTTGCTGGCCGAGCCAATGTACCGCTGGTTCTACGCGGACAACAGCGCCACCGGCTAATGCCGGGCTCAGTGCAATGAAATAGGCGTGGTCGCCAGGCCGCTGTAGCTCTCCAGCGTGTCTTCAATTTCTTGCTGGGTCGGGGTGTTCTGGGCCCACGCGCTCAGGCGCAACTGAAACATTTCGGCCCAGGAGCCATCCAGATAGACCTCTTTGCCCGAGCGCTTGTCCACAATCTCGAAGCCATTGCGGGGGAGTTGGGGAATGGTGGGCACTGGCGCTGACTCCTCGGGCGCGTTGGCGTGAATCTGCACCACCACAAAAGATTCAGAGTCATAAAGCATGTGCATGGAAATTGTTGTCCTTGGTTCTTCAGTATCAACTGGCAACGATGGTGTCAACTTCAAGATGGTTTCCATAAACTGTCCAGAATAAGGGTAACAACCCCCGTTTGAATGCCTGATGAAGCAGCAAAAATGGCACGAATTGGGGGCCTTGGAAAACTTTTTGATGTCTTGCCCATTGTCGCTGGCTTGAACCCGCTGTGTCAGGGCCGGATGACAGCTTTAAGCTGCTGGTCTACAAAGTCGCCATTGGCCTGGGTAATCCGGTTGCGTACCGGCAAAAAGCCCAGTGAAGGTGCATACCAGACCTCTACTTTCTGGTCGTACTCGCGTCTGGGTTTGCGCGTCAGCTTCAGCGTTGCCATGTCGCCGCCTGGCAAACTGAGCTGCTCGTCGGCTTCAACCAGAAACGTCCAGGTATCGGCATCCCGCGGGCCGACGGTATAAACCGTGATGCTGCTGCCCACGGCAAAGTCCGCTGGCACGGCCCCTCCTGCGCCGCCCGGCCCGGCGGCCAGCATGCCACCGAGTTGCAAAAACACACTGACCCGGTCTTGCGCGCCCGCCATCCACGGCACATCGGGCGTGTTGGCGCTGAAGGTGACCTTGCCCTTGTCGGCATCAAAATGCGCAGCCAACTCGCTTTTGTACTTGTCGGCAAAACGGCTGGGTGCCAGCCCGGTGGGCGTGACAGCGCCACGGCTGGTCATGCTGCGCGATCCGACAAACAGGGCGCTGACTTTCATGGTGGCCTCGTAGTGGTCACCGGTGATGCCCCAGTTCAGTTCGGAGTCAGCGAAGTAATTGAGTCCTTTGGATGTACCCAGCACCTTGTATTGCAGCCGGGCCGAACCCGGCAGGCTGACGGCCGTGACCACGGTGGGCGTAGGGCTGGCGCTTGCCGCAGCGGCACTCGCGGGCGGGGCCGGGTTGGGTTGTAGCGCGGCTACGGGGGCCTCCGTCTGGGGCGCTGCGCTGACGGCTGCAACGGTAGGGGTGCTGTTGACGGGTGTGCTGGCGGCGGGAGTCCCGGCTGGTTCGGAAGCGGCATTTTCAAGCGCTGTGATTGCTACAAAATCAGTAGCGTTAGGTTCCCGTATTACCTGCGTAAGAGGCTTTTTTGATACTGATTTTTGCGGGGTGAGCGCTTGGACAATGACTGGCGCAGCAGGAGCACGCGGCGCGGGCTGTACGACCGGTTCTGGGGCAATGCTGCGGGTGGTGAACACCCTGGTGGTTTCTTTGTCTGCCCGGGGGCCCATGCGGTCGGGGGATGACTGCAAAATCAGCAGGTGAGCAGCGAAAACCAACAGGGTCAGCCCGGCCAGGGGGCGCCATGGCGCGCCACCTGAGCGACTCCCAAAAGACATGGCGACGGCTGTCATGCGGCTACAAACCCCAGCTCGCCCGATAGCTGGGCCGCCGCGGCCTGGAGCGGCGTGGCCACGGCACCGTCCCAGGCCGGGTCAAACGTGGCGAGCGAACCCAGCGCCACCATGCCCAGCACGAGATGGCCATCGGCATCAAACACCGGCGCACAAAAGCCCGCCACGCCCGGCAGCAAGGTGTTGACGGCTCTGGCTATGCCCCGGCTACGCACATCGGCCAGCAGGGCGTTGACCGCCGCCAGAGTGTCCGGCACATCTTGGCGCGCCAGTTTTTGCTGTTCTGCCAGCGCTTCCTGGAGCAGATGGGTCAGGCGACTATCGGCAGGGGTAGGTTGGGCGCGGTTGGGGTGGGCCGTAGTGCGCGCACTCATAAACGCGGCAAAACACAAACCCGTGGCCGAGGACAGCAGTGGCATCACGTCGCCCAGGCGCAGGTTAACGGTGACGGGCTGGGGTGACTCTTCCCAGTGCACGATGGTTGGCCCCTGGTTGCCCCAAACGGCGAGCGCCAGCGTCTGGCTTACCTGCTCCATCAGGGGTGCCATGCGCTGGCGTGCGAGCTTCACGCTGTCAAGTCGTGAAAGAGAAGCCAGCCCTAACTTTAAAGCCGCTGGCCCAAGGTCATACCGGGTGCTGCCCGC
>JANXTM010000333.1 GCA_025352405.1 Polaromonas sp.
GCTTTACATCACGGGCCGCGAATTCGGCAACGGTTTCAGCGAATTGAACGACGCCGAAGAGCAAGCCGCCCGCTTCAACGCCCAGGTTGCCGCAAAAGACAGCGGTGACGACGAAGCCATGTTCTATGACCACGACTTCATCCGCGCGCTTGAATACGGCATGCCGCCAACCGGCGGCTGTGGTGTGGGTATAGACCGCTTGATGATGCTGCTGACCGACAGCCCCAGCATTCGTGATGTGATTTTGTTTCCTGCACTGCGCCGCGAGGTGTAAAAGTCCACGCTTTTAGAACGCCAAAAAAAGCCTACTTAAGGCGTTTAGCCCAATAAAATCGGGCGCTATATGCTACTATTTTAATAGCCAATAGACTTAGGTTGGAAGCCCCGCCCCGCTCCAGTCGCTGCTGCCGGACGGTCTGCGTAATCGGCGACCAACAGAATTTTTCGCGGTTTACTTTTCAATCGCAGCGTAAACCAGTTGCTTGATCAAGCGGCGATAGCCGGGACGGCTGGGGCCAGGTGATTGCGACATCATGACCACCGCCAGGTTTTGCTTCGGGTCTACCCAAAAGAAAGTACCCGCAGCACCCGCCCACATGTACTCGCCTTCGGAACCCGGCACACCTGCGATACCAGGGCCTTGCCTGACCATAAACCCAAGGCCAAAGGTGTAGCCGGGCACACCCATCAGCAACTCACCTGGGCTAAGGGGTGCCGCGACCTTGCTGCCCAAATGATCGGATGTCATCAAGCTGACGGTTGTTGGGCTCAGAACCCGACGACCATCAAGTTCGCCGCCGCGTTGTAGCATCACGGCAAAACGCATGTAATCAGCAGCGGTAGACACACCGCCCGCACCGCCTGATGCGTTGCCCGGTTCAATCGTGACGTCCAGCAACTTGTTAGGCTGGCCAGTCGCCGGATCAATGGCCAAAGGCTGGGCCATGCGGCTCAAATCTTTCTGAGGGATCTTGAAACCGGTATCGACCATCTTCAAAGGTTTGAACAGCCGGTCATCCAAAAATACAGCCAGAGGTTTGCCACTGGCGGCTTCCACCACCCGGCCCAAAATATCCACCGACATACTGTATTCCCACGTGCTGCCGGGCTGTGTTGACAGCGGTGCTTTGGCAATGCCCGTGACTTCTTGCGCTGCGCTTACTTTGCGGTGGTCATAGTCAGTGCCATCAATTTGGTAGACGCCAGCATCAATATAGGCCTGCTTGATCACCGGATTACGCGTGAGCTCACCGTAGACCAGTCCCGATGTGTGTCGCAGCAAATCTTGAACGGTGATGGGTTTGGCTGCCGGTACGACCGAGTATGTCGTGGCTCCCGACGCATCGGTTTGCACAACACTCACGCCCATTTTTGTGAATTCAGGCAAATATTTTGAGATCGGATCGGCCAATTGAATCTTCCCGTCTTCAACCAACATCATGGCAGCGACGGATGCCAGCGGCTTGGTCATCGAGTAGATGCGAAAGATGGCGTCTTTGGTCAGCGGCTTGCCGGTGGCCTTATCCAGTTGGCCCACCGCTTCAGAAAAAACGAGCTTGCCGTTGCGCGCAATCATCACGATGGCACCGGGAAATTTACCCTGGTCCACTTCGGCTTGCAGCGCCGCTTTCAAGGCCTGCAATTTATTTGACGACATCCCCACGGCTTCGGGTTTTGCCGTGGGCAGCCCCTGCGCTAGCGTACTGCCGGCAATAGCTAAAAGCAAAAGTGCTGTAGCACTTTTGGTGGCAATAAGTTGCTTCAGTTTCATATTTGTCTCCAATGGTGGTTGTTGATGGTTATTTTGTATTCTGTATACAAATTGATCATACGCCCAATGTTGTTATAACTTGTAATCCAACATTTTTAGTAATTAACCATGCCATCCAAAGCAGCGGTAGCACTCGCCTAATATCGCTACGATTACAGCCACTGACAGCTGTGCATCAGGCATCAAATACGAAAAACCAATCCATTGAAATATCTAAGCGCCTACCCCGACACTCTGCAATCACAGGTGCAACAGTTGCAAGCCCAGGGCAAGCTCGGCGACATGCTTTTGAAGAAGTACCCGCGTGCCCACGCCGTGCGCACCGACAAGGCCCTGTACGACTACGTCATGGCGCTTAAAAACGAATTTTTGCGCAGCTCGGAGCCTCTGTCAAAAGTGGCTTTTGACAACCGCCTGCAAGTGATTACCCACGCACTGGGCACCCACACCCAAATCTCGCGCGTGCAGGGCAACAAGCTTAAAGCCAAGCGCGAAATCCGTGTATCGTCGTTGTTCAAGGAGGTGCCCGACGAGTTCTTGCGCATGATCACCGTGCACGAGTTGGCACACATCAAGGAAAAGGAGCACGACAAGGATTTTTACAAACTCTGTACCTACATGGAGCCACAGTACCACCAGTACGAGTTTGACTTGCGGGTGTATTTGACGCACATGGATGCAGATGGCAAGCTGCCCTGGCCCGGCGGCTAGGGATCCTGGTGGTCAACCCCACATCTACAAACCGATTCAATCCCATGCAAGCCCTTCCCCCCTGGCTTTTGGTTGCCCGCTCTGAGTCCGGCGTTAAAACTTTCCCGGCGGGCCAGAGCAACCCGCGCATCACCGAATACCACGACCTGACCAATCTGCGTGGTTACGACGACAAAGCGTCGTGGTGTTCTTCATTCGTCAACTGGACTTTTTCTCGCGTCGGCATAGCGGGCACCGGCTCTGCGCTGGCACGCTCCTGGCTGCAATGGGGCCAGCCGCTTGAGGCGCCCACCCCCGGATGCGTGGTGGTGCTATACCGCGACGACCCCGAAAGCTGGAAAGGCCATGTGTCGTTTTTTCTGAGGGCTGACGAGACAAGCATTTTCCTGTTTGGGGGCAACCAGCTGGATGCCGTGCGGGAACACAGCTACCCGCTGGCGTCAGTGCTCGCTTACCGCTGGCCCGACGATGGCATGCGGGCGGCTAGCGCGCCGGGCTGATCAAGCCCACATAAAGCAAAGTTTAGCCTGCTGACCTCTATAAACTCTGTCCTTGTATGACATCACAGCACCCCACGCACGCAGCCGAAGCGGCGCTTGAACGGCGAATAGAAACCGCACTTGAAAAAAATGGCGCAGTAGTGCGCATGCTGGGCGCCGCATGGCCAGACTTGTTGGCGATTTATGCCTTTGGCAGCCGCATCAGCAGCACGGCTAACCCGGGCAGTGATCTGGACCTGGCTGTTCTGGTGCCTGCTTATGCACCACCCCTGCAGTTGTGGGAACTTGCCAGCCAATTGGCTGAGGTGGTGGGCTGTCCCGTAGACCTTCTGGATTTGCGGGCG